>JARXAG010000001.1 GCA_029866055.1 Burkholderiaceae bacterium
GATCGCGCCGATCGAGAAATACACCCCGATCCAGGCAGAATCCAGCATCAGGTGCGCAATCATGGCGGGGGCTAGCACCGCGGGTAAGGCTCGCCCAAGCGCGATAAAGGTCTGCTGAAAAAACATTGCCCCGAGGGCAAGTAAAAGGTGTTTCACAAGAAATCAGTGTTGAAGGCGACAAGTAGAGTGTACGACTTTAAAAAAATAGGCCTTTGAAACGTCCTGCTGCGATGCAATAATTTTTGTAGCCCCTTCTGAGGATTACCTTGAAATAGCTTGCGCCTATGCTGAGAAAGTTGACCGTGTGGTACGCTTTTGGTCAAGCAGACGAAAGGTGTGCCAATCGCTCCGATGGTGAATTTTCCTAGTCGTTAAAAAGCTAAAAAAGACGAGACGAAATGCAAAATCCATTCATCAAACTTTGGGTAGTGATTGCAACGGCTTTTATTGGCTGTGCACACGCAGCATGGCCAGAGCGGCCGATACAGATGATCGTCGCCTATCCACCTGGCGGATTTACTGACTCGCTAGCGCGCGCGATTGCCAAGCCTTTGGGCGAAAGGTTGAATCAACAGGTCATTGTTCAAAACATTTCGGGCGGTGGGGGCAATATTGGTGCCGCTCGGGCCGCTAAGTCAGCGCCAGACGGGTACACGCTCTACGTTGGCAATAATGCAACCGTGACGATCAACACGCTCGTCTACAAGACCTTGCCCTTTGATCCTTTAAAAGATCTTGAACCAGTGGCCTTGATCGGTGGCAGTCGGGCGATTTTGGTCGTCACGCCGGGGCTAGCGATCAAATCAATCCCTGAATTGATCGCGCTAGCCAAAGCTAAGCCTGGCGTATTGAACTATGGCTCGAGCGGCACAGGTGGTGTCAGCCATCTGGCAGGTGAACTGTTCGATGCAGATCACGGTATCAAAATGACGCACGTCCCTTACAAAGGCACGGCGCCCGCCATGGCTGATTTGTTGGGCGGGCAGCTTCAGGTGATGTTCAGTGACACGGCAATCCCGCACATCAATGCCGGAAAACTCATTGCCTTGGCAATTTCAGGTACAACGCGTTCAAAGCAAGCGCCAAATATTCCGACGTTTTCTGAGTTGGGCGTCAAGGGCTTTGATACCTACACGTGGTTTGGTGTGATGGTGCCCAAGGGAACAGACTCCGCGATCATTCAGAGACTAAACAAAGAGTTGACTGTCGTCACAAAAGACCCCGCGCTGCAGGCTTGGGCTGAGTCGCAGAATGGTGACATGATGACGAGCACGCCAGCAGAATTCGCTGCGGCAATCAAAGAAGATTTGGCCAAGTGGAAAAAAGTGATTGACCAGACGGGTGTAGTCGCTGATTAGGATAAGTTTTTGTTATTAACTCTCGGAGCCACGTATGGCCATCACTTTATATCCAGTTAAATCAGACTTCATGGCTGAAATCGGCGATGTGGATTTGAGTCTGCCGTTATCCGATGAAGATCGTGCTGCAATTAAAGCCGCGTTTTTCAAATACAGCGTACTCGTGTTTCCAGGCCAAGAATTGACTTCAGCCCAACACATTGCCTTTGCAGAAGTGTTCGGTCCGATGGAACAAAATATCAACACCTATGCCGATGAGGTTAAAAAATACCGAATCGATACACGCATTGCCGACGTTTCAAATTTAGGCGACGAAAACGAAATTCTTGCCGTGAACAGTCGTAAGCGGATGTCAGGTCTCGCCAATCGCCTATGGCATACCGACAGTATTTTTAGACACTTACCAGCCTTGACATCGTTGTTGTACGGGCGTTCGATCGCCCCAGTAGGTGGGCGTACTGAATTTGCAGATATGCGTGCGGCTTATGATGCTTTGCCTGATGCGACTAAAACTAAACTCGACAAGATGATCGTTGAGCACTCGATTTTTCATTCGCGCGCAAAACTTGGGTTTACTGACTTTACAGAGAAAGAACGCGCTTCGTTGCCGCCGGCCAAGCAGGTGATGGTGCGCACGATTCCTGAAACAGGGCGACGCAATTTGTATCTTGCCTCGCATGCGATGCGAGTGATAGGGATGTCTGATGAAGACAGTGAAAAGCTATTTCAAGAGCTCACCGAGCACGCAACACAGCCGCAATTTGTGCTGTCCCACCGTTGGCGTGTGAATGATTTGGTGATGTGGGATAACCGTTGCACCATGCATCGGGGTACAGATTTTGATGATTGGCGCTGGAAGCGCGATGTGCAGCGCGCGACCGTATCTGATATCGGCAATACGGTCGAGCTTTCTGCTTAACTGTGTGTTGATAACGCTTGCGAGGGAGCACTTGCGTGAATCACGCCTTTGTTCCAGTTGTCGACGTACTCTTCGATAGAAAGTGCCCAGCCATTGGCCATGTTTTCATCAAAGTATTCGAATAACAGACCGTCGACTGCGGTCATCGACAGCAGGATGGTTCCTCCGTCTGGGCCGCCGTGTTCGTCATGTGGCAGTGCGTCAGCTGCAGCCAAAGCGTAGTCGCCTTTTTTTCGGTGGATTTTTTTTGTCGTGCCATCTGGCAGCATCTCGGTTAAAAACTGCTCGCCTTCTAAGACGAGGGTGACCGTAGATGCCAGGTGGCGATGACGACGACAGTGACCACCCTTGCCGTAGCGAAGCAGCATATCGAGGCGACCGCTAGGCAAGTCATAGCCTAGCAGGCTGTACTCAAAATCGATATAAAAAGCTGGATCACTGGCGTCATGCACGTGACGCCACTCGACATTTGTTAGATCAAAGCTAGTTGAAATCACGGGCATGAGGGATCTCCGTCGTTACGGTTATTCTGGCTGAACACCCGCGTCGCGCAGGATTTTGACATAAGTTGCAGCTTGCTCTTTGGTAAAGGCGCCAAGAGCTTCAGCCGTCGAACCTTGAACTAAAAACTGCTTTTGATCGAGCTGCTCTTTGATGTCCGCGCGATTCAAGACGGCATTCACCGCGGTATTCAAACGCGTAAGCAATTCAGCGGGCAAGTTGGCTGGAGCGTACAAGGCTGCCCATGACTGAACTGAAAATCCCTTGATGCCCGCTTCGGCAAAAGTCGGTACATCAGGTGCGAGTGCCGAGCGACTCGGGAGCGTGATCGCAAGCATTTTGAGCTTACCCTCAGCCGCATGCACACCAGCGGTGAAAGGGGTTGAAATCATCAGTTGCACGCGATTGGACACCAGATCAATCACAGCCGCTGGTTCACCCTTGTACGGCACATGTAGCATTTTCAGATCGCCGGCAAGTGACAAAATTTGAGCGGTTGCCACAATACCTGTGGTGTTGCCAGTGGCATAGGCGAGCTTACCCGGGTTAGCCTTTGCATAGGCGATGAGTTCAGCGATGTTGTTAACCGGTAGCTGCGCGTTGGCATATAAAAAGAAGGTGTATCGGCCAATCATTGAAATAGGAGTGAAATCGCGGATGGGATCATAAGGCGGTTGCTTGCGTAAAGCGGGCACAGCAGCCATTGGGCTATTGGTTGCCACAAGCATCGTGTAGCCATCTGGCGCCGCCTTGACGACTTCTGTCGCAGCCAGAGCGCCATCGGCGCCTGCTTTGTTTTCGACAATCACTTGTTGCCCAAGGCTGGCGCTTAAACCATTGCCAAGAATGCGTGCGACCGTGTCAGTGGCAGAGCCTGCCGGAAAAGGCACAACTAAGCGTATGGTTTTATTAGGGTACTGAGCAGCAGCTGTTTGGGCGAGCGTTGCCAACATCAGCGTGGCGATTAGTTTGGTTACGACATTACGCATTTTGATCTCCGAAGGGTATTTTTTGGAGGGACTCGAGGCAGAACGCCAATACTATTTAACTCGAGTCGTCCATCCAATCAGGCGAAGTGTAAACCGAGACTTCGAAAATACAAGGTATTGTTGACTTTAGAACAGGCAGTTATGATTGGCTAGAGTTGACCGCTTTTCAAATAAATAGAATAAAACGCATTTCAGTATGCACTCGGAGACACTTTTGATTACTCGCAAATTAGGTGCTATTGCTTTAGGCGTAGCCTTGCTCGGCTCGCCGTCCTTAGGCTCTGCGGCAGAGTATCCCGCCGCCAAACCAATCAAGATGGTGGTCGGATTTACTGCTGGGGGTGCGGCTGACAAGCTCGCACGTCCGGTGGCCGATCGGATGGCAAAATTTTTAGGCCAAACGATCGTAATGGAGTATCGCCCAGGAGTGGCTGGGGGGATTGCTTTAGAACTGGTTGCGCGCGCGCCAGCCGATGGCTATACGATTCACCTCACGTCGCAAGGCCCTATGACGTTTGGTCCCTCTTTACGCAAGGCGAACTTTGATCCAGTCAATGATTTCACTCCCATCGGGATGGTGTCCAGTGGCGGTTCACTGATTGCGGTCTTGCCCACGTCACAGGCTAAAGATGTCAAGAGTTTTATCGCCTTAGCAAAAGCAAACCCAACGCAATGGAGTTACGGCACGTCTGGGATTGGTGGGTCGGGTCATTTGGCGGCCGAGCAGTTTAAGATTGCAACGGGTTTGCAAATTTCTCATGTGCCCTACAAGGGCGGGGCTGGTGCCTTAAACGATTTGTTGGGTGGTCATATTCCTATTTTGTTTTCGTCAATTGGCTCAATTGCAACCAACGTTGAGGCGGGGCAAGTCACGGCCCTTGCTGTGAGCTCGATTACTCGTAGCAGCTTGTTTCCGAACGTGCCAACCATTGCTGAAAGTGGCTTTCCGGGGTTTGACTCGCCGGTGTGGTTTGGCGTAGTGGGGCCTGCAGGCCTGCCTGCAGCGATTACAGCCAAACTGGTTGCGGCGCTCAATGCCGCAATGGACGACCCCGAGGTGCTAAAGGTCATCCGGCAAGATGGCTACGAGCCACTAAAAATGACACCTGAGCAAATGAAAGCTGCGATTCAAAGTGAGCTCAAGCAGTGGGCCGATTTGATTAAAAAGACTGGGATGAAAGCGGACTGAAGCAAGGGGCTATTGCGCAGACGTCACTTCAAGCATGACTTCGTTGCGACGTAAAAACCAAAGTGTCCAAGGCGGATCATAGCGGGCCAGCGAGGGTGTGCCGATGGCTGTTAGTTTTTGCTTAGCGATAAAGGTGCGTAAAACGGCCGTTTGTTGTTCGACATCGTTGTCGTCGACGAGCCCCGAAAAACGTACAACCGCAAGACGCTTGGGTGGTAAGGAGACAAGTCGAACCTTTGGATCATTAGGTGTTGGCAGAGTCTCAAGTGTGTAGCTCGCAGGCATAATGAAACGAATGATCCAGCCCGAGGGGTCAGGGCTTTGCATAACGGGTGCGGTCATGGCGATTTTTTCATTTGGCGATTCGTTTTGAATCACCGGTGCGGTCATGGCAATACTTTGTTTGCGCGTGTTGCCCCCAAAGATATATCCCGCTAGCAACCGAAACCCAGCGCTGACAGCCTCGCTACGCTCGCCAGACACGGTCACTTCGGCAGCGATCAACGAAGGGTATTCTCTAATTTCAAAAGGTGCCTCTTGCAGGATGCTTCGGTAAGAGGGTTCTTCAGTCGCCATGGCGATACCTGTTAGTGTTGAGAGTGATAAGAGAGTGCACAACAAAAGTTTTTGTATCATGATGTCGATAAATAAGTGAAGGACACCCACATAGTCTAACTGCTAAGGGGCATCATGCAGTCTCTCAAGAGCAGTCAATCGGTTGATAGGGGGGCTTGGCGTAAGCCTGGCTTAGCCTTTGTCAATTTAGTACTTGGCTTATTCGTTTGCCTCAGTACCCCAATGGCCAAGGCGACAGAGCTGCCGGCTGCAGCGAAGTATTTTTTGACCAATACCTACCTCATAGATATCGGTCAGGGCTCGCAATTGTCGCAAGTGATACGCAGCTCGCAGACTGGGGGATTCGAAACTGCGAACGGAAACTGGATCAGCTTTAAAGGCTGGTATTCGAGCAATTGGACAGACTCGCGCCTTGCAATGATGACCCAATTGACGCCTTGGCTTGGTTTGATTTGGGGGGCTAGCACGGGCGAACTCGGTGAAAAATATACGATCGATCCAAGCGTTAAAGTCGGTTTGGTTGTTCGTCATGACTTTGCTAAGAACTCAAGCTTGTCTTTCAAAGCTACCACCGTCCTTGGCGGCAGTTTAAGAGAAAAATCGTGCATCGCGGATTATGGTGAAATCGGTGGGCAACAAAAAGTGAACTGCCGTTTAGCGGCCACGCCACTTGCACCCGCTGATACCTTGCAGTACCTGTACAACATGAAGCCACTCAATTCTTATTTTTTATCCCTTCAGTATTCACTTTCATTTTAGAAATCTACCAATTGGGGCGGGACCAGTGCCATGTTGAATATCAAACAGACTCTTTGGATAATCGCGCTTAGCCTGCCAATGGCAGTGTTGAAGACCGCGAGTGCGCAACAGGCGTGGATGAGCCCCGAAGTCGGTACGGCGTGGTCGCAAGGATATTTAGGTCAGGGCGTTCGAATCAATATGATTGATGATTTTGGTTCGAGCTGCGAGCAAGCATTTGGAAGATGCCACGGCGCTCTGACGACGTGGCAGGCGCAGTCAGTGGCGCCTCGGGCCACAGTAGTCACGCATGAATCGGTCACGGGAGTCGTTGGACTCGTTACCTCGACGTTAAATGTTTTCAACTTGTCTTATGGCTTTTACAGCAGCCTCACTGCTTTTCCGACTGAACTGGCATTGTTAAGCTATGCGCAAAGCGGCAGTGCGGTGATCGTTAAATCTGCAGGGAATAGCAGTATCCCAGTCGGTGCAGCAGTGCCATCGGGCGAGTACCGAGGCAGAGTCGATAATCTGGCAGTGAGTCTAGCTGGGCAGCCTTCGGCGATCTTGGTAGGTGCTCTAGCAAAGAACGGCACTCCGGCCAACCCGGCATCGATGGCCAGCTATTCAAACGTGGCGGGTACGAGCCCTGTCGTACAAAGAAATTTTTTGGTGGTTGGTGTTGATAGCAACGCGTTGGGCGGTCTGGCCGGGACCTCGTTTGCGGCACCCATCGTTTCGGGTTACGCAGCAATTGTTGGCAGCAAGTTCACGACGGCCAGCGCAACGGCAGTGGCGAATCAGTTATTGAACACGGCCCGAACCGATACCGTCACTAGTTATAACGCGGCGATCTATGGGCGGGGTGAGGCGAGCTTAACTCGAGCCTTAGCGCCAGCAAGTATTCGCTAATTGTCACGACTTTGACTGGTTTAGCCAGTCTGTTCAGATTCTTTGTTATTGATGAAGGAAGGTTATGCAACCACTCAAAGGTATTAAAGTGGTCGATCTTAGCAAGGTGCTGGCTGGGCCACTTTGCGCACAATATCTTGGCGAGTTGGGTGCTGAGATCATTAAAATTGAGCCAGTTGGTCAGGGTGATGACACCCGCGGTTGGTTACCGCAGACGAATGGTCAATCGGCAATCTTTATGGCGGTGAACCATAACAAACGCAGTCTGGCGCTCGATTTAAAAACTCAAGCGGGTCAAAAGATTTTGCACGAGCTAGTGCAAAGCGCAGACGTCGTCTTGCAAGGTTTTGGTGGTGGTACCGCTGCAAAGCTTAAAGTTGATCATGCGACCTTAAGCGCGCTGAATCCAAACCTGATCTACTGCGAAATTTCAGGCTATGGGCGTGCAGGACCACTTGGAGACGAGCCCGGCTATGACGTGATGCTGCAGGCCTTTAGCGGCATGATCAGCACGATGGGTGCGCCAGAGGGCGCCTTTGCCAGGGCAAGCTTTTCGCCCGTTGACATGGGCACCGGGATGTTTGGCCTCAGTGGTGTGTTGGCAGCGCTGCTCGAGCGTGGGCGAACTGGTAAGGGTGTTTACCTTGAGTTGTCGTTGCTCGATACATCCCTTGGATTTCTGACTTACATGGCACAGAGCTACTGGCAAAGCGGAATCGATCCTAAGCCGATGGGGACAGGGCATCCCTCAATGTGTCCTTATCAAGTCTTTGAAACGGCTGATCAGCCAATCATGCTCGGTGCCGGCAACGATGCGCAATGGCGACGCTTTTGCTCAGTTGCGGGCTTAGAAGAGCATGTTGATCGCCCAGATCTTGCGACAAATGCACTACGTGTTAAAAATATGAGTACCACCGTGGCACTGGTGCAGACAAAGATGAAAACCAAGACGCTTGCGCAGTGGCTTGAGTGCTTAAGTAAAAATGGGGTACCCGCTGCACCCATTCATAAACTGAGCGAAGCCTTGGCACACCCCCAGGTGGCGGCTAGGGGGTTGATTGTTCAAACCGAACACCCAACGGTAGGCGCGCTACAACAAATTGGGTTGCCGATTAAGTTTCAAGACGAAGATCGCCGGGCGCATCGACCGCCGCCCATGTTAGGAGAGCACTCGCAAGAGGTCTTGTCTGAACTCGGTTACACGAGCGAGGCGATTCAGGCTTTGCGCAGTCAAGGCGTCATTCAGTAAACCAGTGGCTTGCACGTACGTCAATGACTCCGGTTTTCTTTTCTAAAACAAAGAATCAAAAACATGAAATACATCACTTATTCAGTCGTCGATCAAATCGCAGAGATTAGTCTGAATCACGCGCCCGTCAACGCCTTGAACATCCCGATGCTTGTTGAGATCGTTGCGGCGTTCAAAGCCGCGCGCGATGACGACCAAGTGCGGGCTGTGATCTTAGCGAGCACCTTGCCAAAACGCTTTTGCGCTGGGCTTGATCTGGATATTTTGCTTGATAAAACAGGTAAATCGGTTCGTGAATTCTTAGACCAGCTTTATATCGAACTTGCCGACGTTCAGCACACTTTGGGTAAGCCGTCGATCGCAGCAATTGACGGCGCAGCGCGTGCTGGCGGAATGACTCTATCGATCTCTTGTAATGTGATCATTGCGAGCCGCTCAGCAACCTTTGGCTATCCAGAAATTGACGTGGGTATGATTCCCGCAATCCACTTCATTCATCTGCCCTCAATCATCGGACGCCATCGAGCCTTTGAGATTCTTTTTAGTGGCCGTGTCTTTCATACACAAGAGGCTCTCGAACTTGGCTTGGTGAGCCAAATGGTTGACGATGGCACGGCTCTGCAAGCCGCACGTGTCATGGCGAAGATGTTTGCCTCTAAATCGCCTAATGTGATGCGAATGGGACACCAGGCTTTTATGCGAATTAATGACGTTGGATACCGTCGCGACATCGGAGCTGTTGTTGATAGGTTTTGCGCCGTCGCAGCAAGCCCTGACGCTAAAGAAGGAATCAGCGCCTTTATTGAAAAACGGCCACCGGAGTGGCCGTCATCAAACTAAGACCTTGATTTCAATTTTTGACTAAAGGACAGACGCTCTTAGACAAAGGCCGAAACGCCTGGTCACCTGGGATGACTGCATTGATCTTCAACAGATCCCAAGGGCCCTTTGACTCAGAAGGCTTTTTCGCTTCGGCTAGATACATGTCGTGCACCATACGACCGTCGACACGGATCTTGCCTTTTGTAGCAAAGAAGTCGTTGATTTCGAGCTCTCTCATCTTGGCGGCAACGGCATCGGCATCATCTGTGCCAGCGGCAGCAACCGACTTCAAATAATGCATCGTTGCTGAATAAGCACCAGCCTGCACCATGGTTGGCATATCACCTTTGTTACGCTCGCCAAAACGTTTTGAAAAGGCACGTGTTTCGTCGGTGCGATCCCAGTAAAAACCATCGGTGAACATCAAGCCCTGTGCAACTGACAAGCCCATCCCTTTGATATCAGACAAAAACATCAATAAGGTGGCCATTTGTTGCCCACCTTTGATGATGCCAAATTCTGAAGCTTGACGTACAGAATTCTGCGCGTCTGAGCCTGCATTAGCCAGGCCGATGATTTTGGCTTTTGAGGCCTGTGCTTGCAATAAGTACGACGAGAAGTCAGGCGAATTTAATGGCGCACGTACATTGCCAAGAACTTTGCCGCCATTGGCAACAACAACCTCAGCAGTATCTTTTTCTAGGGCATGACCAAAAGCATAATCGGCCGTAATGAAAAACCAACTGTTGCCGCCTCCTTTGGTAATCGCAGCACCCGTGCCGTGAGCCATTGCATACGTGTCATACACATAATGTACGCCGTAAGGTGAGCATTCAGCGTTGGTCAAGGCTGAGCTTGCCGAGCCCGCAAAAATTACCAGGCGCTTTTTTTCTCGAGCGAGTTTTTGCATCGCTAACGCCGAGGCAGAGTCGGTTGACTCAATCACCAGTTTGACGTCGTCGCGGTCGTACCATTCGCGCACACGTGCAGCGGTAATATCAACTTTATTTTGATAATTCGCCGAAAGTACCTCGATTGGGCGGCCCAACACCTTGCCGCCGAAATCCTCGACTGCCATCTTGACTGCGTTGACCATGTTTGGGCCGCCAATGGCGGAATAAATACCCGACATATCGACAATGGCACCAATGCGAAGCGGTTTGACGTCTTGCGCAGAGGCAAGGTTAGTGAGTGCGCTTGCGCCCAGTATGCCAGCGGCAAGAAGAGTAGAAAGAATCGTTTTTTTAAAATTCATTGAGTGTCTCTGTTCGTAAAAATAGTTTGGACGACTGCGGCTAACGCCGAGTTTCATGAAAACCAAGCCCATATTGCCTGAAATAGATCGAAATTGCTGTTGCCCTGAGCTAGAGAAAACCCTTGTTTAAGGTGCTTATCGTTCGTATACACTCATCTAAACGCTTGAACTGCAAGCGATTAAACAATCAAAAGCCTAGAGATCTGCCATGACTGAGAGTGCGAGCAATCCTAAAAAAATCCTAGCTGAGATGCAAAACGCTTGGAATCTGGCCGCTAAGGTCTGGAATCCAAACGCGCTGGCAAAACTGTATGCAGATAATGCCTTGTTTTATGGCGGTCGCTCAGGACACTCTGTTGGGGTAGCTGCAATTCAGGCTTATTTTGCGTCCTATGATGGCATCATTCAGTCAGCAGTGCTCGACTTAATCGAACAAGAGTTTGTGCAAATCAGCCCAGAAAGTTTTGTATCGCAAGGGCTAGGGGCTTTTTCGTTTGTATTGGCAGGGGGGCGTCAGACTCAATCGGTACTGCGCACGACGCTCGTGTTGAGTCAGCTAAACGGGCAATGGAAAATTCAATTGCATCATTTTTCAGTGACGCCTGAAGTGCCCCCTCTTGGCGATGCATAATAAAAAAGGTCGTAGTTAGCGGCCAAGGAGACAGCTTGAAAATCACCGCAATCGAAGACCTACATGCTGATGGTGGCTGGCGCACGCTATCGTTTTTGAAAATCACAACCGATACAGGTTTGATAGGTTGGTCAGAGTTCAGCGAGGGCAGCGCCGCACCGGGCTTAACTGGGGTCATCCTCAAACTTGGACAAAGCTTACTG
>JARXAG010000054.1 GCA_029866055.1 Burkholderiaceae bacterium
CCAGAGTGAGGCTGTCGTCAACGCAGCCACCGTGAGCCCTGTTCCCAATCCCATCGCTAGCGCTGCTGCAACCCCAGCGATAAAAAAACCTTGTGCCAGCGAAAAGACCAACACAAAAATAGCACCGGTGCACGGGCGTAATCCAACTGCCAAAATCGCTGAACTTGCCTTGGACCAAGTCAAGCGCCCTGTCAACATCGCCGGATCAGGCGCATGCAAATGTCCGCAGTGCTCATCGTGCTGATGCGCGTCATGAGGTTGTAATCGCGTTGCAAGCTCGGTCGCGCCAGACTCGCGATGTGCAGGATGCGCGCAATGAGAATGATCATGATGAGCATGATGATCATGATGAGCATGATGAGCATGATGATCATGGTGATGGCCGTGATGGTGGTGGTGATCGTGATGATTTTGTTGGGCCAGATGATGACTCTGACCGGAATGAGAGGCATCGCTTTTTACAGGTGCCGTTGAGGCGCGAGCCAGTCGCTGAGTGAGCCAGCGCCAGACAGGCCGAATTATCTGCCGAAAAACAAGCAATGCGCCGAGCGCCACCATCATGGCGTACGAGGCGATCTCAAGCCACCAAGTTGCCCGAGTTAATGCAAGCCCCGATACATTCAGCACCCCGGCAGCAATACCGACTAACGTGATCGCTACAAGTGCCTGCAAAAAGGCCGACAACAACGCCAAGATTGCACCGTTTTTAACTGTTTCACGATTTGCCAACACATAAGCCGATAACACGGCCTTGCCGTGCCCAGGGCCAAGTGCGTGAAACACCCCATACGCAAAAGACAAGCCAAGTAATAACCACGCCGCCCAACCGTCTTGCTGCCAGGCGCGAACCGCGCCAGTGAGTTGTCGATAAAAGTGCGATTGCCACATTGCCATTTGCGCAAAAAAATCAGCAAACCAACCTGTCGAGCTAGTGCTCAAACGCTGTTCGGCTATCGCAAAGGGGTGGCTGGTGACGGCCAGCACATCAGCCGTCAGAACTAACAGAGCAACACCAAGCGAGACTGGGACGAGCGCCAAAAGAAATCGAGACAGCAGAGAACTGATTAAAGACATCGCGTGCTCAACAGGTCACTTTGAATTGATGCGACAGTTGACGCACAAGCTGTCGCAAATGCTCGGGTAACTCTTTTTGATCGGGAGTCAACGCGCCGAGTTGCCGTTGACTTTTTGAGTCAAGTGGTCGGGGAGGCATGTGCGAATACCGGCAGGTAGACGGCGCCTCGTTAAGCGTAAGCACCTGGCTTCCCTTGTAATCAAATGCAACAAAATAACCAGGGTCGTTCACATCAACCTCGAGCGACTGCTTGCTGAGTGCGAGCGGCTCATTAAAGGGCAACTCAAAAGACAGAGTGAGTTGATTCGTTTGTGTATCCAAATTCGACTGCGCTTGCACCGGTTTTTGCAGAGACATGGCCCGACCACCATGCGACACTGTCGTAAAAAAATGCGAGGCAGGATCAGCCAGATTTTGCATCCACTGATCCGTTAAGGTTTGAAGTTCGGCTGCAGGGATCACACCGTTTTTTTCGCGCGTGATCCCTTGCAACGAAAAAGCTGAAAACAATTCATCAAATTTCCAAGCGTGTCGCAACGCGGTGACCTGCCCCTGACTATTAAACAAAAGAGTCAAGTGCCCTTCGATCCAAACATGAGGATGAGCATTTACGGTTTGCACGGTCGTAAAAAAAAGGAACGACATGAGCCAAACCGCTTTGCGGATATGCTTGACGCCCTCGGAAAAAGCCTTGTTCATCGTCATAGAAAAAATGATCAGCCACAAAAACATTATGACTGATCATATCCTATCAATGACTGACAGCAAAAAATCACTGACCCTTCAAAAACTTACAGACCGATAATCCCACCGTCGTCTTTAGTAATCACGATCGTGGCTGAACGCGGACGACCTGCAACGCCATAACCCATATTGCCAGGCCAGGTGCTCTGGAATTTGAATTCAGCAGCATCTCCTAAGGCAGGGGTTCGCTCTCCCGGGTGCTGAATATTGACAAACAAGGTCTTGCCGTCGGCAGTTTCTGTCACGCCAGTGACTTCAGCTCCCTTAGGCGTCACTAAAAACCGCCTGAGCTTAGCTTCACCTAGCGTTGCGCCAATAAACGTCTCTTGTTGGCCCGTTTGCTCTTGACCCGCCACTACCATCGTATTGTTGACTGTGACCTTGCTACCATCGCCCACCTGGCCGGGAATGGCCGCGAGCATCATGCAATTGGACTCATCGGTCATGGCACCGTCGTCGGTCTGTATCCAGCAAATGCCTGTTGCCTTACTAAACCACAAACCATCAGGAGAAGAAAAAGAATTGTTAGCCGTGAGCCCAGAAAGATTGGCTGAGCCGGCATCTTCTTCTGCGCCAAACAAAAAGATATCCCACTGAAACTGCATTGCGGTCGAGCGATCACTGTGTTCGTGGAAGCGAATGATGTGCCCGTTTGGATTACCCGAGTTCTTTCTGCCGTCAACGTCGGTGTAGGCGCGTGGGTTTGCGGCATTGACCTTGGCCGGATTACGGTTCGCGGCGTCGCTGTTGGTGAGCGCAAAGTAAATTTCGCCATTCTTATGATTCACTGCGCCCCATTCAGGACGATCCATGGGGGTCGCACCCACCGCGTCAGCCGCCAGTCGGGCGTTCACCAGAACGTCCGCCTGGTTGGCGAAGGTGTATTTGGCATACGATGCAATTTTGGGGTCTGCCAGAGTCAGTTCCAGCCATTGGCCGCTGCCGTCGGCTTTAAATTGCGCGACGAACAGTTTGCCCTCATCCAGATATTTGTCACCAACGGCCATCCCGCCGCCCACATCTTTAGGATCCCAAAGTGCGGTGCTCACAAACTTGTAGATGTACTCATTACGGGTGTCACAACCCATGTAAAACGCGAGTGGTTCGCCAGCTTTCGGGTTTCCACAAACTGCGGCTTCGTGTGCGAAGCGCCCGAGCGAAACACGTTTTGCCGCAACCGCATCACGCTTGACCGGATCAATTTCAACAATAAAGCCAAAGGTATTCGCTTCGTTTCTAAAGTCTTGCGTGGCAGAGGCACCGCTTGCCGCAATGTTCCAACGCGTGAAGCGATTATCGGTGTCAGATACGGTGTGCCAACCTTGGCTTGCAGCTTTTGGGCTTTGCGGGTTAAGTGGTGCACTCGCTACGCCATAGCGCTTAAGAGACGTTTGCGATTTGGCGTCAAGTGGTGCAGCGCCGGGGGCAATCTGAAAATATCTCGCCCAATTCTCTTCGCAAGTCAGGTATGTGCCCCAGGGCGTTTTACCGTGTCCGCAATTATTCAACGTACCGCGGACCGTCGCGCCCTTGGGATCAAAAGCCGTCGTCATCAGGGCGTGAATATTTTTCAACTCTGCTTGTGGCCCATGCACAGTCATCGGAGTTTGCGCTGTCAGGCGGCGATTCAGTGGCGAATCGAGTCGATAAGCCCAGCCCTGTGGGCCTTTTGTCATTTCAACGACTGAGACACCGTGCAGGTTGATCTCTTTGAGTACTTCAAGTTCGGGACGTGCGCCTAAATCCCAGGCCCCGAATTGATCAAATTTTTTGCCCTGCTGCCCGTTTGAAGTCTGGCCTTTAGGGTGCAATAGGTGAGACTCAGCCGAGCTTTCGTGATTGACCACCAACAGCGCGCGACCGGTATCGCGTTCTGTGTACTGACCTTTTTCATCGATGTAAAAAATATCAATGCCGTCGTGCTGGTCTCCAATGCGCGCAGACCAGTCATCAAGCTCAAGCCCTTTATTAGAAAAAGCAGACATCTTGTCATTCAGTGGATCGCCTGAGGCGTGAAGAACCTTATAGCTATACCCTGGTGGCAACAGCACTGAATCAAGCAGACTTTTTTGCACTGCAGGAAAGCCAAGCCCTGTGGCCGCGTTTGTAGCAGTTGACGCGTTGGCGAGAGGGATCAGCGTGTCAGGCAGCAGTCCAAGACCCGCCAGTCCGATTGCTCCCCGAATCAGGTTCCGACGCGAGGGATTTTTAAGCGAGGCAGCTAAGACAGTCTGAAAATGCGGCTGCTCGGAGGGGTTGTCGATATCGGTATCGGTGTCAATTGGGCGCATGGCAAGCATCTTTAAAAAGCATGAATGAGACCTAAATCAGACCATGCTCAAGTGACAATTTGGTGACGGATATCAGCAGTCACCACTAAGCGCGCCTGAGCACCTGACCTGCTCTGGCGTTGGTCGCCACACCGTCTTGCCAGCTCAGTACACCGTTGACATAGACCTGATGAATCCCTGCAGCCGGGCGCATCGGATCAGCGAAGGTCGCGCTATCTTTAATGTTTAAAGGATCAAAGATCACCAAATCTGCCGCATAACCCTCTTTAATCAGACCTCGATCTTTTAGGCCAAAGCGCGCCGCCGAAAGGCCAGTCATTTTGTGCACAGCCGTTTCAAGCGGAAACAGCTTGCGATCACGACTGTAGTGACCCAAGACGCGCGGAAACGCGCCCCACAAACGCGGATGTGGAAAGGTATCGTGTGGCAGGCCGTCTGAACCAATCATTGTTTCTGGATAGGCCAGAATGCGCTCAACATCGTCTTCATCCATCGAAAAATAAATGGCGCCTGCGGGTTGCAGCGACGCCAAAAACTCAGTCAACGGTAAGTCTTGTTCTTCAAGCAACTCATCAACATAACGGCCGCTTGTCTCGGGCTTCGTCTTAGACCAAGCGATCAAGGTTCGCGAAGCCTGCTCGACGGTATCTTGTCGCAACACGGTTGACGACGCGACATACGGGTAACAGTCAAGGCACACATCGCCTTGCGCACGCATCTGATCAACCAGGGCAAGCGTTTCGCGCGAGCGACCGAAGTTTTCTTGGCCATTGACTTTATGGTGCGACAGCACCTGCCGCACACCCAACTCTTTCGCGATTGACATCGCCTCAGTCATGGCTTCAAGCACTTGCGCCGCTTCGTTACGAATATGTGAGGCAATCAGTGCTGTACCCCCACGCAAGGGTTCAAACACGGCTTGAATTTCAGCCGCAGTAGCTGCTTGAGCCGGGGCATAATACAGACCGGTAGACACCCCCACCACACCCGCGTCAAGGGCCTCTTGAACCAGCATCTGCATTTTTGCAATTTCAGTGTCATTAGCAGGTCGCGTCAGGTCAGACATGGTGACCGCACGCAAAGTGGTGTGGCCAAGCAACGCAGCCATATTGACAGCAGGCGGATTTTTTTCAAGCGCAGCGAAATAATCTGCAAACGTCTCGTAACGCTGACTGGGGCCATTCGCAATCAAATTCAGAGGTGGAATCGCTTCGGTTTGCCCTAGCGGCGCCAGGCTCAAACCACAATTGCCTGTGATAACGGTGGTGGCACCTTGGCTGACTTTTGCAGCCATCGAAGGGTCGGCCAGCAATAGACGATCGTCGTGTGTGTGGACGTCGATAAAACCTGGGGCGATTACCAAGCCCTTCAAATCGATTGTTTTAGACGCGGCATAGTTCAGCGCCTCGCCAACCCCAACAATACGGCCGTCTTTGACCGCAACGCTGGCCTGACGCCTTGCCTGACCGCTACCATCGATCACCACGCCATTTATCAACAACAGATCACAGTTCAACATGTCTAGCCGCCTTAAGTAAGAACGCAAAGAGTGAAGGTTCGCAGGCGAACCGCTCGGACTCGCGAGGGGAATCGGCGAGCAAGAGCCGAGACGCAACACAAAAAAATAGTCTACACCGGAAATTTTTGCTTTGCGCCAACCTAGTGGAATTTGTGGCACCCTCATGGTCTATGTAACAACCTCATGGACCTTGTGCCAACCTAAACGAAAACTATTCTTATTTGGCAAAGCTGATACCATTTTGCTGTAGCAACCAAAACAACTGAGCTTATTCAGCTGTTTGAACATCTGGACACGCATGAACCACCCCGCATACGCTTTTACCAACCCACATGCCGAGCCAAGTCAATGCGCTTATGGCGCCAAACGCGCAAGTGTCATGAGCCAAGACGGCTTTGATGCCGCCTTCGCCGAAATCTCAAGCTGGCCTGGATATGCGCCAACCCCCTTGGTGTCGCTGCCCAGATTGGCGCAACAGCTTGGTGTCGCTGAAATCCTTTATAAAGACGAGCGCGGCCGCTTTGGTCTGGGCAGCTTCAAAGCGTTAGGCGGAGCCTACGCTGTGGCCAACGTCTTGCGCCTCAAGGTGCAGCACGCACAGGGCCTCTCACACGTCAGCTCAAAAGAACTGTTGTCGGGTGCCTTCAAAGACTTAATCAGGGCGTCTACCGTCACCTGTGCAACCGATGGCAACCATGGGCGCTCGGTCGCCTGGGGCGCTCGTCTGTTTGGCTGCAAGTGTGTGATCTATGTTCACGAAACGGTCAGCCAAGGCCGACGCGATGCCATCGCACACTACGGCGCCGAGGTACGCGAAGTCAAAGGCAATTACGACGATGCAGTTCGGTTTGCCGCCACCACCGCAGCCGCAGAGGGCTGGACCGTCGTCTCTGACACCTCGTACCCCGGTTACCGCGACATTCCGCTTGATGTCATGCACGGCTATGGTGTCATGGCCTCAGAAATTGTGACTCAAATGTCTTTAAGTCAACCGCCCACGCACGTCTTTGCGCAAGCTGGCGTCGGTGCTTTAGCGTCGGCGGTCTGTGCAAATTTTTGGCTGCAATGGGGCGTGCAACGCCCGCTATTCGTTGTGACTGAACCGACACAAGCAGATTGTGTTTATAAAAGCTTACAAGTAGGCCAACGAACAATCGTTGAAGGCTCGCTTGATACCGTTATGGCAGGTTTAGCCTGCGGCGAGGTCTCTGAACTCGCCTGGGAGATTCTGCACGGCGGCACAAACGTTGCGGTGGCCGTCGACGACGCCTACGCCCTGGAAGCCATGCGAATACTGGCGCAGCCACACTCAGGTGAGCCTGCGATCGTGGCGGGCGAAACCGGCGGAGTGGGTCTAGCCGCGCTCTTAGCTGCGCGGGATCACGCCAACATCCACAAGCAGCTCAAACTCGATGCACACTCGCGGGTCTTATTGCTAGGCAGCGAAGGCGACACCGATCCCGTCATTTACCAACAAGTTGTTGGGAAAACCGCTTCTGAGGTACTCGCATGAACACTCTTGACTCACGTGCACTGGGCTTACAGATCCAGCCCGGACCGCTACTCGAGCAACTCAATACGCTCGCTGACATTGGCATGACCCCAGAAGGTGCCTGCTGTCGTTTAGCACTCTCTGACGAAGATCGTATCGGTCGAGATCTGCTCATTACGTGGATGAAAGCGCTAAAGCTTGAGGTCAGTATCGATCCGATTGGCAATATTTTTGGCTGGCGCGCTGGGCTCGAGGATCTGCCGCCGGTGATGACGGGC
>JARXAG010000151.1 GCA_029866055.1 Burkholderiaceae bacterium
AAATCCCTCTAGCGCATTTGAAGGGGTTGTACCGTTGGCTGCAACATTGCCCGGATATGCTGTTGAAAGTTGGTATGGCGTCTATGCACCGGCTGGAACACCTGCCTTGATCATCGATACGCTTAATGCTGCGATCCGGCAGACAGTGAAAAATCCTGATTTTATTAAAAAAATCGAGAATGAAGGGTTAACGATTTTTGTTGGAGCACCCTCAGAGCTTGAGCAGTACGTACAAGCAGAAAACAATCGCTGGAAAAAAATCATCCTTGAAAACAAGATTCAAGTTCAATGAGTTCACTGAGTTCAATGAGCTCAATGAGTTCACTGAGTTCAATGAGCTCACTGACTTCAATTAATTCAGAGACGATTGGTATCTAATGAGGCTCAGGATTGCTATTGAATGAAGATCAGTAGACTGATTCAAATAGAGTCGCTGACCAAAAACAATGAATGACGAGCAGTTGATTAATTTGATAACGCTACACAACAAGGCAACATAATGGATTACAAACTCCTCGAGATGGTCGTTGATTCAGGCATTGCAACGATCACCTTTAACCGCCCTGACAAGCGCAACGCGATGAGCGATGACATGCGCTCAGAGTTCATTCACGCGCTCGAGCGAACCGCATCTGATAAGGGCATTCGGGCTTTGGTGATCACGGGGGCTGGCAAAGGGTTTTGCGCCGGGGGTGACATTGCCGGAATGGAAAAACGCATGAGCGCACCGACTGGTGAAATCGCGTTTAACGGTTGGCACCGGCAGCAGCGGGTGCATCACACACAGACGCTCTTGCACACGATGCCTAAACCAACCATCGCAGCAGTCAATGGCTCTGCATCTGGCTTGGGTGCTGACACAGCGCTAGCCTGTGATTTTTTAATTGGTAGCGAGTACGCAAACTTTACTTGGTCGTATATCAATCGCGGCATTATTCCTGATGGTGGTGGCATGTATCTTTTGCCGCGTCGGGTGAGCTTGTCGATGGCTAAGCAGTTAATTTTTTCGGGTCGCCGGGTTGACGCCGCCGAGGCCTTGGCACTTGGTATCCTTGATCGCCAAACCACCGCGGCAGCGCTCGTGCCTGAGGCGCAAGCCTGGGCGAAAGAGCTCAGTCAAGGGTCGGCAACGGCGTTAGCGTTAAGCAAAACAATCTTGAATGAAACCTACGAATCGACTGCGAATCAAGTGTTTGCGCAAGGAAGTCAGGCTCAAGGTATTTGTTACACGAGCACTGAACACCGCAATGCAGTGCTTGAATTTTTAGCAGCGAACAAAAAAAATTAATACCTACTCAATGCCAATAGTCAGACTTGGATACAGATGAACACTATTTCTCGCTTAATGCGACCGCAAACCGTTGCGGTGATTGGCGCTTCGGCGGATACCGCTAAGACGGCGGGTAGGCCAGTTGCCTATCTCTTGAAGCACGGCTTTTCGGGTGTTGTATATCCTGTGAATCCTAAGGCAACTGAGATTTGTGGGCTGCCTTGTTATCCCGATATCGCGTCTCTGCCCACCGTGCCCGATGTAGGGATCGTGTTGCTGGGTGCAGAGCGTGCGCATCAAGCAGTGAGAGAGCTTGCGCAAATAGGTTGTGCTGCCGCAATCGTGTTGGCAAGCGGTTATACCGAGGTGGGCGAAGAGGGGGCCAAGCGCCAAGCCGAGCTCATTGCGGCGGCTGGATCGATGCGAATTCTTGGTCCAAACACGATTGGCTTGGTCAATATCACCGATCAGATTGTGTTGTCAGCGTCGGGCGCACTCGAGATGGATCATTTTCCGTCAGGGGCGATCAGTTTGGTTTCGCAAAGCGGTGGGATTTTAGGTTCACTACTTGCGCGCGCGTCTGCCCGTGGCATTGGCTTAGCCAAAATGATTTCAACCAGCAATGAAGTTGACTTAGAGTTAGCTGACTTTATTGACTGGCTTGTGGACGATGAGGTCACAAAGGTGATCGCGCTGTATGTTGAAACTGTGCGAGATACAAACAAATTTCGTGCTGCTGCCTTGCGCGCCAGGCAAGCGGGTAAGCCCATCGTGGCATTCAAAATTGGTCGGTCTGAAGCTGGCGCCAAGGCAGCGATTTCGCATACTGGTGCTTTAGCAGGTTCTGACCGAATGTACGATGCGTTGTTCAAACAAACGGGCATTCTTCGAGCGCAACGTTTTGATGAATTGTTGGATATGCCTGCTGCGCTCGCAACTGGTAGATCTTTGCACGGTAACCGTGTTGCAATCCTGACCTCAACGGGTGGGGCGGGTACTTTAGTCTCTGATGCCCTAGGCGTCACGGGTTTTGAAACCCCACCTCCAGATGCTGAGACGGCTGCAAAGCTCAGGGCGCTTCAACAGGGCGACCATGCAGCTCTTGATCGAAATCCCATTGATGTCACGTTAGCGGGCCTGCAGCCTGAGCTCTTAAAAGGTGCAATCAGTGCGGTGCTATCTAGCCCGACCTACGATGCCTTAGTGGTGATCGTAGGTGCCTCGGCACTTGCCATGCCTGAATTGATGTCAAACGCGATCAAAAGCTGCATGTCGTTATCAGACAAACCAATCCTTGCATACATTAGCCCCCACGCACCAAACATTGGGTCGTTGCTCACTCAAGGGGGTGTACCGGCCTTCTCAGCCCCTGAAAGCTGCAGCGCGGCGCTAGTTGCAATGCTGCACGCTCGTCAGACGATGGCGTCAGAGCTTGTCGAACCCATAGTGACCGCGGCTCAGCGAAGCACTATCAATGCTTTGCCTTCGGGTAGTTTGGATGAAGAGCAAGCAAAGCGTCTGTTCTCGTCCTTTGGCATTGCTGGGGTACGCGAAACCATTGTTACCACACCAGGGCAAGCGCAAATTGCTCTCTCGGCTTTGGGTGAGAGGGCTGTTTTAAAAATTCTTTCGTCTGAGATTTTGCATAAAAGCGAGATCGGAGGCGTTGCGGTGAATGTCACCGCGGCCACTATTTCGCATCGGTTGCTGCAGATGACGCAGGACGTGACGGATAAGGCGGGTATCACGCCACAACGATTTCTAGTTCAAGAAATGGTTTCAGGTGGGATTGAAATTATTTTAGGCATGCATCGTGATGTATTGGGTGTGGCAATCTTGTTAGGGATGGGTGGGGTGACTGCCGAGCTCTTGCAGGACACAACGCTTCGCTTATTACCTTCAACCGGCGGCTTGTCTTCAGAGACGGCGCGTGAAATGGCCTTGTCATTAAAAACATGGCCTCTGCTAGATGGCTATCGAGGCCGACCCAAAGCTGACGTTGACGCTTTAGTCAAAGCCATCGTTGATTTTTCAACGATGGTGGCAACACTAGGTGATCGCCTGCTTGAAGCCGAAATCAATCCTCTTTTTGTTTTAGAACAAGGGCAGGGTGTGAAAGCTGCCGATGGGATTGTTGTGCTTGGTGAGGCCTGAAGAGTTTTATTTTTTAGTATTTTTTTTATGCTCTAAGAAATCGTTCATGAATTTTTGTGGTTCGCCAGTTTCAAAGGCTTTCCCAAATTCTTGAACGCTATCGGCGATGGCATCGGGTAAGGATAGCTGCTCCCACCGTCTGAGCAAGGCTTTTTGTTGCCTCAGTACGGCTGGGCCGAGTGCCGCAAAATTGTTTGCAATCTCAGTGACTCGCTGATCAAGGCTAGTCAACGGTACAGACTCGTTAATCAGACCCCAATGCAGAGCCTGCTCGGCGTCGATGTTTTCGCCGCTTAATAACAACCAAGTGGCTCGAGCTTCCCCGATCAGAAGAGGCATTAAGGTAGCGTGAATCACCGACGGGATTCCGACCTTCACCTCGGGCATGCCTAATTGTGTGCCTTGTGCTGCGATGCGAACATCGCAGGCCATGGCAAGTTCGAGCCCAGCGCCTAAGCACCAACCAGGTATGCGGGCAATGACTGGCGTTGGAAACACACGAGTGGCTTCACATAGATCGCGCAAGCCAGAAATAAAAACGACTGCAGATTTTCTGTTTAACCTCGCCATCTCATTGATGTTCGCCCCGGCGATAAAGGCTTTGTCGCCAGATCCTCTAACAATCAATACGCGAACTTCAGACGCATGTGCGAGCTCGTTTAGTGCGTTCGTCAGGTCGAGGATGACCGGAGTTGACAGAATATTGAGCGTACCGGCTTCGCGGATGGTTAAAGTTGCAACACCGCTTGAGTTGACGGTTGCCAGAGCGTGGGTGGAAGAGACTAGGGTTTTCATGGATGGGTGTGAGGATTCTGTAGAAAGAGAGTGTGTGCATGGGCTGTGTCTGCAACGAGATGTTCTGTTCGGATGATAGCGTTTTGTCGATAAAGCTGCACTGCCTTGTAGCTGCTCGTGCCTGCAAAGACCCTGCTTATGAAGCTAGTGAGGTTGAGAGCTGCTTAAGATTGAAGCTATGTTGCACGGGCATGGGGCGGGCTTTCAAATTGGATCAAAGCTGTTAAAGTTTGTATGAGACAGAATAACAAATCAAAGAAGAGATAGAACATGCAAAACTCCACTCAAAGTCTTGAACAGCTTGCAGCGTCGCGGATCGCAATTGTCACTGGCGCGGGTGCGAGTATTGGGCGCGCAATTGCGCTGAAGTTAGCGGGGCAAGGTGTCACGGTTGTGATTGCTGATCGCGACTTAAACGCCGCGCAGAACGTGCAAGCCGAGATCACGTCGAACGCGGGACAGGGCTTGGCAGTACAGGCTGATGTGACCGAAGCAGCTGCATTGAAGCACTTGGTCGACGCAACGATTAAGCATTATGGGCGTATTGACTATTTGGTGAACAATGCGGGTACGCTGGGGCCTATCAAGCCTATGTGGGAAACCACTGACGCTGAAGTCGATCGCGTCTTTGCAATTAATGTGCGCGCAATCTTCGCGCTAACTCGCTTGGTCGTTCCGCACATGATGAAGCAAGGCTCTGGGTCGATTGTTTCCTTGGCTTCGGTTGCAGGTAAAGATGGGCCGCAAGAACTCTCGATCTATGCGGCTTCCAAAGCCGCTGTCATCGGTGTGACGAAGTCGTGGGCTAAAGAGTTTATTCCGCATGGGATTCGAGTCAACTGCGTGTCGCCGGCTTTAGTAGAGGCGACTGGAATGCGCAACGAAATGCCCGATTACATTAGCACCGATGCAGCAAAAAAGATTCCGATGAAACGCTTGGTACGTGTCGACGAAGTAGCGAATGTTGTCGCGTTTTTGCTGTCTGACGAGGCAAGCTTTGTAACAGGCGCCTGTTATGACATCAGCGGTGGCCGCTCAAACTATTAATGTCTGCTATTCATTTTTTAAGGCGAACGACATGTACGATTTTCAAAACCGAGTATTGCTTTTGACCGGCGCGAACGGCGGCATCGGACGCGAGGTGGCCAAGCTGTTTTATGCACATGGCGCTCAATTGGTCTTGACGGATCTTGATCACGACGCGCTCAAGCGCTTTGCGACCGAGTTAGATCCGACAGGCACACGGATTGCGACAATTCGTATGGATGCCAGCGACCCTAAAGACTCAGAGGCAGCAGTTGAGTTGGCTGTGAAGCGTTTTGGTGGGATCGATTTCTTAGTGCCAGCTGCGGCGATTTATCTAGCTCGGCCCGCGAAAGAGATGTCAGATGCTGAATGGCATAAAGTGATATCGATTAATTTGGATGGTGTTTTTTATATTTGCCAAAGGTCGATTCGAGCTTTGCGCGACAATAGTGCGATCTGCAATATTGCCTCAGTTGCGGGTCATCGCGGCTCATTTGCCAATTCGCATTATTCAGCAACGAAAGGCGCCATCTTGTCGTTGACGCGCAGTTTGGCTCGCGAGCTTGGCCCGCGTACACGTGTGAACGCAGTATCACCCGGCATCATCGAAACGCCGATGACCACCGAGTTGATTAAGTTACGAGGCGCAGATTCGATCGAGCAGTCGTCGCTCAAGCGTTTAGGGCAACCCGCCGAAGTGGCCACTGCGATTGCCTTTTTGTGCAGCAGTGGCGCAAGCTTCATTACCGGTGAGTCGCTGCAAGTCAACGGCGGCTTACATATTAGCTAACAGGTTAGTAAGCAGTAAGTTAGCTAACAGCTTATTAAGCCAGTACGTTAGCTAACAGCTTATTAAGTCTGGTTTTTTGCAGACGTAAATTGGGCTGAGCCACTACCCGTGGTGTAGCCCTTACTTGCTGCCCAGCCGCCGTCTACGGGCAACACGATACCGTTCACAAACTTTGCCTCGGATGAGCATAAAAAGGCGATGGCATCGGCGATGTCTCCGGGTGTGCCACCTTGGGCGCCCATTGGAACCACTTCGTTGAGCCCCCTAATAAATTCAGGATCTTTGTAATAGCCATCTGTGAGTGGTGTGCGAATCAAGCCAGGAGCAACGGCATTGACTCGAATGCCATCCGCGGCGCAGTCTAAAGACAAGTTACGAGTCAAGCCAATGATGCCGTGTTTGCTTGAGTTGTAAGCAGGGCGGTGTGTAAGCCCCATCATGCCTGCCACCGAGGCGATATTGACAATCGATCCACCACCTGTTTTACGCATACGCAGCACGGCTTCGCGCGCGCAATAAAACGGCCCATTTAAGTTAATGTCGATCACGCGACGCCACTCTTCGGGGTCAAGGTCATAAACCTTTTGAACTTCGCGTACACCTGCGCAGTTCACTAAAATATCAATTTGCTTGAACTCTTGATCGATCGCGGTAAAAGCCTTTGCGACAGAGTGATGATCAGCCACATCGAACTGTATCGCCAACACCTTTTGCTTGGTCAGTGAGCGAACTTTTTCGGCTGCTGCATCTGCCATTTTTTGAGAATAGTCTAAGGCCACAATCGCTGCGCCACCGCGGGCGAATTTCTCGATAATCGCTAAACCCAGACCGCCGCCTGCTCCCGTCACCACTGCAACTTTATTTTCAAAGTTCATGTTTGTCTCCTGTTTGATTTAAGCGTTATGACTTATTTGATTAAGCTCGTCTAACTGTCTGTATGTCTTTTTAGTTGTGTGTTTATTTTTCGAGCCGAGTGGCTGATTAAGTGTCGCCGATTATTATCGTTCAGTTCTATTGTCCGTTTGAGCAAGCATAACTGACTATCTGGCAGTTGCGTGGCCCATTGCATCGGCTCTGTTGATGCACTGCGCAATGCGATTCGCATCGGCCGCAGGGGTGAGGTTGCCTATATAGGGCGCTGCTGCGGTGAGCGTCGCCATTTGTAAGATTTCAGCCTCGGTTGCGTTCTTTGCCCCCAGTTGAGCAAGCGTAATGGGTAAGCCTAACGAATGACAAAAGTCGATATGAGCCTGTACTTCGGCTTCAGGGCGCTCTTCAGCCACCAATTGAACGATTGAGCCAAAGGCGACAGTCTCACCGTGTAAAAAAGTACTCATCACCGGGTGAGCAGAAAACCCACGCGTTAACGCATGCGAGAGCGATAAGCCTCCGCTTTCAAAGCCCAGGCCACTTAATAAAACGGATGCTTCGACCGCGCGTTCAACGCTTTCGTTTGGGGTGCCATGGTCTTGAATCTGCTTCAATGCTGGCAGGCCAAACTCGATGATTGTGTCGTAGCAACGTTCGGCGAGCAAGCGTGCCGTGGCGAGCGACTCGGTACCAAAAAAATTCTTCCCCCGTGCCAAATGGCATTGAGTCGCCTCAAATTTTTTACTTAAGGCATCGCCCAAGCCCGCAGCAAAGAACCTGGCAGGGGCACGCGCAATGATCGCCGTATCCACTAGTACAACATCAGGATTGCGCGTCAATCGATCAACTCGTGTCACACGGTGCTGATCGTCATACAAGACAATCAGACGACTTGTGGGCGAATCGTTCGAAGCAATTGTTGGCACAATAAAGAGCCGAAGGTTATGCGCTTTGGCGATGCCCTTTGCTGCGTCGATTGTTTTTCCGCCACCATAGCCAATGACCACGTCGGCTTGTGTTCGCTCAGCTTCAAGCGCGAGCTGTTCGATCGCTTCGCTGGTGCATTCACCCGCAAAGCGAAGCAGTGTTGTCTGAATACCCGCAGCAGAAAGTGGCTTGAGTAATAAATCACCGACACTCGCGCGCACAAGATCATCCATCAAGACGATGGGTGTTGCTAATGAAAATTCATTCAACAGCTCTGGCAAATGCTGCACTGCATCAGGGCCTTGAAGGTAACGGCCAGGAAAGCCGATTGTTTTAATCATGGTATCCCTTTAGGTCAAAAAAATTGGCGCACTACAGCAGCTTGCATCGCGATTTTCGGTATCGATTGATTGGTGTCTATCAGTCGTTATTCATAGTACTATTTCAAGCAAGATGCTTGTGAAAAAATCGACTTGGCCTTGCTGCGATTCAGAAAAAAATAATAGCTTGAGCGTCTCGTCGTTCTGTACGATTGGGTTGCACGGAGAAAAATATGAACTTTGACTACATCGTGGTTGGCGCGGGTTCGGCCGGTTGCTTAGTGACCAATCGTTTAATTCAAGCGGGGCATTCGGTACTGCTGCTTGAAGCCGGTGGACCAGACAAAAACTTTTGGATTCATTTACCGATTGGTTACTTTAAAACCATGACGAATCCAAAGTTCACAAGATACTTTGACACTGAGCCGAGCGAAGGGACGGGTGATCGTAACGTTGTCTGGCCACGCGGGCGAGTCTTAGGGGGTTCGTCTTCAATTAACGGTTTAATTTACATTCGCGGGCAACGCGACGATTACAACGATTGGGCCAAGCAGGGTGCAACGGGTTGGAATTACGATAACGTGTTGCCTTATTTTAAGCGCTCAGAAAATTACATTGGTGGTGAAACACCGTTTCATGGCGCTTCAGGTGAATTAGGCGTTTCTGAATTACGTAATGATCATCCGTATTGTGATGCCTGGCTTGAGGCTGCCCAGCAATATGGTTTGCCGGCTAATAAAGATTTCAATGGGCAAACCGATTACGGCGTGGGTGCCTATCAGTTATCTATTAAAGATGGTTGGCGCTCTTCAGGTGCACGTGCATTTTTACGCCCTGTGATGAGCAATCCAAAACTGACAATCGTGACGCATGCACAAGTGTCGCGTGTGTTGTTTGAAGGCAAGGTTGCCTGCGGCATCGAATGGATTGAAAACGGCGAAACCAAACAAGCTCAAGCTGATCGTGAGGTAGTGTTGTGTGCTGGCGCGCTACAGTCACCGCAGTTACTTCAGCTATCTGGCATCGGCCCAAAAGCGTTGTTACAAGAACACGGTATCGCGGTAGTCGCAGACTCACCTGAAGTGGGCGAAAACCTGCAAGATCATTATCAAGCACGCATGATCGTCAAGCTCAAGAAAAAAATGTCGATTAACGACCAAGTGCGTAATCCGTTTGAGCTCGCCAAAATGGGTTTGCAGTGGCTGTTTAAAAAAAGCGGGCCACTGACGGTGGGTGCTGCGCAAGTGGGTGGCTTAGCGCGGACTAAACACGCGCGCGATCAACGAGCGGATGTTCAAATGTTTGTCATGCCTTTATCGCTTGAGAAATCGGGCGAGCCGCTGCACGATTATTCTGGGTTCAGTGCAGCCGTATGCCAGTGCAGACCAGATAGTCGTGGCCGTGTGTCGATTCGTTCAACCGACCCCTACGATCAACCAAAAATCGAACCCCGCTATTTTTCAGCTGAACATGATCGTAAAGTGATTGTGGCTGGCCTTGAAATGCTGCGGGATATTTACGCTCAACCAGCCTTTAAAGATCTGTGGGATGTTGAAACCCTGCCCGGTGATACGGATCTGTGGACCTTTGCGCAAACGCGTGGCGGTACGGTGTATCACCCAAGTGGTACGTGCAGGATGAGCGATGACGGCCATTCGCCAGTCGATTCACAATTGCGCGTACGTGGGGTAGAGCGCTTGCGGGTGATGGATGCTTCAGTGATGCCAACCGTCGTGTCTACCAACACCAACGCGGCGACCTATATGATCGCCGAGCGTGGAGTTGAAATGGTGTTAAGTGGCAGCTAGCTAGGTCTCGGCGCACCTAATAGCGCCGAGTCTGGGCTTGAAAGGGTTTTAAAGAGCCGTTAACTTGGTTTCCAGCCCTTGGGCACGCGCGGCTTCTGGATTTTAGAGACTTCGCAAATCACATCAGCGATCCCCGAAAAATCAATCGCGCCGAATTCGGCGGCACGGGCCTGACTAAAGGATTCGTGCACTGCTGCGGCGACAGGCATGGGCACCTTAGCGGCATGCGCTGCATTGACCACCAGTGACAGGTCTTTGTGGGCCAGATCAATGGTAAAGCCGGGAGTCGTATCGCCCGCCAAAACTTTATTCGGAAAATTCATGCGCAGCTGACCATTATTAGCCGAAGTGCCTAGCAAGACTGCGAGTGTCTTGGTGATATCTAAACCAAAGCGCTGTGATAGGGCTAAGGCTTCGCCATTCACTTGGGTAAGGGTGATCGCCACGTAGTTATTGACTAACTTGGTTCTGCCGCCTGTGCCCACTGGCCCACAGTGAAACGTTGAGTTACCCATCGCGTTTAAAAGCGGGGTGACAGTTTTAAAGTCAGCGTCTGAGGCTCCGACCATAAATAAGCATTCAGCGCGGTCAGCATGTTCGGCCAAACGACCCACTGGGGCATCAACCATGGTGAGTCCGTGTTTACTTGCTTCGGCACTCAGGCGATCAGTTGCCAAGGGGTCAATGGTGCTCATATCCATCAAAATAGTGCCTTTTGCTGCATTCGCAAAAATTCCGTCGGGCCCGTAAGAGAGCTTTTCAACCTCGATCGAACTTGGCAGCATGGTTATCACAATATTGCAACTGCGAGCAATGTCGGCGACGCTTTTGCCGGCTGTTGAGCCCAGAGATACCAGCTCGGCAACGGCCTGCTGATTCAGATCAAGTACGATAAGGTCAAAGCCTTTCTTTTGCAGATGCGAAGCCATGGGCTTGCCCATGCGGCCTAAGCCGATAAAGCCGATTTTGCTGGTCATTTTGAGTCTCCGAGTTAGGGTGTAGCACTTTGCTAGTATAGACAGGTATATTCATCGTATTGAAATCGTATGAGTTGTTGACATTGAAGTGAGTGAATCGAGAAAATGAAAAAAACATATCAAATCGCAGTGCTTCCGGGTGATGGAATCGGACAGGAGGTCATGGCGGCGGCATTGGCTGTTTTAGACGCCGTTGAAAAGCAGCTTGGTGTTCAGTTTGAGGCGCGCACCTATCCTGCGGGCGCACAACACTATCTGGATTCGGGCGAATCGTTACCCGAACCAACGCTAGCAGCATGCCGAGCCGCTGATGCGATTTTGTTTGGTGCCATGGGGTTACCTCATGTGAGGGGCGTGGATGGCACAGAGATTATTCCGCAACTTGATATTCGCTTTGCTTTAGATCTCTATGCTGGCGTTCGTCCGATCAGAACGTTTCCGGGGTTGCCGGTGCCTTTGGCCAACCCGCTGGCGAGCAAAATCGATTTGGTGTTGATCAGAGAAAACACTGAAGGATTGTTCTATTCACGCGGCCGTGGTCGCGCAGAGGGTGATGAAGCGGTGTACGACAC
>JARXAG010000157.1 GCA_029866055.1 Burkholderiaceae bacterium
CTGGTAAACGGCACGATGGGTCATGCCTTGGATTTTGATGATGTGTCGTCACCACTGCGTGGCCACCCAACCGTGGCGATATTGCCTGCTGTGATTGCGTTAGGTGAAACACTGCAGTCACAAGGGCGCGACATTATCAACGCGTACATTATCGGTTTTGAAGTGACCTTACGCTTGGCGCGGGCGATCGTGGATGAGCAGTACGCCAAGGGCTGGCATTCAACGGCATCGATTGCGACCTTCGGTGCAACGGTGGCGTGTGCCCATTTGTTAAAACTCAATCACGCACAGATCGTGAACGCCTTGGGCATCACGGTTTCGCAGATTGCAGGCACTCGCCAAAACTTTGGCACGATGTCTAAGCCATTTCAGGCAGGTCAAGCCAATGCCGTAGCGCTGCGAGCTGTCATGTTGGCTAAGCTTGGGTTTGATGCCTCAGCCAAGGCTTTGGATGGCGATCAGGGCTACACCACGTTGTATGCCGACAAGATGGATCTACATGCAGAGCTTGACCAATTGGGTAGCGTGCCGCTTGAAATCGAGCGCAGCGGCATCGAGATTAAAAAGTATCCTCTGTGTTACGCCACGCATCGCACGATTGACGGTTTGTTGGATATGCTGAAAGACACTCCGTTCAAGTTTGAGCAACTTGATCACGTTGATATTCAAACAAACTATCGTGCCACCGTGCCCTTGATTCATAGCCGGCCGCAAACCGGTTTAGAGGGTAAGTTCAGTATGCAGTACGCCGTCACCGCGGCATTGCATGATGGCGAAGTCGTACTCAAAACCTTCGAAGATGCAGCGGTTCAGCGTGCTGCGATTCAGGCTTTTTTACCCAACGTCAACGTCACAGAAGGCGCGCCACCGCTTTACCCCCGCTGGGCAGAATTAACCGTTCATCTCAAGGACGGCACCGTGCTCAAGCGTCGCGTTGAAAAACTACGCGGCAGTAAAGAGCATCCACTGACCGATGCTGAGTTGATGATCAAGGGCGCCGACTGCTGCAGTTTTGGCGGCATAAATATTTCAGCTACCGAGCTGGCAAACACCTGCTTTTCGCTGGATCAGCAGCCACTTGGCGTGTTGCTCAAGACGCTTACCGGCGCTGCGCTTGCCTCGCAAGCAAGTTCCAAAAAAGCCGCTTAATACAAAAAACGTAGCAGCCGCGTACGGCTTCAGGGTAGCCGCGTACGCCGTCTGGGCAATGCGTTAGCGATATTAGAATTGGGGCATCAGGGAAAACGATTAAGAGAAAACCCGCAAGCATTATTTCATTTGACCAATATCAATTTCCAACGTACTTTCACACTTGCGAATTTAATAAAAAAGCGGTTTTAAGTTGCAGGTGCAGGTCGTTGAAATAACACTCAATGTGCCGCATCTAGAAACGGTTAAACATACATTTCGATTTAGTCTTGGAGAACCGATTTGTCGAACCAGTCAGCGTCAGCATTGCTGAATGTTAAAGATATTACAGTCCGCTTTGGTGGCATCGTCGCGTTAGATTCTGTAAGCTTTGACGTACCCCGCAATAAAGTCTGCGGTTTGATCGGCCCTAATGGCGCGGGTAAAACAACGCTATTTAACTGCTTGAGCCGGCTCTATCAATATCAGGCTGGCGACCTCTTGTTTTCTGGTCAATCCATTACGCACACGCCCGTGCATGCCATGTCAACAATCGGCATTGGTCGCACCTTTCAGAACCTAGCCATGTTTCGCACGATGACGGTTCGGCAAAATGTGATGGTGGGCGCGCATGCCCGCTCCGCAGGCGGTTTTATTGGCACGATGCTAAAAACGCCAACGGTTCGCGCTGAAGAAAAGCAGTTAGTCGAAGACGCGGATGCCTTGTTGTCTTATTTGAAACTGTCAGAATTTGCTGATCGGGCGGTAGGTGATTTGTCCTTTGGCACTCAAAAACGCGTTGAGTTCGCACGCGCACTGGCCTCAAAACCAAAGATGCTTCTGCTCGATGAACCCGCGGCGGGCTTAAATCACACCGAGTTGAGCGACTTGGCAGACTTTATTCGCACAGTTCGCGACGATATGGGCATCACAGTTTTACTTGTTGAACACCACATGAGTCTGGTGATGGAGGTCTCGGACTGGATCGTCGTGCTGAACTTTGGTAAAAAAATTGCCGAAGGCACGCCTGAAGAGATCCAGCGTAACCCTGAGGTCATCCGTGCGTATTTAGGAGATGGTAACTAATGAAACTGCTTGATGTTGCCAACTTGAATGCGTGGTACGGCCCTAACCAAGTACTCTTTGATTTAAATTTTGACTTAAATGTGGGCGGTATTACGACTATTTTGGGTGCGAATGGCGCCGGAAAAACCACGACTCTGCGCTCAGTGTGTCAGGCTGTTCAAACGACCGGTTCAATCACTTTTCTTGACAAACGCATCGACGGCAAAGCGACCGAAGATATCGTGAGAGTCGGGATCGCGCATGTTCCTGATGGACGCGGTACCTTCACAGCGCTGACCGTCGAAGAAAACCTGAAGCTGGGCGCCTACACGCGTAAAGATCGTCACGAGGTACAAGCGGATCTCGAGCGCATGTACAGCAGGTTTCCGCGTTTAAAAGAACGGTTTCGTCAGCAGGCGGGTACCTTATCCGGTGGCGAACAACAAATGCTTGCCATCAGCCGCGCGCTCATGCTGCGCCCTCGCTTGCTGCTTTTAGACGAGCCCTCTTTTGGTTTGGCTCCTTTGATCGTGAAAGAGATTTTCGAGATCATGCGTCAAATCAATCAAGAAGACCAAGTCAGTATGCTACTCGTCGAACAAAACGCGGCCTTGGCCTTGAACCTAGCGGATCATGCTTATTTGCTTGAGACAGGCAAGGTTGTTTTGTCGGGTCCGGCGGCTGACATCAAAGCTGACGAGTCGATTCGACGCGTGTACTTGGGTTATTAAACTAGCGATCAGGTTGTGGAGCTTTAATGGATTCGTTTTTATTGCAAGTCACTGCGGGTTTAGCGAACGGTGGCATTTATGCCGCGGTCGGGCTAGCGTTGGTCATGATCCACCAAGCGACCCATCACATTAATTTTGCACAAGGCGAGATGGCGACGTTCTCGACCTTCATCGCCTGGGCAATGATCCAGTCGGGCGTGCCTTACTGGTTAGCGTTTGTTGCGACGATGGTCATTTCATTTGTCGCGGGCTTATTGATTCAGCGGATTTTTCTCAAGCCTGTTGAAAAAGCGCCAATCCTAACGAATGTGATCGTGTTTGTTGGTTTACTTGTGATTTTTAATGCCTTTGCCGGTTGGATTTTTGAGCACACGATTAAATCGTTTCCGAGTCCGTTTCCGGTTGAAGGTATGTTCTTGGCTCAATACTTTTCTGGCCACCAAATCGGCTCAATTTCGGTCACGCTCGTTGTGCTGCTCTCGGTGTTCTGCTTCTTTCGTTTCACACCGCTTGGTCTGGCGATGCGTGCGGCCGCATTTAATCCCGAGTCGGCCCGCTTAGTGGGGATTCGGGTGTCTTGGATGTTGGCGCTTGGCTGGGGGATGGCCGCCTTGATCGGAGCCGTGGCCGGCATGATGATCGCACCCATTGTGTTTCTGGATCCAAATATGATGGCGGGTATTTTGCTTTATGGTTTTGCCGCAGCCTTGCTTGGCGGGATAGATAACCCATGGGGCGCCGTTGTTGGTGGCGTCATTTTAGGTGTGCTTGAAAACATCTTGGGCGCGTATGTCATTGGCAGCGACCTGAAGCTAACGATGGCGTTGGTCTTAATTGTGACGATTCTGATCTTCCGCCCCTATGGCCTTTTCGGCAAACCTATTTTCTCGCGCGTCTAAGAGAGCCAACATGTCTGCCATTTCCAAAAAAATAATCTTAGCCGTCGCCGTGCTTGCTGCGGTCTTGCTACCCTTTGTGCTTGAAGATTTTCGAGTGTTTCAACTGAATTTAGTGTTGATCTATGCAATCGCAATTCTGGGCTTGAATATTTTGACCGGCTATGGCGGTCAGATTTCGCTAGGGCATGGGGCGTTTTATGCGGTCGGCGCTTATACCTCTGCGATCTTAATTTCGCAGGTAGGCATGTCGGCTTATTTGACCATACCGGTTGCCGCGCTAGTTTGCTTGGTAATGGGTGTGTTGATGGGGTTTCCGGCTCTTCGTCTCGCTGGTCATTACTTGGCCCTGGCGACTTTTGCGTTGGCCATTGCGACACCGCAGTTACTTAAATATAAAGGAATTGAGCACTGGACCGGCGGGGTACAAGGAATTATTCTGGATAAGCCTACGCCTCCCTTCGGGCTCACGCTCTTTGGCAATGAGCTTAGCGAGGATCGGTGGCTTTACCTAGTGATCTTGGCCATTGCCTTAGGTCTATTTTGGTTGGCTCATAATTTGCTGTCTGGCCGAGTGGGGCGCGCCATCGTGGCGATTCGAGATCAGCCCACTGCTGCAGCTGCTCTTGGCATTAATTTAACGTTTGTGAAGACAGCCACTTTTGGCCTATCCGCTGCCTACACCGGTATCGCGGGTGCACTAAGTGCGCTGGCTGTGGCCTATATCGCGCCAGATAGCTTCCCATCGTTTCTATCGATCAGTTTGTTGGTCGGGGTCGTCGTCGGCGGCCTAGGCTCAATATCGGGCGCAATCTTTGGTGCTTTATTTATTCAGTTTGTACCAAACGTTGCAGACGAGCTTTCAAAGTCTGCGCCGTGGGCAGTGTATGGAGGCATGCTGTTGGCGCTGGCTTACGTTGCGCCAGATGGCGTGATGGGGATTCTACAAAAACTTAAAAAGAGGAGACAGTCATAATGAAAAAATCTAATCATATAAAAAGCTTATTTGCAGTTGTAGCGTTAACGTCTGCCAGTTTTGGCTTAAACGCGCAGCCTTATGATCCGGGCGCAACCGATAAAGAAATAAAGATTGGAAATACGAATCCGTATTCGGGTGCCTTTTCGGCATACGGCTCATATGGCAAAGCACAAGCCGCTTACTTTAAAAAGATTAATGACGAGGGTGGCATTAATGGTCGCAAAATCAATTTCATTTCAATGGATGATGGTTTTGCCCCGCCCAAGACACTCGAGAATGCTCGTAAATTAGTTGAGCAAGAAAAAGTCTTATTCTTTTTTGCGACCTTAGGCACCGCGCCTAACACTGCGATTCATAAGTATATGAA
>JARXAG010000186.1 GCA_029866055.1 Burkholderiaceae bacterium
GCGCTAAACGGCCCTTTTCATTTAAGGCTTGCTGATCTTGTAACCAGTACACAGCCATCGACACGGCTCGCTGCGCGGCATCAACCGACTCGGGTGACTGAATTTGCGCGGCCGCACCGATTTCAACTGCGTGGGCGACAGCGTCAGAAAAATTGTACGTATGCGGGCCAACAATCACCGGTGTACCAAGCGCGCAGGCCTCAATCAGATTTTGCCCACCAACCGGTGCAAAGCTACCCGCCACAATGGCGACGTCACTGGCTGCATAAAAGAAGGGCATCTCACCTAGCGTATCGCACAACACCACCTTAATGCCGGCCAGCATTTGGTCTGGCTCGGTGTTGTCACGCAGTGCCGACCAACGCACGGTTGCAATACCTGCCTGCTCAAGCAATGCGGCGGCCTCATCAAAGCGCTGAGGGTGCCTCGGGATCAATAAAAATAAAGCCGTTGAGTCTTGCCGTGCAAGCGCCTGAACAAACCAAGCGTCTTCACCCTCGCGCGTACTGGCAATTGCAATCACCGGGCGGTTTAAGCGCTGGCGCCAAGAGCGCCCAGCATCAACTGCCACCATGGGCAAGACCACATCAAACTTAAGATTACCCACCACGTGAATATTCAAGGCACCAACTTCGTATAAACGCGTCGCATCGTCTTCTGTTTGCGCCAAGGTCAGGTCAATGCCGGCATAGGCATCGCGCATCAGAGTCAAAAACACTTTGTCGATCTGTTTGACCTGCTTGTGCGATTTTTCTGAAAAACGCGCGCTCGCCAACACGATTGGCACAGCGGCCAATTGTGCGTGCTCAATCAAATTGGGCCACACTTCTCGTTCAATCAAAATCCCAAGGCGTGGCCGGTAGTGCTGCATGAACTTTTTCGTTGCACCCGAAAAATCGTAGGGTACCCACTGCTGGCGCAATTGCCCTGCCGCGATCTCGGCTGCAAACAAACGTGCACCCTCTGCCCGGCCGGTTGCCGTCATATGGGTCAGCAGCACCCGTTCGCCACGGGCAATAAACTGCAGAATTAGGGTTTGAGCCGCGCGCGTCTCACCCAAACTCACGGCATGCACCCAAACAGGCGCCTCGCCATCCCAAGGAAGGGCATACGAGCCAAACCGCTCTGCACTGAAGATTTGCCAATCCCCACCCGCGCGACGGGCGCGCACAAACATGTACGCCCAAAGCAACGGGGCGACCAATCTTAAAAGGCAGGTGTAGATTTTTAGTGGCATCACGTAATACTAGCGCAGAGCTTGCTCAATTGCAGCAATTACAGCGTGCCTAGAAGGCGGTTGCCCCCGGTCGCCCAGGCTTGCCGTAAAAGCGGTACTCACCAGGGGTGTTCGTACCGGCGTTGAGGCCTTGTAAATCCCCACGGTCGGGCGGCCAAGGGCAGCCGACAAATGCGTGAGCCCACTATCTAAGCCAACCATTAGGGTTGCGGCGGCCAAATGCTGGGCGGTTTCAGTTAAGGTTCCACGCGGTAACACCTCAGCGTTAGAACGACCCTGAATCAATGCCAGTGCACGGTTGGCCTCAGCCTGATTACCAGCCAAAAGCTTTAATTTCAGGCCACGCTCAGTCAGCAGGTCAAACACCGCCTGCCAGTCTGGCTCAGGCCACAATTTATCGTCGCGGCTTGCCGAAGGCATGATCATTGCATAAGGTGAAACAAGCTTGCGTGTGGCTTGTGCCTGCAACTCAAACGCCTGCAACCCAAATTCAGGCTCACCTTGCAGGGCATACCCAAAAGCACTGGCAGCCAACAAACGCTGCCTGGTTACTGCAGGTTGCCAAAACTCAACGCGATGGCGCACGTCATAGAACAAGGTGGCAAGGGGCTCGCGCGCCGAGCGCCAATCCAGCCCATGTTTAGTCCCCATGGCCATCCTGACCCACCACACCGATTTGAGCAAGGCCTGCATGTCCAGCACGATATCGTAAGGGCGACTGCGCAAATCCGTTTCGAACGCGTGCCGTTCGCGCCTGACTTGGCTCGACCACCAGGCTCGACGCCAGCGGCGGTGCGCCACTTGAAGCACTTGATTCACCGCAGGATGCCACGCTGGGATGGACGCAAACGAATCCTCAACCAACCAATCAATCTGCGCGTCCGGCACGTGTTTAGCGATATCCGAGATCGCTGGCAACATATGCACCAAGTCGCCTAGCGACGAGGTGCGCACGATAAGAATTTTGGTGGTCATGCCGGCGATTTTAGCGCCTGCAATACCTCGTCAACTCCAACACGCCAGTCTGGCAGCGTCAGCTGAAACGCCTGGCAGAGCTTCTGTGTATCGAGGCGTGAATTGAGCGGGCGGGGCGCGGCGACCGGATAATCTTTTGTCGCAATCGGGTGAATCGCTTGATCTTGAATCTTGATCGGCCAACCGGCTGCTCGCGCCTGGGCGATGACATAGCAAGCGTAGGCGTGCCAATTTGTGTGCCCGCCGGCCACCAAGTGATACAAACCCCACCGAGAATCGGTGTGCGGCTGCTCGACGAGTGTCTGCAAGATCTGCGTGGTCACCGTGGCCAGCAAGTTTGCTGAGGTCGGTGCACCCACTTGATCGGACACCACATTTAAAACATCTCGCTCTTGGGCAAGCTTAAGCATTGTTTTTAAAAAATTGCCGCCGTGAGCGCTCACCACCCAAGAGGTTCTAAAAATCAGATGGCGGGCGCAGGCGTTCGCGACCGCGCGTTCTCCGTCTAATTTGCTTTGGCCGTAGACCGATTGCGGATCCGTGAGATCGGTTTCGACATACGGCTCAGGCTTGTCGCCCTTAAAGACATAGTCGGTTGAATAATGCACCACACAGGCACCCGAGTCTTGTGCAGCCTGCGCAATCAAACCGGGCGCCCTCGCATTAATGTGCTGTGCAAGCTCAGGTTCGGCTTGCGCGCGATCTACGGCCGTATAGGCGGTCGCATTGACCACAATTGTTGGCTGATATTTCTGCGTTAACACCTTCAGGGTTGCCGCAATTGCCTCGGGCGACTGGCTGAAATCTATCTGCTCACGCGTACAGGCAGTGACTTCACCCAAATGAGCGAGCGAGGTCTGCAGCGCATGACCAACCTGACCATTGACCCCAAACAACAAAATTGAGTGCTTCAAACTTTCTCCGCTGGTCAGGTGCAAGGCTTATTCGCGCGTGCGACGCCTAATCAAATCACAATCGTAACCGACCCCACCACCAACAAAAACCACAACGACAAGCGCTTAATTAACGCCGTACGGTTCAGCGCTCGACTAAACAGGTAGCTTCCAAGCACAGCCGATAAAAAATACACCGGCATGAACGATGCCGAATAGAGCATTTGCTTAGTATTGATCAGATCTTTGTACAGAAAGACCGCCATCGCACTGAGCTGAATAAAGGCAAAAAACATCATAAAAAACGACCGTAACACCACGGGGGTAATCGTTTTATCTGATAAAAAATACAACACGAGGGGTGGGCCACCCACACCAGCCATCGCTGTCAGCGCTCCGCTCGTCAAGCCCACAAACCAATCTTGCAGTCGGCCACGCGCACCGTTGTACTGCCAGCCAATCAGCATGATGGCAGCCAAGCCTGCCACGATCACGCCAATAAAACGTCGCGTCACCTCGGGATCTAGCCACTCAATTAACCACACCCCAATCGGTATACCAAGTACCGCGGGTATCGACACAGACCACACCATTTTCCAGTTTGTGGTGCTCCACGTTTGTGGCAACGTCTGCACTGAAATCGCAAAATTCAGCAGCAATACCACCACCACCATATCGGCCGGGGCCATGAACAAACTAAAGAGCGGTGCCAAGACTAGCCCGCCACCAAAGCCCGTAAACGAACGTATCGTGCCTGCGATTAACACCGCCAAGCTCAGCCAAAGAAACACCGTAACCGACGGAAACAACTGATGCCACAACTCAACGATCATCAATCAACCTTGATCGGCGTGCGCGCAACCACCGCGGCCCACTTTAGTAACTCGGCATCAATAAACGTGGCCAACTCTTTTGGCGTACTTGTATCTGGGATAGCGCCCTCACCCTCAAAACGCTTGGCTAACGCAGGCGACTGCAAGGCCTGCCTGATCGCTGCATTTAATTTTTCAATGACAGCGGGTGGGGTCCCCTTGGGGGCTAACAAAGCGTCCCAGGTATTGATGTCATACCCGGGCAAACTGCCAGCTTCTTCAACAGAAGGGATATCTGGCAACTGGGGCGAACGTACTTTGGTCGTGACAGCCAACGCGCGCAACTTACCCGCTTGCACCTGAGGCATTGCAGCGGGCATGCTGGCAAAGGTATATTGCGTGTCGCCACCCATGACCGAGGTGTTGGCAATCGCACCACCTCGGTACGGAATATGCACAACCTCGATCTTGGTCGCGTCGGCAAAGATCGCACCGGCCAGATGCACCGGTGAACCATTGCCACTTGAGGCGTAATTCAGTTGACCCGGATTTTTTTTAGCGTAGGCCACCAACTCTGGTACCGAACGAATCGGTAACTTTGGATTCACCACCAGTAACATCGGGATCGCAGCCACCATCGAAATCGGCTCGAAACTTTTCACCGGATCGTAGCCCAAGCCCGTTTTGTACAAGGCGGGATTGATGCCATGACTGGCTAGGGTTGCCATGAACAACACGTAGCCATCAGGTTTGGCCTGCGCGACGTAGGCCGCCGCGAGGTTACCCGCTGCGCCCGCTTTGTTTTCAACGATCACCGTCTGACCAAGCGTTTTAGATAGCTGCTCAGCCAGCGACCTTGCAATGATATCAGTGGTGCCTCCTGCGGCGTACCCAATCACCATACGGATGGGCTGCGTCGGATACGTCTGCGCTCGTGCCAGAGAGCTCGCGCATAGCGCAGCAAACAAAACAGACCCAAGTGCTAACCAAGCACGCGCGAAGAGGCGCGTCGACACCACTGTCTTCATGACTTATTTACCTGTAAAAACTGGCGAACGTTTTTCAGCAAAAGCACGTTTGCCTTCTTGATAATCTTCACTTGCAAAGCAAGTCAACACCATTTTTTGAATGCCCTCAGCATCAATATGCGGTGCAACACGTTGAAACTCGCGTACAGCTTTTTTAGCGGCTCTTAAGGTGATTGGAGCATTCGCAGTCACCTTTGCCAAATACGCATCGACCGTTGAATCTAATTGATCGGCTGGCACAACGTACTGTACCAACCCTTTGATCAAAGCCTCTTGCGCGGTAAAGCGTGAAGCCGACAGCATGATGTCCAAGGCCTGTGGTGCACCAACGGTTGACACCAGATTGCGGATTGCAGTTAGGCGATAGCCCAAGCCTAAACGGCCAGCTGGGATCGCGAACGAGCTGGCGTCAGACGCGATACGAATATCGCAGCACAACGAAATATTCAAACCGCCACCGATGCAATAGCCGTCGATACGCGCAATCACCGGTTTAAAGGTGTTGTACAAGGCGCCCTGAGCTTCTTCGCCCACGCGTTCATACTCAGCCACGGCATCTGCGCCTGTACGCAGTTTTTCAAACTGAGAAATATTGGCGCCGCTCACAAACGCTTTGCCGCCCGCGCCTGTCAAGACAATGGCGCGAATCTCGTCGTCAGCCTCAAATAATTTGATCGCTTTAGGTACTGCCACCCACATGTCGTACGACATGGCGTTGTGACGACCTGGGTCGTTAAACGTAATCCAGCCTGCTGCGCCTCTTTTTTCAACGATCAGGCTATCGGTAATTTCGCCCTGCAATAGTCGAGTGATGCTCATGTCAAAGGTCTCCTAGTAATTTGCGATAACGTGCCATCGCGTTATCTAAATGGGTTCTCATGGCGTGACGTGCGGCGGCCGAATCCTGACGGGCGATGGCATCGACAATGAGCACATGCTCGTTACCGATTTCATCAATCCGCGGTGTGCCGGTATTTCTAAAACGAAACGTACGTACAGCATTGTGAATCACGTGGCTTAAGTGTCCCATGATTCGCACAAAATAAGGATTGTTGGCCGCATGCGCAACCGCCAAGTGAAAGTCGACCGCCGTGTGTGCGGCCACTTGCCAATCGGCCGAGGCAAGCTCTACGCGCTTTAAGGTTTGTTGCAAGGTATCAAGTTGCGCCTTGGTGCGATGCGTGGCGGCTAGCGCTGCAGCACCCGATTCAATTTCAACGCGCAGTTGATGCACATGAATCAATTGCGCTAGATCCATCAGATCATCGTGCGACACTTCAAAGGGTCGCATGGCTAAATCAGCACAGACAAACGTGCCCACACCGTGACGGGTTTCAACCAAGCCCGTCAACTTCAGCCGTGCAATCGCTTCACGCACGACATTTCGGCTCACCCCAAACTGCGCGCCGAGTTCTTGCTCGGTGGGCAAACGCTGCCCGGGCGCCAAGCTTTCATTCAATATACGGGTTCGCAATTGCTGCGCGATTTCATCTGGTAAATTTTCAGGGCGCCCTAAATTATCAAACGCCGTCATCGCCTTAGGCGGGCCGCTTGACATTAATGGTTTGGTGGCTGCCGCGCCACGCCCAACAAACGCTTGTCTGCGCGCGGTATACACCGTTGCAGTCACTGAGGGTTTACTCACCATGACTCTCCATTAAAGGATTCACACTTAAACTGCGCCGTCTTGAAGTAGCGCATCAACCTCTGCCGCACTCACGCCAAACTCTGCGTAGACCTCTTTGTTGTGCTCACCGCGGTCAGGGGCCGCCGTAAACACCTCGCGCTTTGAACGGCTCATAATCACGGGGTGATTGACCACACTGATTTCGCCCAAACTTGGGTGCTGTAAAGTTTTGGCCATCCCCAAATGCACAACCTGCGGGTCTTCCATCGTTTCTTTCACGTTCTTGATCGAGCCACAGGGCACGCCTGCTTTGTTCAACAACTCAATCCAGTCGGCAGTCGGTTCTTGTTTGGTGCGCGCAGCAATCGCTGCATTGAGTGCAGGCCGGTTTTGACCGCGCGTCTTAAGCAATTTAAAGCGCGGGTCTTCAGCGAGTTCGGGCAAACCAATTGCCGTCACTAGCTTGATAAACATCTCAGTGCCCATCGCCGCTAAATTGATGTAACCGTCTGCCGTCGGGTACACACCCGTGGCCGCTGTGGTTGGATGATCGTTACCAGACTGCCCCGGGATCTCTTTATTCATCAGCCAGCGCATGATCTGAAAATCCATCATCCACACTTGTGACTGCAGCAGCGATGACTGCACCCACTGGCCTTCGCCAGACTCTTCTCGTTCGAGCAACGCCACCAACGTACCAATCGCACAGAACAAGCCAGAGCTTAAGTCTGCCACCGGTATACCCGCACGCATCGGGCCGCGGCCGGGCTCACCCGTCACCGACATGATCCCGCCTAAACCCTGTGCAATTTGATCCAAGCCGGGCCGATCCACATAAGGGCCATCTTGCCCAAAGCCCGACACGCTCGCCAAGATAATGCGTTTGTTTACCTTGCGCAGAGACTCATAATCGATACCGAGCTTGAACTTTACATTCGGGCGATAGTTTTCAATCACCACATCGGCCTGTTCAACCATTTTCAAGAACAGCGCTTTACCTTTGGAGTGCTTTAAGTTCAGCGTAACGCTGCGTTTGTTGCGATGGGTATTTTGATAATCGGCAAATTGTGACGAGCCGCCGGGGCGGTCATCCGGTTGATCGCCCGGCTCTTCAATTTTGATCACGTTTGCGCCCCAATCTGCAAATTGTCTGACTGCGGCTGGCCCAGAACGAACGCGCGTCAAATCCAGCACTGTGAACCGGCTGAGGGGTAACTTAGGCATGCAAGGTCTCCGAATTACGCTTGACTCAGAGGCTGGCGCGCAGAGCCCTCCAGAATCCAAGTATTTTTATTTTCGATGTTGGACATCTTACAAGAAAATGAAAACTCTTGGATTGAGGGGTTTAGGGCCCAAACGGCCCGGATTCTGGTCTTTTGGGCACCTATTTAGCCTAGGCGCCTGACTTTGAGTGTCTGGGCAACTCTTTAGCGCTCACGCCTGACGCTGAGTTTTTTAGGCTATTCGGCTTTTGCACTAGGCGTTGAGTGTCTGAACATCGTTTCAACGCTCAAGCGCGCCGCCGAATTTTTTAAGCTATTCGGCTTTTGCACCTGACTCGGCGATCACTTTTCTCCACTTGATGCGTTCTACATTGATCTCGGCTGCCATCTCTTCGGGCGTGCTTGTTTTGGGGACCATGCCGCCGTTAACCATGCGTTCATTCATGGCTGGTTCGTTAATTACCACGCGCACCGCGGCATTCAACCGATCAATCACCGCGCGAGGGGTGCCTGCTGGCACTGATAGATAATTCACGGCAACGGCGTCATACCCTTTCAATTGCTCGGCAATCGCCGGCACGTTCGGCAATAAAGGTGAACGCTCGGGGCTTGCCACGCCCAAGGCGCGCAAGTTGCCAGACCTGATCTGCG
>JARXAG010000080.1 GCA_029866055.1 Burkholderiaceae bacterium
ATCAATATCAGTGCGGGCGGCGTCCGGTAACTTGACGCGAATCGGAATCTGTCTTTCGGAGAGGGTGAGCTTTGGCAAACTGATGTCATAGTCGCCACTGGTTGCGACGCGCAAGGTTTCAGCGATGCTTTGCGCTGTTACGCCTAAGTCTGCCGCACGCGCAAAATCTGGTCGCACAATTAATTCTGGGCGCACTAAGCTGGCCGATGACAGCACATTACCAATGCCCTTTAAGCTTCGCAGCTCGCCTTCGACCACATGAGCTGCGGCTGTCAGCGCCAAAGGATCTTCACTCTGCAACACGATCTGCATTTTTACGCCAACGTCTTGCGGCCCGACCGTAATACGAACCCCGGGTTCGCGAGCTAGCAACGCTCGAATATCAGCCTCAACCTCTTGCTGATTTTTTTTACGATCTGAACGGTGAACCAGCGTCACTGTCAACGAGGCCTTGCGCACCTCGGCGGCAGAACCTCGGGCAAAGGCATCACCAGACACACCGGCACCAACTGAGCTAAATACTTTTAGCACCTCAGGAATCGCCTCAAGCTTCAGACGCGCACGCTCTGCCGCCAGATAAGTCTCATGCAAGGTGCTGCCAGGCGCACGTTCAATATTGACCTGTGTTTGGCTGCGATCCGCCGGCGGCACAAACCCTTTAGGCAAGAGCGGCACTAACGCAATAGATCCTGCAAAAAATAGTGTTGCCAACACAAGCGTCACTAGCCGATGCGACAAGCACCAGTTCACTGATTTGAGGTAACTGCGCATCACCCAGCCATCAGGTGGTTCTTGCGCTGACTCGGGCACTGCTTTCATCAAGTAAGCAGCCATCATGGGAGTCAGCAAACGTGCGACCAAGAGCGACGCTAAAATAGCGAGCACTGCGGTCCAGCCAAATTGTTTAAAAAACTTTCCCGGAATCCCCGCCATGAAAGCGGTCGGCAAAAATACAGCCACCAACGCAAACGTCGTTGCAACGACGGCCAGGCCAATTTCATCGGCCGCCTCAAGCGCAGCCTGAAACGGTGTTTTACCCATGCGCAGATGGCGCGCAATATTTTCAACCTCAACGATCGCATCATCGACAAGAATGCCGACCACCAGCGCTAAAGACGTCAGCGTCACCATATTCAAGGTGAAACCAAATAAATAGATGCCTAAAAATGCCGGCAAAATCGACAAAGGCAAGGCTGCAGCCGACACAATGGTGGCACGCCAGTCGCGTAAAAAATACCAAACGACAATCACCGCCAGAATCGCACCCTCGTACAACAAGTGCATTGAGCCTTCGAAGTTTTCTTCAGTTTTTGCGACGTTATCAATTTGCTCTGTGATCTGAATGTCAGGCCGTGCGACGCGCAGGTTGTTAATGACTTGCCGCACTTCTTTTGCGAGCGCGACTTCATTCGCACCTTTACTACGCATAATTTCAAAAGCCACGACTGTTTGACCGTTCACCAAGGCCATCGAGCGGCGCTCTGCCGTAGCATCAACAATTGTTGCGATTTGATTCAGACGAACCCTACGCCCATCTTGCAACGAAAAATCAAGCTTACCGAGCTCGTCGGCTGAACTTGCCGTTGCAATGGTCCGTACGGCTTGTTCGGCGCCGCCCACGTCGCCCCGACCACCGGGCGCCTCTTGTTGAATTTGACGCAAGCGGCGCGAAACCTCAGCAGCCGTCACATTAAGCGCCGCCATCCGAGCGGGATCAAGCTCGACTCTTACTTCGCGGGTGAGGCCACCCATACGCTTGACGCGGCCAACGCCGTTCGCCGTCAGCAACTGCTTGGCGACTGTATTATCAACAAACCAAGATAAGGCTTCTTCGTCGATTTGCTTAGAGGTGACGGCATAAGTCAACAGCGGTTTGCCTGCCGTCGTCGCACGTACAACCGTTGGGTCACGCACATCAGCGGGCAACTCGGCCCGCACACGCGCCACGGCATCTCGCACATCGTTCACCGCCTCCATTGGATCTTTTTCAAGAATGAACTCAACGGTAATCACCACTACACCTTCGAGTATTTTGGTGTAGAGATTTTTAATGCCCTGGAGGGTAGCAATTGAATTTTCTAGCTTGCGCGCCACCTCGGTTTCAAGCGTCGCCGGCGCAGCACCCGGCAATTGCGCTTCGACGGTAACCATCGGTAATTCAATGTCTGGAAAATCTTGAACACCAATCGCCTTGAAGGCCAACACGCCAGCAATCGACAACAGAATGAAGAGCAGAATCGCTGGGATAGGATTGCGAATCGAGAAGGCGGAGAAATTCATCTGAGCGCCTATTTGGGCTGAACCGTCGCTGAAACAGCAACCAAATCGTCATTGGTCAAAAACCCGGCCCCAGACTCAACAATATTATCGGCAACGGTTACGCCAGTGAGCACCTCAATTCGCGCTCCAACCCGACGTCCAACATTCACCTTGGTCTGTATCACGCGCCGGTTCTCGCCGAGTTTAAACACAAAGCTAAACCCATCACGCATCACCACAGACTCTTGAGGCAACGTCAGCCCTTGTGTAGCCCCTAATTGAAACTGGCCACTTGCAAACATACCTGCTCGCACAGGTGGCTCGTCGTTCGGGTTTTTAGGCAAGTCAACAAAGACCACAGCTGTTCGAGCTTGCGGATCAACAGTTGGGCCAATCACACGAACCTTACCGAGCATAGCGGGCGCCCCCTTAGGCAAACTCGCAGGAAACACACTGACAGGCATCCCAACTTTAATTTGACTGAGTTCTTCAGAAGTCACCTCAGCGCGCCATTCAAGGCGTTGCTGACGCACCATCCGAAACAACTCGGTACCTGTGGCACAACCGAACCCACTGTGGCTTGGCGCATAGAAATAACCCCGTCGTCGGGCGCACGCACCTCAGCGTATTTCAGTCTTAATGCTTGTACTTGAACGAGCGCGGCCGTGGCCTCGAGTCTGGCTTGGGCCGTTTGCTCTGCAGTCAAATATTGATTGATCTGCTGGGCCGATAAAGCGCCCGAATTTTTTAAGCTTCTAGCACGGGCGGCGTTGGCCTTCGCGTCGGCTAGCGCTGCCGTCGCTTCGGCTTGCTGCGCTTTTTGCACGGCCAAGTCAGCCAGCACAGTATCGGTTGCAAAGAGTGCGAGCAGCTGACCTTTCTGAACAACATCTCCAACATTCACCAGCACCTCAGCCATACGCAACCCCCCCACCTGCGCACCGATCAGCGCCTCTTGCCAGGCAGCGACACTGCCATTGGCTGTAATCACCGCCGCGATTTGCGCGATCTCAGGACGAGTCACCGTGACGGTTAGACCGGCGCGTGGCGCGTCTTGACTCGCCTGCGCGAGGAGTGGCAATGTGGCAAAGCTCGCCAAACTTAACAGACCGCTCAACACCAGTTTGTTGAAACTAGAGCGTAGTTTAAATTTCATGGTTTTGAATTGCCTATAGTCATGTCTTTTAATGCTGTCTGAGCAAGGCCATTCAAGGCCATCGAATCTGTCAGCGTCCAGCCGCCACCCACTGCGCGATATAAAGCGATCATGGAATTGACACGATCACGGCGCACTGAGGCCAAAATATTATCGGCATTCACCGAGAGCCTCCTGACTTCTTCCAGATCAAGAATGCTTGCTAACCCGAATTTAAATTTCTCTTCAGAGGCGGTGAGAGACTGGCGATAGCCTTTAGATGAGATCTCAGCCTCGGTGTCGCGCAACGCCAAACTATTGAGGCGAATCAGCGCATCCTCAACCTCACGTACGGCGCGACGTGCCTGACTGCGATAGTTGACCTCGGCAGCCTGATACGCAATTTTGGCCGCATCCAAATTTGCCGCTCGGCGGCCTGAATCAAAAAACGGCATTGTCAGCGACGGGCCAATCGACCAAGTCGTTGCGCTAATCGTTAGTCCATTGGTACTGAAATCTAAGGGTCCAATGCTCCCTAAGAGCGAGAGCCGTGGAAACCGGTCGGCCTCGCGAACACCGATATCAGCACTGGCAGCGGCTAGCTCGCGCTCGGCGGCTGCCAGATCAGGGCGTTGCGAAAGCACTTGTGCCGGCACTTGCTGCACGGCGGGCATCAACGGCCTAGGCAAAATCTTAGACTGCGGCGCAAGCCGTCGCTGTAAATCCGCTTCCACCAAGCCCGTTAACGCAACTAACGCTTTTACCGCTAACTCACAGTCGGCTTGTTGCGCAACCCAGCGCCCTTGCCCCTCAGCGGCGCTGGCGCGCGCAAGCGCAGCGTTGGCAGGTGACTGAAACCCCGAAGCAGCCAGTTGCTCAGTGAGCTTAGCGGTACGAGCGCGAGAGTTAGCGTCTGCTGAAGCCAGAGCCACAAACTGCTCGCAGGCCCGATAATTGACATACAGATTTGCAGTATCCGCGGCAACGGCAATGCGCGCGTCGTGCCAGTTGGCAACCTGCGCCTCTAATCTCGCCCGGGCAGCCTCGCTTCCGCGCGCCAAACCACCAAATAAATCGAGTTCCCAACTGGACTGTAACTGAGCTTGACTGGTCGTGGCCAACGCAACGGGCCCACCCAATTGAAATGTCCCCCGGGTGAGACCTGCCGAACCGTTGACGACAGGCAGCGCCGCGGCGTTCGTGCCGACCAGCAACGCACGAGTTTGAGCAATTCTAAGAGCCGCCTGTGCCATGGTGTTGCTTTGCTCTTGGGCGGCAGCAATCAACGCCACCAGGGTGGGGTCATTAAACTGACGCCACCAGTCTTGCAACGAAGCAAGGTCGCCACCATGGGCGATCGGCGGCTGCCATCCTTGCGGCTGGTTAGGCACTTGAGTGGCGCGTTGGGCATCGTAATCGGGCCCCAAGGTGATACAGCCCACTAACGTACAAGTCGTCACCAAACAGACCGCCAAGCGGATAACTAAAACGGTCTTTAGCAGCATAGTGAATTAGGGTCAAAAACCAGCAAAGTGAAGCAGCTCCGCCTGCGGCGAAACTTCAAGAAATCTCTAGACAAGAACGCCAGCCAAGACGCACAAACCTGACGAAACCACGAGTCTTTCATTTTAATACGCAAAGGCTGTGGATTTGACTAATCCTTGTGCAAACCAACGATGTCAGGAGCAAATGCCTAGCGAATGCCCCGTCAAACGTAAAAATTACCCGTCGAACACAGGAATAACACGCCAAACGCCGCACCAGACAAAACACCAATCGCACTAAATTATTCTTTTTTCGTAGAACTATTATTTTTTCGTAGAAAATACTGCAGATTACGGGTCGATCGTTTAGGATAGTGAACAATAACCAGAAGCAAAAACTGGCTGTTCTGATCTTCAAAATTACAAAAACAACCATCACTCACTGGAGACATAAAATGGGATACAACGTTACACATATCGCAAAACGCCTTGTGTTGGGCACAATGCTCAGCACGCTCAGCCTACTCGCCTTCACCGCCCAGGCTGCGTTTCCTGACAAACCGGTCACAATCGTTGTGCCCTTCGGCGTGGGGGGCAGTTCTGATGCTCAAGCTCGTGTCGTCGCACAAGCGCTCAGCAAAAAATGGAATCAACCGGTAGTCGTTGATAACCGCCCAGGTGGTCAGACCGTGATCGGCACCAGCCTAGTTGCTAAGTCAAAACCAGACGGTTACACCATCTTGTACGTCGCGTTTGCGTGGATTAGCAATCAGTTTTTAATCAAAGAGTTGCCCTATAAAGCCTCTGACTTATCCCCAATCACCACACTTGGCACCTATCCCTTGGCACTGATGGTTCGCAGTGATGTGCCAGCCAATACGGTTGCCGAATATATCGCCTATGCCAAAGCACAAAATCGGCCGATGAATTTTGGTATTTCAACGATTGGTGCAAGCATGCATTTCGCCGCACTCGAGTTCTCAAATCAAGCCGGTGTGCCGATGGTGTTCCCACCCTACAAGTCTGGCAGCATCGGTGCCTTAAATGACTTAATCGGCAAGCAAATCGACGGCATTTTTGAGGGCGCGGTGTTTAAACCCCACGCTGACGGCGGGCGAGTCAAAGCGTTATTTATGGGTCTAAAAGACAGAATGCCTGGCTGGGATCTACCAAGCGCGACTGAGGTGGGCTTGCCAAACTTTGACATGACGGCTTGGTACGGGCTCATGGTACCTAGTGCCACGCCCAATGCCATTCAAGAACAGCTGTCAGCGGATGTCAGGACGGTACTGGCACAATCCGACGTGCGAGAGCGTTTCGCAGGGCTTGGAATTATTCCAGGCGGCTCGAATCCAAAACAGTTTGAAGCCTTTTTAGCGAAAGAGTATTCCAAATTAGGCAGCTTCATTGAACGCAACCGTGCGCAGTTAAGTCAATAATTACCACCTGTTCGTGACAGGGCTGATTGAGGCGGTCACCATCGCCTCTGGTAACAGAACCTGTTTGGACAATGACCGCTAGGGATGGCTGACACGTGCGCGCATTACACAAACTTTTATCGATCAGCGACTTCGAACGCGAAGCAAAAAGACGGCTCCCAAAGGCCATATTCGAATACGTTCGTGGCGGCACTGAAGATGAAGTCGCGCTTGTCGGCAATCGCGCCGTCTTTGATCAGCTGGTGTTTCGGGCCCGCGGGCTGCGCAATGTCTCTGCGCGCAGTCAGTCGGTCACGGTATTGGGGCAGACCTATGCAAGCCCCTTTGGCTTTGCGCCAACGGGGGTCAACGCCATTGTTTGCCACGACTGCGACAGTAAGCTGGCACGCGAGGCTGCCGGCTCGCAACTCCCGTATATCATTAGCGGGGCCTCGAATGTCGCCATCGAGTCCTTGGTCAAACTCGCCCCACACTGTTGGTACCAAGGTTATTTTCCGGGCGACCGCACGCGAATCGGCAACATCGCAGACCGCCTTGACGCAGCGGGTGTAAAAACTATCGTCGTCACGATTGACACCTGCGTGGGCGCCAACCGTGAAAACAATCAGCGCAATGACTTCACGATTCCGTTTCAACTCACCAGCAAGCTGATCGGCAGTGGCTTGATGCATCCGCGTTGGTTGCTTGAGGTATTTGCTAAGACAATGTTCAGCACGGGCACTCCCCGCTTTGTGAACATGTACGAAACGATGGGGCCCTCTATTACAGAAAACACCACGGATGGCTTTCGGGCAGGTCGTGATCGCTTGAGCTGGGAAGACCTGAAGTGGCTGCGCGATCGCTGGTCTGGTCAACTTCTTGTGAAAGGTGTGATGCACCCTCAAGACGCAGAACTCGCGGCTGCTACGGGGATGGATGCATTAATTGTGTCGAATCATGGCGGTCGGCAACTCGACGGCGCGATTGCACCTCTGCAAGCCCTACCCGATGTGGTTCGCAGCGTGCCTAAGACCTTACCGGTGTTGATTGACGGGGGCTTTAGGCGCGGAACTGACGTGCTCAAAGCCATCGCCCTAGGTGCCAAACTTATTTTTATGGGTCGCCCTCAACTTTACGGCGCCGCGGTAGCAGGTACCGAGGGCATTGCAAAGGTTGTCGATATTTTGCGCACTGAAATTGATCGCGATCTGGCCCTACTGGGGTGTAAAGATCTCACTGAAGTCACCCCAGACCTGCTCAGTGTTCGCGGTGCCCCGCGCCTCGAACAGGTCTAGCGAGTGTTT
>JARXAG010000204.1 GCA_029866055.1 Burkholderiaceae bacterium
GAAGTCGCCGCAGCAGGCGGGCATAGTTTGCTGTTCTCAGGCACGCCCGGGGTTGGCAAAACCATGCTTGCCAAGCGTTTAGGCGGGATTTTGCCTGCGCTTACGCCTGCCGAGTGCTTAGAAGTGGCGTCTGTTGCCGCCTTTGCTGGTGTGCGTGATCATGTGTGGGGGCAACGACCGTTTCGAGCTCCGCACCACTCGGCGTCGATGGCGGCGATGCTTGGAGGGGGCTCAACACCGCGCGCGGGCGAAGTGACGTTGGCACACCGCGGCGTTTTGTTTTTAGATGAGTTTCCTGAGTTTGAGCGTCGCGTGCGTGAAGGCTTGCGTGAGCCACTAGAAAGCCTGTCAGTCACGATTGCTCGGGCCAAATTGAAAGTCGACTTTCCGGCCGATTTTCAGTTGCTCGCAGCGATGAACCCATGCCCCTGCGGCTGGTATGGTCATCTTCAAGGCCGCTGCAAGTGCAGGGCCGAGCAGATTGCAGCCTATCAACAGCGATTGTCAGGGCCCGTGATTGACCGCATTGATCTCTTTGTGACGCTCACGATGAGCGATGAGCATTGGCTTGAGCTAGCGCCTGGTGAGTCATCGGCCGCGATTCGTCAGCGGGTTGAGGCGGTTCGGCAGCCGCAGTTGCACAGGCAAAACACGGTTAACGCGCGTTTGCCTGATAAAGACCTAGAGCGATGCTGCCCGATGACGCCAGCAGCAGCCAAACTCTTAGCCAGCACCATTAAAATGCGTCATGTTTCAGCGCGGGCGATACAACGCTTGCGGCGCGTCGCACGAACTTGCGCTGACTTGTCGGGCGAGCAACAGATCGATTTGCCTCATCTTGCCGAGGCTTTTCAATATCGGCCAGTGTTTTCTGCAGGTCTTGGTTCTTAAGAACGTTTTGGCTCTGATTGGCAGGGAGTTCTTAGCTCGCGCTAACGTTGATCAGTTTTGCTGTATTTCTTAGCTCGCGCTAACGTTGAGCAGTTTTGCTACTTGCGTGCAAAATGTCAGAATTTGTCATATAATCAAAGGCTTTCCTGCAAAACCTGCAGCGAAATGAAGTGATAAGTGGATCTTGGGTTAACAAGACTGGCGGTCGATTGGCTGATTAACAGGCAAATCGAGCAACATGCCAGGCACCTACAGAGCACAATTTTAAGTAAATGGAAATCAAATGCCTAAGATGAAAACCAAGAAAAGTGCTGCAAAGCGCTTTCAGGTTCGCGGCAGCGGATCGATTAAGCGGGGTCAAGCGTTTAAACGCCATATCCTGACCAAAAAAACCACTAAGACCAAGCGCCAGTTGCGCGGGTCAGCAGAGGTCGACAAAACCAACGTGGCTTCAGTTAAAGCCATGATGCCTTTCGCTTAACCGGAGATAAAACATGCCTCGCGTCAAACGTGGTGTAACGGCCAGAGCCCGTCACAAAAAAGTTATCGCCAAAGCTAAAGGTTACCGGGGTCGCCGCGGTAATGTGTTTCGTATTGCCAAGCAAGCAGTTATGCGCGCTGGTCAATACGCCTATCGCGATCGTCGCAATAAAAAGCGTACGTTTCGCGCACTTTGGATCGCCCGTATCAACGCTGCAGTGCGTGAACACGGTACGACCTACAGCGTGTTTATTGCAGGCCTGAAAAAAGCTTCAATCGAGCTCGACCGCAAAGTCTTGGCTGATATGGCCGTGCGTGACAAAGCTGGTTTCGCTGCTGTATTGAATCAGGCCAAATTAGCGTTGGCTGCTTAAGTACTGATAAGTTGTATCTGTGAACGGGGCCATCGGGCTCCGTTTGCATTTTAAAGATGTGATTTCGCGAAGGTTGTAAGGATGACTGATATGAGCGATGACCTGATTGAACAGGCCCGTGCGCAATTTGCGCAGGCGTCGGACGCGGCCTCGCTCGAAAACGCGAAGGCGCGTTTTTTAGGTAAACAAGGTTCGCTGACCGAGTTGATGAAGGGCCTTGGCAAACTTGACCCAGACGCCAAGCGCACAGAAGGCGCGCGCATCAACATCATCAAGCAACAAGTTGAGGCCTTGCTCAACGCTAGACGTGCGGCTTTGGCTCAAGCCGAGCTCGACCATCGGTTGGCCGCAGAAACCATTGATGTGACCTTGCCTGGACGTGGCCGTGGCAAGGGCGGAATTCATCCGGTGATCAAAACGTGGCAGCGTGTTGAAGCGATCTTTAGGTCGATTGGTTTTGAAGTGGCCGATGGCCCCGAAATTGAAAACGACTGGACAAACTTCACGGCGCTCAACAACCCTGAAAATCATCCAGCTCGGTCAATGCAAGACACGTTTTATGTGGATATGAACGATGCGAACGGCTTGCCGTTGTTACTGCGCACGCACACCAGCCCAATGCAGGTTCGCTATGCGCGCATGAACAAGCCTCCGATTAAAGTGATTGCGCCCGGTCGTACTTATCGTGTGGATAGCGATGCGACTCACTCGCCGATGTTTCATCAGGTTGAGGGTCTGTGGATTGACGAAAATATTTCGTTCGCCGATTTAAAAGGTGTGTATACAAACTTTTTGCGCTGTTTCTTTGAAACAGAGAATCTTGAGTTGCGGTTCAGACCGTCGTTTTTTCCGTTCACCGAGCCGTCTGCCGAAATCGATATGATGTTTACGTCGGGTCCGAATAAAGGGCGGTGGCTTGAGATTTCAGGTTCTGGACAAGTCCATCCTGACGTGATTCGAAACTTCGGGCTTGATCCCGAACGGTATATTGGGTTTGCCTTTGGTTCTGGTCTTGAGCGCTTGACGATGTTGCGTTACGGCGTGAACGATTTGCGGCAGTTCTTTGAAGGTGATCTGCGCTTTTTACGCCAGTTCAACGATTAATCTTTTAGGCCGATACGGTGTCTTATGCAATTTTCAGAGTCTTGGCTGCGCAGTCTAGTCAATCCACCTCTCACCACTGATGAGTTGTCGCACCGTTTAACCATGGCGGGTCTTGAAGTCGAAGAAACGTCGTTAGTGGCACCTGCCTTTTCGGGTGTGGTGGTGGCGTTGATTCAAAGCGCCGAGCCGCATCCTAACGCTGATAAATTGCGTGTGTGCATGGTCGACGTGGGCGCTGCTGAACCTTTGCAGATTGTGTGTGGCGCGCCAAATGCGGCCGCAGGCTTGAAGGTGCCGTTGGCCACTGTGGGTGCTGTGCTGCCGGGCGACATGAAAATTGGCGTGGCCAAGATGCGTGGCGTTGAATCTTTTGGCATGTTGTGTTCTGCAAAAGAACTGGGCTTGTCTCAAGAGCATGCGGGCTTGTTGGTGCTACCAACTGACGCAAAAGTAGGCACGAGTGTGCGCGAGGCTTTGGATCTTGACGACACGTTGTTTACGCTCAAACTCACGCCTAATCGCGCTGATTGCTTATCGATTTTAGGGGTTGCGCGCGAAGTGGCGGCCTTAACCGGTGCACCACTGGCTGTCCCTCACACTGCTGTCATTAAACCGACACTCACCGAGGTGATCCCGGTTACGGTGCAAGCGCCAGAGCTTTGTGGGCGGTTTGCCGGCCGAATCGTACGCGGTGTGAACGCGCGTGCTCAAACGCCAGACTGGATGGTTGAACGTTTGAAGCGAGCAGGCCAGCGCTCGGTCACCGCCTTGGTTGATATCTCTAATTACGTGATGCTGCTGCTGGGCCGCCCGACACATGTTTTTGACTTGGATCGCATGCCTAAGCCCGCGCTCGAAGTGCGGTGGGCGCGCGCGGGTGAAACCTTGACGTTGTTAAACGATCAAACGATCACTCTTGATCAATCAATGGGTGTCATCACGAGCGCTGACGTGCCTGAGAGCTTGGCCGGGATCATGGGCGGTGCCTCAACGGCGGTCTCGCTTGATACCACGAACATTTATGTTGAAGCCGCTTTTTGGTGGCCAGAAGCGATCGCAGGTCGTGCACGTAAGTTAAAGCTCAATTCTGAAGCGAGTCATCGTTTTGAGCGCGGCGTTGATTTTGAACAGATCCCCGAGCATCTTGACCTGATTACCCAGCTGATTTTAGATATCTGCGGTGGGCAGGCTGGCCCAATTGATGATCAGCACCTCAAGCTGCCAACGCGTGAACCAGTCACCATGCGCCTATCGCGCTGCCACCGTGTGCTGGGCGTGAAGGTCAAACAAGACGATGTGTCGCAAACCTTTACCCGTTTGGGTTTTGAATTCACGGTGCAGGGCGACCAGTTCGTCGTGGTACCACCTTCGTATCGTTTTGATATTCGGATCGAAGAAGATTTGATCGAAGAAGTTGCTCGCATCATTGGCTTTGAAAGCATTCCAGCCGTGCCGCCGATTGCAGCGGCTCGCATGACTATGCCGCCCGAGACGACCCGGTCTGCGCATACTGTGCGACACGAGGTTGCGGCACTTGACTATCAAGAGGTGATTAATTTCTCGTTTGTTGAACAGGCCTGGGAGACCGACATGCTTGGGCATGCGGATCCGATTCGCTTGCTCAATCCGATTGCAAGCCAACTGGCAGTGATGCGTACGTCGCTGTTACCTGGTCTGGTTGCCAACATTTGCTACAACGCAAACCGTAAGCAGTCGCGGGTACGTGTGTTTGAGCTTGGCCGAGTGTTTAAACGCGCAAACGGCGTGGTTGACGGCCCTTTGACTGTGGCGGGCGTAGACCAACCGCAAGCTCTCGCAGCAGCAGCCTGGGGTTCGGCGACGGAAGATCAATGGGGTCAAAAAAGTCGAGCGGTTGATTTCTTTGATGTGAAGCGCGATCTCGAAGTGCTGTTTAGCGCACACGCTGAGCAATTACGATTTGTGCCTGCTCAACACGCTCTGTTACATCCGGGTCGTAGTGCCCGTGTCGAACTTGGTCATGTCGCGATTGGCTGGCTAGGTGAACTGCACCCCCGCTGGGTGCAGCAACAAGAGCTTGCATCAGCACCAGTGCTGTTTGAGGTGTCTCTTGAATCTTTAGCTGCTTTGCCAATGCCGAGTTTGCACGAGTTATCGCGTCAACCCATGGTGCAGCGCGATTTGGCGATTTGGGTATCTGCTGACAAATCCGTACAAGCGTTGCTTGATACGATTCATCAGACGATCGCAGCGGACTCGTCGCTTGCTGTGGTGCAACATGTTGGTTTGTTTGATCTGTGGCGTGACCCGGCAAAAGTTGACTCTAATGAAAAGAGTCTTGCATTTCGAGTCTCGTTGCAAGACACTGAGAGTACGCTTGATGAGGCCCAAGTTGATCTTTGTATGACTAAAATACGTGCCGCACTTGAAAGTGCCCATCAGGCTCGTTCACGTTAAACCAGAATGTCGGAAATTTAAAAATGACAAATGAACATTCTTTAGCAGAATCACGTACGTTGACCAAGGCTGAATTGGCCGAGATGCTGTTCGACCGGGTTGGCTTAAATAAGCGTGAAGCAAAAGATATCGTCGATACGTTTTTCGAAGAGATTCGCGATGCCTTAGCGCGTGGTGAGCCTGTCAAGCTCTCGGGCTTTGGTAATTTTCAAGTGCGAAACAAGCCGCCGCGCCCCGGGCGAAACCCAAAAACGGGTGAAACCATCCCGATCGCAGCGCGTAGGGTGGTAACGTTTCATGCAAGTCAAAAGTTAAAAGGGGCAGTCGAACACACCGAAACACTACAATCTGATGTATAAAACAAGACTCTAAATTGTCTTTGTGCAAAGCTGAGTGTCGCACTGCACGACTAGAACCCGTATCCAATTTATATGCATTGAGTCGGCAGGTTCGTTGCTTGATTGTGCAGACTCTTTTACTTGTCACGTAATTACGCCGCTAAATGACCCTTTCAGACACGCCCATCGTTTTGCCGCCGATACCTGCAAAGCGCTACTTCACAATCGGTGAAGTCAGCGATTTATGTGGTGTCAAGCCTCACGTACTGCGCTATTGGGAGCAAGAATTTACTCAATTAAAGCCAGTGAAACGTCGTGGTAACCGTCGCTATTATCAACACCACGAAGTCTTATTGATTCGCAAGATTCGCGAACTGTTGTATGAACAAGGGTTCACGATCAGTGGCGCTCGAAATCGCTTAAGTGAGGGGCGTGAACTCCCGCAAGATCCAGATGCAGCGGTGCGTTTGACCGCAGCCGAACTGCATGCCTTACGCACCGAATTGCACAGCATTCAAGAGTTGCTCAATCAAGCCGCTAGCGCTGCAACGCAGACGGGTCAGCTGAGCCTGAGATAGGGCGTTGGCTCTGCTATACTTACGGTCTTTCGGGGCGTAGCGCAGCCTGGTAGCGCACTTGCATGGGGTGCAAGGGGTCGAAGGTTCAAATCCTTCCGTTCCGACCAGATATATCAAAGGGTTAGTGTTCACAAGACACTAATCCTTTTTTGTTTGTACGTTGCAGAGCGGTACTAGACTTATCCAAAAGAAAATGTGATTATCGAAAAGTGTCACAAACAAGGAGAGTCAACATGACCGAGATAAAAAATCAAGCAGCTCAACCTTCGTATGATCACGGCGCTAGCAGCACGAGATTGATTGGTGACACGATTGGGCAAGCCTTTGACAAAACGGTAACGACGTATGCGACTCAGGATGCTTTGGTGGTGGTCGACCAAGGGATTCGATGGACTTGGCAAGAGCTAGGTGCCCGCGTGCGAGCCTTGGCCGCCGGTTTTCTTGCACTCGGTCTCGAGCCTGGGGATCGCGTTGGCATCTGGGCACCTAACTGCTCAGAGTGGGTGCTGACGCAATTTGCGACGGCTAAAGTGGGACTCGTTCTGGTGAACATCAACCCGGCCTACCGTCGCGCTGAGTTGGCGTATGCGTTGAACAAAGTGGGCTGCAAGGCACTGGTTCTGGCGCCTGCATTGAAATCGACGGATTACTTGGCAATCTTGAATGACTTGGCGCCCGAGCTTTCAAGCGCTAAGCCCGGCATGTTGCAGTGCCGTGCCTTGCCCGAGCTCAAACACGTGATTCGCCTGGGTACACCGCAAACACCAGGCATGTTCAATTTTGACGATATCAGTGCGTTGGCTCAGCCTGAAGACGTTGTGCGGGTCGAGGCCACGGGCGCGCAACTGCAGTTTGACGATATCATCAATATCCAGTTCACCTCTGGGACGACGGGTCAGCCTAAAGGTGCCTGCCTCACTCATCAAAATATTCTCAACAATGGCTATTTCGTTGCTGAAGCCATCAAACTGACCGATCAAGACAGGCTGTGTATTCCGGTGCCCCTGTATCACTGCTTTGGGATGGTGATGGGAAATTTGGGGTGTCTGACACACGGGGCTACCATGGTGTATCCGAGTGCGGCCTTTGATCCACTCGCTGTGCTAAAGGCCGTGCAAGAGGAGCAGTGCACAGCCCTGTACGGTGTCCCAACCATGTTTATCGCTGAGCTTGAGCACCCAGACTTCACCAAGTTTGACTTGCGTAGTTTGCGTACGGGCATCATGGCCGGCTCGCCCTGCCCAGTTGAGGTCATGAAACGGGTGCAAGCCGATATGAACATGACAGAGGTCACCATTGCCTACGGCATGACCGAAACCTCGCCAGTATCCCTGCAAAGCGCCACAGACGATCCGTTAGAGCGCCGAGTCTCGACGGTCGGTCGGGTGCAGCCGCACGTCGAAATCAAGGTCGTCGATACCGATGGTCGCGTGGTTCGCCGTGGTGTCACGGGCGAGCTTTGCACGCGTGGCTACTCTGTCATGCTGGGGTATTGGAACGACGAAGAAAAAACCCGTGAGGCCGTTGACGCTGCAGGCTGGATGCACACGGGCGACTTGGCTGTGATGGATGATCAAGGCTACGTCAATATCGTTGGACGCCTAAAGGACATGGTCATTCGCGGTGGAGAAAACATTTACCCGCGTGAAATTGAAGAATTTTTATACAGTCACCCGCACATTCAAGACGTGCAAGTGATCGGCGTACCTGACGAAAAATATGGTGAAGAACTCTGCGCCTGGGTGAAAGTACGCGAGGGCCAAGTCATCACAGCAGACGATGTGCGCGCGTTTTGCAAAGGACAGATTGCCCACTACAAGGTGCCGCGGCACATTCGTTTTGTAGACGAGTTTCCGATGACGATCACCGGAAAAATACAGAAGTACATCATGCGCCAACAAACCATAGAAGCTCTTGCACTGACTGAACAAAAAACGGCTTAAGTTTGTGAATACTATTTGTTTGTGGATATTAATTTTGCGAGCACATCGGTGCCCCGGTGCAACTGATTAACTGATCGATTTGTCCGTTTTTCCACTGTGCGGTAAACGACGTGCCGTCTGGATGAGAGAGGGTGCCCACGCCACTGGGTTCGCCCTCAGCATATTCTCCGACATACTTTCGGCCATCTGAGTCAGTTTCTGTACCGGCGCACATATTCCAAGTTTTTTTGTTTGTCCCCCGGCATGGAGGTAACTTACTTTTCTGTGCTGGTGCAGAACTTGCTGGGGCTGCAGAGGGCGATGCGGTTGCTGATGAAGTCACTTGGGCGACCTCCGCAGTTTTTACGTACGTGTCTGCACGCCAAGTACCGGTTTCTGTCCGACCATCGGCATACGCAAGTGTCCCTTGGCCGTCACGTAGGCCGTCTTTCCATTCGCCGGCATACTTTCTACCATCTGCATAGGTTAGAGTGCCGTAGCCATTTCGTTTGCCGCCTTTGTATTCACCCACATATTTATTACCATTGACAAAGGTTGCGGTACCTTGACCGCTCTGGAAGTTGTCTTTCCATTCTCCGACATACTCATCACCAGAGGCAAACGTGAACGTTCCTCGTCCGTTGCGCTGCCCGTTTATGAATTCTCCAACATACTGATTACCGCCCTTAAAGGAGTAAGTTCCCCGCCCAGTGATCGCGCGATTTTTGAATTCACCGTGGTACTTATCACCACCAGCGAAAATGATTGTTCCATGCCCATTTATTTCGCCATCTTTGAATTCACCGACATACTTATTACCATCGTCGAAAGTAAAACCGCCTTGACACATATTCCAGCTCTTTACATCTGACCCTTGGCATGGTGGTAATTGACTATGTCCAATTGCGGTTGAGCTAATCACAATCAAAGACATCAATAGATATTTTTTCATCATCATCTTGTGGTGTAGAGAAAGTAAGTGAGTTTTAATATAGGGTTGGTGTTCTCAAGACACTAACCCTTTCGTTTGCTGTGCTTCTGTGGTTAAGTGTCGTGTAACTAAGTGCTATGTGGTTAAGTGCTTTACTTTAAGGCAAATTCTTTCGTTGCGATTCAAAGGCGGTTAGAGGCGGAAACGCTTCGGGGTCGGTTTGGACATCAATCAGGAAAGGGCTAAAGGCGTGCTCAGGGCGTGAGGACTCTTTGATTGCTGCCTTAAGTTCTGTGAGTGTTGTGACCTTGACGCCTGCGCAGCCGCAGGCTCGTGCGATCGCAACGTGGTCGAGAGGCCCAAAATGACAAACACTGGTGTGCGTGCCAAAGCGACTATGCTCGGCGTTGATTTGAAACCCCAGTACACCGTTATTCAAGACGACGATCGTTAGACCAACGCCATGTCGCTTGGCCGTTTCCATCTCGGCCCAACAATGGGCAAAGCCACCATCTCCGGTTAAACAGATCACTCGTTTTTCAGGCGTGGCAATTTTTGCGCCGATTGCCATCGGAAATCCCCAACCGAGACCGGCGATGCCACGCGGCGTTAGCACTCGCATCCCAGCGGTAACAGACTTGATATATTGCACTAACCAGATTGACGAATAGCTCGCATCAGCGACCCAGGCGATGGGTTCTTGAATGGTGTCTAGTGTACGCACCACTAATTCAGGGTGCAGGTGCCCCACGGTCGAATCGGCCTCGGTATTGCGCTCGAGTTCGTGAGCTTGACGGGCTTTTTGAAGTAGCTCGCTTAACACCTTTGTTCGCACGGTCAAATCAATGCCTTGTGTCTCACAATAACGCTTGAGCGAGGCTGTCAGTGCGGTGAGGGTCTCTCTGGCATCGCCCAGAAGTCTCAGGGCGGGATAGTTGCGCCCGAGTTCTTCAGGGTCAATATCGATTTGTGCGAACGTTGCTGACGTTGGAAATAGTGTCCAACCTGCGGTGCCATTTTCATTTGTCCGAGTGCCGATAAAAATAATCAGATCGGCATGATTGATATAGTCTTTAAAAAATTTTGTTGGGGCCCGCGTGCCCATGGTGTTCCCAATCACACCGATTGAAAGGGGATGAGTCTCGTCGATGAGTCCTTTTCCCATATTGGTGGTGGCAACAGGGATACCCGCTAAGTTTTGAAGAGCGGCGAGTGCTTGTGCCGCATCTGAATGATGAGCGCCGCCGCCCGCAACCATTAGTGGTTGACGGGCGCTTGCGATCATCAGCGCGAGTTTGTCAATCAGTGGGGCCGATGCAAGCGAGCGATCAGCAGGGTATGCACCAAACGCATCGCTGTAATTTTGTGGCTGTACTACAAAGGGTGTCGAGGCCTCGGTCAAGATGTCTGGGGCAATCAACAGGACGACTGGGCCGGGCCGCCCGCTTGTGGCGATCTGAATTGCACGCTCGACATACTCACCGGCTCGGCTGGCGAGGTTGATTCTTTTTACCCATTTCGCGCAACTTGAAAATAGCGTTTCGTGATCGAATTCTTGAAAGGCATTTTTGTCGGCGGTGGCGCGGGGCACCTCTTGGACAATCGCAAGAATAGGCACTGAAGCTTTTGTTGCCTCGGCGAGCCCCGCGACTAACAGGGCTGCAGCAGGACCATTTTGTGCTGTGATGACAGAAATTTTTCGGCTTTGCCTTGCCGCACCGTCGGCCATCGCGATCCCGGCGTTTTCAGTTCTGTAGCCGATTTGACGGATGCCAGCTTTTTCAGCGGCGAGAAACAAAGCGGTGGGGCAGCTTTGGCCGTAAATCTCTGTCACGCCAGCGGCAACGAGTACGTCGACGATGGCGTGAGCCGCACGATGGCCATCAAGATTTTGTCTCTCAAAGGTTCCTTTGGGTGACGAACTTGAGTTGCTCTTGTTTTGCATTTCAGTTTGCGCGCAGCTGCAATTTACTTATGGTAATCGACGTTGCCTGGCCAAGGTTCTTCTGAAATATCAAAGACCATTCCCTCGAAGCCACGAAACTTGTCGGGTCGTTTACGGTCTGCGAGAGGGGCCAGATCCATTTCATCAACGTAGGGCACGCCACCTAGTTTTTCAACCATCTCGACACAATGGTCTGCTTGGTCTGTGAAGACGCCAAAATGATGTAGGCCGACGTAATCCATGCCTTTACCAAGTTGGTCGGTTTTAAACTTTAAGAGTGCGATATTGAGCACGCCGTCTGTCAAAAAATATCCGCTCGCACGCTCATTGTCCATGTATTTGAGCTCTTTAAAACCAAACACGTTCGTGTAAAACTCTAAGGCTTTTGCTGGATCTTGTGTGGCAATAACGAGATGACGTAACTGAGACATGTGCCTACTCCTACTCGAGGTGTGGTGAAAAATAGATTACGTGCAACTGACTATTCGGGGCGTATTCCGGCCGAGCGAACTAACTCACCAATCCGAACAGCTTCTCGCTCAATAAATTCGCTAAATTCTGCTGGGGTATTGGGCAACACCTCATTGCCTTGGTCGACCAGTTGTTTACGAAAGCTGGGCTCTTCTAGCACCTTGCGCAGCGCAGCATTTAATATTGCAAGCCGAGCTGGTGCCAGACCGGATGGCGCAAATAAACCAAGCCAAGTTGTCAATTCAAAACCGGGGATGGTATCGGCGATGGTGGGGACATCAGGTAACGCTGGTTGCCGCTCTCGGCTACCAACGCCAAGAGGCTTAAGCTTACCTGCGCGGATCAGCGAGAGCGATGTGGGTGGGGTGTCAAAGTAAGCGGCGAGGCGACCCCCGATTAGATCGGGAACAATCTGCGAACTGCCGCGATAGGGCACGTGAGCCAAATCGATCTTTGCCATGTTTGCGAGCATGACCAAGCCTAAGTGCGAAGCAGAGCCGTTACCGCTTGAGCCGATGTTTAACGGCGTTTGCGAGGCCTTGCTCAGTGCGACGAAATCGGCGACAGTATTTGCTGGGCTTGCGGTAGACACCACCAACATCATCGGAGTCTGTGCGATTTTACCAATGGGCTGAAAGCCGCGAACGAGATCAAAGGGTAGGTTTGGGTATAGAAACCGATTGACCACTTGTGTCGCAGTATTGCCCAGTAGCAAGGTATAGCCATCGGGCTTGGCTTGCGCCACAAATTGCAGGGCGATTGTGCCATTGCTACCCGAGCGATTTTCGACAATGACCGGTTGTTTGACGAGAGCCTCTAGTCGGGAACCGACTAGTCGCGCCAGGACATCTGCAATCCCACCTGTTGCATAGGGAACCACAATCTTGATAGGTTCACTCGGATATTCGTCTGCACGAGCGGTGAAAGAGATTAACAACGCGAACGACGCAAGACACCGTAACAAGTTATTTTTTTTCATCTTGCTCATCCTCTTGGAGATTGTTCAATTAGGGCAATCAATCGAGTCGTTTCTTCTGTGGTGGTATCCCAGCGGCACACCAAACGAAACATGTTGGGTGCCCGACGATAAAACAAAACGCCCTGAGCGATGAGGTAATCAACGGCTTTAGGGTTCATTTCAACAAACAGTTCGTTGGCCTGCACGGGTGCGATCAGCTTGACGCCCTGTAGGTGTGCGATGCCTTGCGCAACCGTTAAGGCAGCTGCGTTAGATTGCCGGGCTAAGCGTAGCCACAGATCATCTTGCACGTAGGCCATGACTTGCGCTGAGGCGAAGCGCATCTTTGACCAGATCATGCCAGCGCGGCGTAAGTGAAAGCCCATTTTTTTTGCGACCTCAGGATTGAAGACCACGATCGCATCGGTCAGCAAGCCGCCGTTTTTTGTCACGCCAAACGACAAAATATCGACGCCTGCTTTCCAGGTGAGTTCTGCTGGGGTGCAGCCAAGGGTGGCGACGGCATTGGCAAAACGTGCCCCGTCCATGTGTACGGTTAAGCCATGCGCGCGAGCGATTTGGCCGATTGCAGCGACTTCTGACACTGAATACACAGCCCCCATATCGGTTGCCTGCACAAGGTTGATGGCTTCGGGTTGATTTTTGTGAGCTTGCCCTTTGCCTGCATTGCTGACCGCTGCGTCAAGCGCGAGTGGGTCGACTTTGCCGTCAACGCCATGTACCGGCGTGACTTTCAAGCCGCTGCCAAAAAAGCTGGTGGCGTTACATTCAGAGGTATTGATATGCGCTTCGGGGCTGCAATACACCGCACCAAAGGGGCTGCCGACGGCGGCCAAGGCGAGGGCGTTTGCACCGGTACCGGTTGGTATCGGAAACACCTGCACCGGATGTTCAAACAGCTGACTGAAGCGCGTCTGCAGTTGCTTGGTGAGTGCATCGCCACCGTATCCCAAGACCGACCCTTCGTTGGCCGAGACAAGCGCCTGAATGAGTTCGGGCGCTGCACGTCCACAATTGTCGCTACGAAACTCTAAGTCGGCCATGGTGATACTCAACCTTTGTTTAGGTGTACGGAGGATTCTGCCTAAATCGCAATTTGTGTTCCTAATTCGACCACACGGTTAGCGGGCAGCTTGAAAAAGTCGGTCGCGCTTGTTGCGTTTTTAGACATTAGCCTAAAGATATGTGCGCGCCACGGTGTAAAGCTACTTTTTGTTGCGCGCACAACTGTTTCGCGCGCTAAATAAAAGGTGGTCGACATCATGTCAAAGGTCATGCCGTGGGCTTCGCACAATTTGAGTGCCCGAGGCACGTCAGGATTTTGCATAAAACCGTAAGTGACAATGACGCGACTAAAGTTTTTACCTAGATCTTGGGTCTCAACTTGTTTTGAAACTTTGACAAACGGTTTGTCTGCCGTTTTGATGGTCATTAACACCACGCGCTCGTGCAAAATCTGGTTGTGTTTGAGGTTATGCAGAAGTGCTGACGGCACGCCATCGGGCGAGCTCGTCATGAATACAGAGGTACCGCTGACGCGATGCACGTCATTGGTAAACTCAATGAACGACTGAAGCGGCATACTGCCTGACGCCGTTTCTTCGTTCACCAGTTTTCGCCCCCTTAGCCAAGTTGTCAACACGGTAAACGACACCACGCCTACGACAAGCGGAAACCAACCGCCTTCAGGAATCTTGAGTGCATTAGCGGCGAAAAAAGCCACATCGATGACGAGTAAAGACCCCGCGACCAACACGACAAATAACCAGTGCCAGTGCCATAATAGACGCATGACGAAGGCGATGAGTATCGTATCGATCAGCATCGTACCGGTCACTGCAACGCCATACGCTGCCGCCAGATTAGAAGACGATTTAAAGCCGATGACCAGTGCGACAACCGCAAGGTAGAGAGTCCAGTTAGTAAAGGGCACATATATTTGACCCTCTTCTTTGCCAGAGGTATGGATGATTCCCATGCGCGGCAGCATACCCATTTGAACGGCTTGGCGTGCGACTGAAAACGCACCAGAAATCACGGCCTGAGACGCAATCACGGTGGCGACCGTTGAGAGCGCCACCATGGGGATCAGCGCCCATTCAGGCGCCAACATATAAAACGGATTACGGATGGCTTGGGGGTTGTGCAGCAGCAGGGCACCTTGTCCAAAATAATTCAACACCAACGCTGGCATGACAAAGCCGAACCAGGCCAGCCGAATCGGCGAGCGTCCAAAGTGACCCATATCGGTATAAAGCGCTTCGCCACCAGTGACGGCCAAAACCACCGCAGACAGCGCAAAAAAAGCGAGTTTGGGATATTCGTAGATAAACTGAAAGGCGTAATAAGGATTGAGTGCCACTAACACTTCGGGGTGTATCAGGATTTGGTTGATGCCCAAGCCCGCCAGCACCGTGAACCACACAATCATGACGGGCCCGAAGAACATGCCAACAAGGCCGGTGCCGCGCTTTTGAATCATAAACAAACCGGTCAGCACGATGACCGTGACCGGGATCACAAAATCTTTAAGGTTAGGGGCGATGATTTCGAGCCCTTCGACCGCGGATAAGACCGAGATCGCTGGCGTAATCATGCTGTCACCGTAAAACAAGGCGGCGGCAAAGATACCTAGCATCGTGAGAAACCAAGAGAGCCAGGCCGGATTTTTGCGCGAAGTAATCAGTGCTAACAGAGCGAGCGAACCGCCTTCACCACGGTTATCGGCGCGCATAATAATTGCGACGTACTTAATGGATACCAGCACCATGATGGCCCAAAACACCATCGAGAGCAGGCCAAGTATGTTGTCAGGTGTTGGCGGGATTGGATGGTGTCCGCTGAAAATTTCTTTAAGCGCGTAAAGCGGACTTGTACCAATGTCACCAAAGACGACACCAATTGCGCCTATCGCTAAGGCGGGTAGTGCTTTACTGTTTTTCATTCGACCGGATTCATAGAGGCTACAGGCGTCAATTGTATTGAGTTACTGAAGCTTTGGGTAAATTGAAGGCAAACGGCAACCGAAATGAAGGCAAACGGCCATCGATGAACCCGGTGTTGCAAGCAAACAGCGACCGAAGGACCCGCTGAGGCCGGGTCGCTAAACGACTTAATCTGCCTTTATGTTTCCTTCTTTCACGATCTTCGCCCATTTTTTGGTATCTGACGCGATTTGCTCGGTAAACTGCTCTGGAGTGTTGGCAATAACTTCAGCCCCCATTTTTTCAAGCTGCCCTCGCATTTCGGGTTGTGCCAAGACGGCGGCGATGTCAGTGTGCAATTTGGCAATCACAGCTTTTGGAGTTTGAACGGGAGCGACAAAGCCAAACCAATTCGTGAAGTCGTACCCCGCGACACCCGACTCAGCCACGGTGGGCACATTTGGTAAGACGGGTGAGCGCTTGGCTCCCAACACCGCCAACACCTTTAAACGACCTGACTGAATATGCGGCAAGGCTTGCACTAGGCTATCCATGGTGAAGTCGACTTGCCCACCAACTAAATCGGTAAAGCTTGGGCCACTACCTTTGTAAGGTACGTGAGTGAATTGCGTGCCGGTCATGCTGGCGAGTAACTCAATCGCTAAGTGCGGGGCGCCACCCATCCCTGAGGA
>JARXAG010000018.1 GCA_029866055.1 Burkholderiaceae bacterium
GCCTCGGCCGAATACCGTGCGCAGTTAATCAAAGTGCAAACGCGTAAGGCTGTTCAAGACGCATTGCGCTAAAGTGCGTTTTTGGGAATAAAGATGACGGGCACGCTTAGCGTCGATTCAATCGACGCGTTGATCGAAGCACTGGCGGCGGTTGGCTATCAGGCCGAACGACGTTTAGCGACCGCGGTTTTTTTAAGCTTGCGTCTACAACGGCCTTTACTGCTAGAAGGCGAGCCGGGTGTCGGTAAAACCGAATTAGCCAAGGCCTTGTCTAAAGTCTTGAGCCGCCCATTGATTCGGTTGCAGTGCTACGACGGCATGGAGCAGCGCGAGGCGCTTTACGAATGGAATCATGCCGCTCAGTTGATGCATATGCGTGCGCAGCCAGAAGGCGCGAATCCTGATCAACTCGAGCACGAGATTTATCAAGAGAAATATTTGATCAGACGTCCGTTGTTGCAAGCGCTTGAGGCTGCTGACCCAGGCGCTGTCTTACTGATTGACGAAGTTGACCGCGCCGATGCACCCTTCGAAGCCTTTTTGCTTGAGTACCTAGGCGAGTTTCAAGTCAGTATCCCAGAGTTTGGAACGATCAAAGCTGCGTGCGCACCTGTCACAATTTTGACCAGTAACCGTACGCGTGATTTAAACGATGCAGTCAAGCGTCGCTGTCTGTATCAATGGCTCGATTATCCTGAACGCGAGCGCGAACTTTCAATTGTGCAGGCACAGGTGCCGCAGGCCGGCGAAGCCCTCGCCGGACAGGTGGCGACGTTTGTTCAACGGCTGCGTAGCGCACCCTTTGTCAGTGCGTTTAGTCGTAGCCCAGGGATAGCTGAGAGTGTTGAGTGGGCAAAGGCGCTCGTCGCGCTCAACACGCTGTCGCTTGATCCTGAAGTGGTGCAGAATACTGTGGGAATTTTGTTTAAGCAGCGCGAGGACATTGCGGCGCTTGAACCGCTGCTCGAGGCTTTGTTGCAGCCTGATCCAGTCACTGAGTCTTCAAACTAGCCTTATGCTTGATCAGCCATTGCCGAACAGAGAGTGGTGATGCAACTCGGCGACGCACGTAGCGGCAAGATGGCCGAAAATATTATCGGCTTTGGGCGTACGCTCAGACGCGCGGGCCTGCCCATGGACAGCGCGCGCATTGGTGTTGGCTTGCAGGCTGCCTTGTTGGTTGGGATTGAAGCCAAAGCAGATTTGCGTGCAGCATTGCAGGCGACGCTTGTGTGTCGTCAACAAGATCAATTGGTGTTCGATCAATTGTTCGATGCCTATTTTCGCAATCCTGAGTTGACGCAACAGTTATTAGCGCAAATGTTGCCCAAGGTCACTCAGGCCAACCCTAAGCCAAAACGTCTTGCTCGCGCGCAAGAGGCGCTTGCCGCGGTGCGTGCGGCGGTCAACTCTCCGCCTCGAGAAGAAGAGAAAATCCAGTTTGACGCCGCGCTGTCAGCTAGTGATCGCGTGCGCTTGCGGCACGCTGATTTTGAAAGTTTGAGTGCGAGTGAGTTTCGCTTGGTTGAACAACTCGCACGTGAAATCACTTTGCCATGGCCACAGTTGAAGGCCCGGCGACTGCAAAGTGCGTTGCATGGTGTTCGAATGGATTGGCGTCGAACCTTACGAGAGTCGGCGCGCCACAATGGAGAGCTACTCGCTTTGCCTTATCTGTCGCGTCGCTTCGAACCGCTGCCCGTGTTGTTATTGATTGACGTGTCGGGCTCGATGGAGCGCTATGCCCGGCTCATGCTCGCTTTTTTGCATCAAAGCACTCGACGTGTTGCGCGCTCAGTCTTTGCGTTTGGCAATCATCTGACTGATTTAAATCCTGCATTCAGACTGGCTGATACCGACGCGATGTTAGAACAGGCCAATCGATTGATTAGCGATTTCGCAGGAGGCACCCAAATGGGTGCCTCGCTTGCTGAGTTACGGCGTACGCAAAGCCGTCAGTTGGTGGGGCGCCGTACCGTGGTCTTGCTCATCAGTGATGGGCTGGATACCGGCAGGTCAGAACAACTCGCCGCTGAGTTAGACTGGTTAAAGCGCAACTGTCGCAGTTTGTTATGGTTGAACCCTATGCTGCGCTTTGATGAGTATCAGCCAACGGCGCAGGGGGCAACTGCCTTACAAAAAAAAGCGGACGGTATGTTGGCGATTCATAATCTCGAAAGGTTAGAAGATTTGGCACGTAGTCTAGTTCAGCTTGTAAAAAGATAATCATTTTTTGAGAGAACGTTATGGATATGCAAGGTAACCGCCAGTTAGCAGTGTCGCAACAACAGGCTTGGGATTCGCTGAACGATCCAGAGATCTTAAAGGCGTGCATTCCAGGCTGTGAAAAATTTGAACTCGTCAGTGAAAACGAATACGCGGTGACTGTAGCGGTAAAGATCGGCCCAGTTTCGGCGAAGTTTAACGGCAAGGTTAAGTTGGCAGATATACAGGCGCCGGTGTCGTATGCCTTGCAGTTTGAGGCACAAGGTGGCGTCGCCGGGTTTGGACAGGGCGAGTCAAAGGTCGAGTTGATCCCTCACGAGGGTGGGTGCGAGTTGAAGTACACCGTACATTCAAAAGTCGGCGGAAAAATCGCCCAGCTGGGGCAGCGCCTGATTGATGGGGTCGCGAAGTCTTTGGCCGAAGATTTTTTCAAACGGTTTGATGAAGCGCTACAGGCTAAATTTGCGGGTGGCGACGTTGCAGGAAGTGAAGGTGACGGTATCCAGAAAACAATGTCCAGTGATTCAAGCCGCGCGCCAGCACCTGGCGCCTCAAATATCCAGCGGTTGCTGTGGCCCGCTGTGGCTGCCGTAGTGTTGGCGATGCTAGTTTGGTACTTTAGTTAAGGGCGCATGATTCACCCAGTCGTTTGACTAGTAGATATCGAAGCAATACGTTTGACTAGAAGATATCGAAGCAATACAGTGGTACTCACAATATTTAAAAAATAAAAACAAGGGGCAAAATGATGGCAGTGACTCAAGTTGGGCGCTATGTGGTTGAAAGAGTGGTTGAAGTCGAACGCCCTTATGCACCTGCGCGTGATTTTTTTCCAGACTTAACGCAAGACATGTTGACGACGTGTTTACGTGAGTTGCCTGGTGGCCAACTGACGACCGAGGGCAGGCTTCAAATGAGCTTTCACTCATTTGTTGTTAAAACCGGCCGCTTCACAATTTTGGTGGATTCTTGCTGCGGTAACGACAAAGAGCGTCCTTTGCGTCCAGGTTTTCATAAAATGAATAATGATTTTATGGGGGCGCTAGCTAAGGCAAAGGTTAAGCCTGAAGAAGTTGATTACGTGATGTGTACACATCTGCATTGGGATCATGTGGGCTGGAACACACGTCTGGTCGACGGGGTGTGGAAACCGACCTTCCCAAATGCAAAGTACCTCATGTCAAAAACTGAATTTGATCATGCCGATGCGACCTATCGCAGCGGGAAAAAAGATACGCACACTCAAGCGTTTGAAGATAGTATCGATCCGATCGTGCGGGCCAAGCAAGCCGTGTTAGTTGCAGATGATTACGAAGTCGATAAAGGAATGTCGATCGAGGCTTGTCACGGGCATACGCCAGGTAACATTGTGATAAACATTGAATCTGAAGGCCAGTGTGGCGTACTCACCGGTGATGTGCTTCATCATCAAATCCAGTTGCGCTATCCCGAGATGTCTACCACAGCCGACGATGATCAAAAGCTGGCGCGCGTTTCGCGTATGGCCTTAATTGAAAAGCACGCAGGTACCGGACATTTAATTTTTCCGGCGCATTTTCCTGCCCCAACGATTGGGCGCATTGAGCCAAACGCAGCGGGTGGTTTTCGTTACGACACTGATGCAGTCTGAGGCGTCGCGCCGGAGTCGTGCAATTCTGCTGCTGGCGCTGCTAGTGGTGATCTGGGGGGTGAACTGGGTTGTCGCTAAAAAATCTCTTGAGTATGTGTCGCCTATCTGGGTCACAGCATTTAGATTAGTGCCAATGTGCATCATTTTTTTTGTGGTGTGCTTGGCAACTAAGCAATTACGCATTCCGGTGCGGGCCGATCTGCCAATTATTTTTAGTGTTGGCTGGCTGCATATGGTTGGGTTTTCGGTCTTGGTGAGTATTGGCATACAGTACTTGCCTGCCGGAAAATCCATTGTGTTGGCTTATACGACGCCCTTATGGGTGCTGCCCGCGGCTTGGCTCTTTTTAAACGAGCCCTTTACACCTCGCCGAATTTTAGGCTTGGTAGTTGGTATGTCTGGCCTCATCTTGATCTTGCAACCCGGCGCAATGGATTGGACTGATCGCAATGTTTTGATTGGCCATGGCTTTGTGTTGTTAGCCGCGTTGTTGTGGGCGATCTCGATCGTATACGGACGCGCACACAACTGGGTAACTCCGCTCTTTTCGTTATTACCCTGGCAGATGCTGTTAGGTGGCTTGACTCAGGTGGTACTCGCCTTCATGTTAGAGGGCATGCCGCAGGTTACGTGGTCACTAGAGATGGTGCTGCTGGTGGGATTTAACGGCTTGCTAGGCAACGGCGTGGCGTATTGGCTGATGAATATCGTGAGCCGAGATTTGCCCGCAGCGGCTGTGTCGATGGGCTTGCTTGGAGTGCCGTTGATTGGTCTGTTCTGTGCAAGTTTGTTTTTAGGCGAAGTGCTAGGGCCTGCTCTGTTGATTGCGACTGTTCTGATTATTTCGGGAATCATTCTCGGGACAATTCCTAAGTCGAGTCGCGCGAACTGAGGGCTTAATCGATCCGCCTGCGTTGAGGAATTAAGATGTTAAGGATGAAAAGATAGCAATTTTTTCGTAATTAGCAAAAGAGTATTCAAGTGATTGGCTTGACGGTTTATGAATAGGAATGCGGCAATGAGCAGCAAAGGGAACGTGAACATCAATCAAGCCTTAAGTGGTGTCAAGGTGCTCGATTTCACGCAGATTGGCGCGGGCCCCTTGATTGGTATGCAGCTTGGTGACATGGGTGCTGAGGTCATCAAGGTTGAATCTCCTGGCGGTGATATCGGCAGAAAGCTTGGCCCACCGTGGCAAGAAGGCGAGTCGGTCGTATCGATGAGCTTTAATCGCAACAAGCGCTCGATCTCAATCGATCTTAAAAAACCAGAAGGTGTTGCACTGATTAAGCGCATGGCTGCTCAGGCCGATATCGTACTTGAAAGTTTTCGACCAGGCGTTATGGATAAGCTGGGAGTGGGCTTTGCCGCCTTGCAGGCGATCAACCCTGGTTTGATTTTTGGGTCGGTTTCAGCGTATGGCCAGACCGGACCTTGGCGCGATAAAGCGGGCGTCGATGGCATTGTTCAGGCGGTATCTGGCCTGATGAGTAATATTGGTGACGCCACTTCGCCGCCAATGAAGGTGTTGGTGCCAGCCGTGGATATGGTCACCGGCTTTATTTCGACCTCGGCTGTGCTTGCAGCGTTGCGTGTGCGCGATGCGACAGGGCAGGGGCAACATCTCGATTTTTCTTTGTACAACAGTGCCTTGATGTTGCAGTTATCTGCCGTCACCTCGTATCTGTCTAGTGGCGAGCTGCCCTTGCGCACGGGGACTGCAGCGCCATACTCTGCGCCTAACGAAGCGTATCCCACGAAAGATGGTTGGATCATGATTGCTGCTTATCATGACGATCGTTGGCTCGCGCTTTGCAATTTGCTCGGCAAACCTGAGCTGGCAATACATCCTGACTTTGCAACGATTCCTAAGCGCGTCGCTAATCGCGATGCCTTAATGAAAGAGTTGACGGTGTTGCTTGCTCATAAAACTTCGTTTGAGTGGCAA
>JARXAG010000067.1 GCA_029866055.1 Burkholderiaceae bacterium
TCGGCAAACAATTCGGTGCGCACAAAATCAAGAGCCGAGCTGTTGGCCTGTAGTACCTGCTGGCCTAAGACACCCGACCAATAACCTGCACCACCGCCTGCTCGAGCCCATTCGTTTAAACGGCGTGTGTATAGCTGCAAATCAAACTCTTGAGTGACACCAATCGCACCGTGTACCGCATGCGCCACCGCAACAACCCGCGCGACCGCCTGGCTGGTTTGGGCCTTCGCTAAGGCCACAAGGGCTGGCGCAGGCTGCCAAGTGCTGCTGCGACAGGCCATTTCGGCAGCCATCCGGGCACCGAACACCTGCTCGGCCACTTCACTAATTTGCTGTTGCAGTGCCTGAAACCGACCAATGGGTTTGCCAAATTGCTCGCGTTGATTGGCCCAACCCAGTGTCATTTCAAAGACTCGATCTGCCGCACCAGCAATCAGTACCGCAAGCGACAACGCCAACAACTCACGAAACTGAGGCTGCTGAAACTGCCCCAGCAGCGACGCCTTTGTGACGTCAGCAGGCCAGCTTAAATCGGCATCAAGCGACCCATGACCACCTGAAGGTGTGCGTTGCGCCTGTGAGGTGGGCAAGAGCCACACAGCGGTTTCACTTTGCACCAACACCCAGTTCGCAGTGAGACCAAAATTCACGCCAGCTGCCCGTACACCCGCGCCATCTGACGCAACGCGAAACGGTGCAAAAGTCATGGTGCCCTCAGGTATACCTTGGGCGAGTACTGGGGCTTGCGCACACGTCGTTGCGTGCACCTGCTGTAGCCAGGCACGCGCCAACAGTGTGTGTGCATAAGGCAGGGGCAGCGCATGTCGCCCCATTGAAAACAGCATGGGCCACACTTCAGTGAGCGTCAAGGCTGCGCCATTGGCGCTTTCTGGTAAGAGCGCATCGGTAAACCCGACTGAACTCAGTTCGGACCACAAATTGGCTGTGTCTGCGCCACCTTCGATTTGACGTATCACTGTGGGCGTGCAAACTTCGCCAAACAAACGCTCTGCTGAATCATAAAAATCGTTTTGCATAATTTTTACCTCAATCCTAAACCGCGTGCGATGATGCCACGCAAAATCTCGCGCGTACCGCCTCGCAGTGAAAACGTCGCGCCCATTTGTTCAAGGTAGCCCAAAGTCTGCAACAGATCTGGCGAAGCAATAAATTCGGGGTGCGTGCCTAACCAAGCCGCAATATTACTAATCAATCTTTGCTCAAAATCAGTGCCAAAATCTTTAACCACTGAGGCGTCAATCGCAGGGCTCTCGCCGTCGACCAACTTTTGCGTGACGGCTAAAGACAAGGCCCGCAGGGTTGCCATTTCAGCGACCATAGATCCGACTAGGGCACTGGTTTCGGCATCGTGGATGGCTTGTGCGCGCAGGGCTTCGATCCAGCAATCTAAAAGTGCGATGCTCGAATAAATACGCTCGGGGCCGCTGCGTTCAAAGGCTAGCTCAGCGTTGACCTGATCCCAGCCTTGACCCTCGGTGCCGACCAAGGCGTCTGCACCAAGCTTGACGTTATCAAAAAACACTTCAGAGAAATGTGCATCGCCAGCCATGTCTGTGATGGGGCGCACGGTCACGCCTGGCAAACTCAAATCAATAATGACCTGAGAGAGCCCCTTTTGACGATCGCTGGTTTCGCCGGAGGTGCGAACCAAGGCGATCATGTAATGACAACCGTGTGCATTGGTTGTCCAGATTTTGCTGCCATTGAGCAGCCAACCGGCCTCGGTGCGCTGCGCACGGCTGCGGATACTAGCTAAGTCAGAGCCTGAACTGGGCTCGCTCATACCGATACAGAAAAAAGCTTCGCCACGGCAGATACGTGGAATATAAAACTGGCGTTGTGCCTCAGTGCCATAGCGCAGCAATAACGGACCGCTTTGACGATCTGCAATCCAGTGCGAAGCAACAGGCGCGCCCGAGGCTAGCAACTCTTCAGACAGAACGAATCTTGAAAAAAAACCTTTTCCTGAGCCGCCATACTCTTTCGGAATCGTGAGCCCAAGCCAACCCTGCTTGGCCAGTTTCTTGCTGAAGTCGTCGCTGGTGCCCATCCAAGAGCGCGCTTTGGCGTGCGAGGGCATACCCACAAGTGCTTCGTTTAAAAACTGTCTGATTTCACTGCGAAAGGCAGCCTCTTGGGCTGGAACCTGATTGAACTCAAGCGCGGTCAGCATAATAAGAAATAATCCTGAAAATCATGGGGTTGGGGCAAGGCAACGCGATCACGACATGCCCTATACTTCAACTCGAATATACCCCAGCTACAACAAAAAATAACTGTGTGCCCCTATTGTATTTGTTTGTTCAGAGCGCACAACACCCACAGGAGATCTCATGAGCGATGCTCAATTGCTAGGCGCCGGTTACACGTGGCAAGAATTATCGGTTGGACAGCGCTTCAGAACGTTTCGACGCACCATCACCGAGACCGACATCATCAATTTCATCAGCGTCACGGGGATGCTCGAGACCATTTTTATTGATCGAACCTTTGCACATGGTGCGATGAAAGGACGACCCGCACCGGGTGGACTGACGTACGGTTTGATCGAAGGCTTGCTCATGCAAGGCATGGTGCAAGGCACTGGCTTGGCCTTACTTGAAGTTCACAAAAAAATGCTGCATCCAGTTGTCGCAGGTGACACTGTCTGGGCTGAAGTTGAAGTCACGGCAATTAAGCCAACGTCGAAGCTCAACCGCGCTGTCGTAACCTCGCGCATAGATGTCAAGAACCAGGATGGCGTCGATGTGATGACCTATACCGCCACACGCATGTTAGCGGGCGAACGATACTAAAACGCGATATCGGGTTGCAGGCGTTGATCCCAACATCACTTAGAGAGTCTCGCTAAAATCCAATGTCGTGCTGCGTGTCTTGCTCGGTTGGCAACATATAGAGCGTCAGCATGCTAGAGAGCCCGGTGATCAGCCAAAAAAAGAAGAAGCCGGCTGCGTAAAGTACGTCGCGCTCTGGCCGAAAGTACCCGAAGATCGCGACGTCAAGCGGGTCGATTAGCGCAAACACGATCGCGCTTGCCACCCCTGCCATCAAAAATGATGGCCATAAGATCAACATCAACGATCGTCGTTTCATGACGCGCCTTATATCAACGGGGTTGTGATGAAGGCGTCTGTGGCGTAACTTTTTCGACGACCAAGCCTCGTTTGACACCGCCATCAAAAATCGCTTGATCTGAAAAGCTTTGAAACGCCAGCACAATCGTGATTGCACAGCCCACGATCGCCACAGCAGGGCCCGCCATGAGCAGCCAAGGCCAACGTTGACGCCACCAGGGTAATGTTGCTTCCAGAGCATTTTTTTCTTGTACGTTCATCTTTTGGAATCCTGTTTTTAATAAAAGGGGCTATTGAGGCATGATAAAACTTGACGCCTCTCGCACAGTCAATGAAACGTGGCCATCAGGTGCGCTTGAGGTTATGACGAAATGAATTGGATAAGGCCCAGGCTTGGCTGCCTCGCGCGGGGCTCGCAGCACCACCGCCAAGACTCGGTTCGAGGCCGCTGTAATCTCAACCTGCGGCACCTCAAGCACTGAGCCATTTTTGTTGTTGGCCTCAGGCTTGCTTCGAAGCACCGCCACAGAGGGATCAGCAAATTTCACACTTAAACCTGACAAGCCTTCAGCTCGTATTGACAAGACAAGGCTATGTTCAGACGCGTTCATCATCTGTAAGCGATAGACGTTTTCAATCATCTCATCAGCCACTTCGCGCCCTAACATGCCACGATCGCGAATTACGTCTACCCGTAACGTTGTACGTGTGGCTAAGGCGGTCACAAAAATGGACACCAGCACGAGCATGAGGACGCTGTAAATGAGCACTCGCGGTCGAAACAAATGCCGACGCACTTGTTGCACAGAGAGCTTTTCTAACATCCCGCGCTCTGACGTATATCGAATCAAGCCCTCGGGGTACGAAATTTTCTCCATCACTTGGTTGCAGGCATCCACGCAGGCACCACAACCAATGCACATGTATTGCAAACCCTGGCGGATATCGATCCCAGTTGGGCACACTTGCACACAAATACTGCAATCGACACAATCACCCAAGCCTTGCGCATAGTGATCAACTTTACGTGAACGCGCGCCACGCGGCTCGCCACGAGACGTATCGTAGGTCACCACCAGAGTATCTGGATCTACCATCACGCTTTGAAAGCGCGCATACGGACACATGTACTGACAGACTTGCTCGCGTAAAAAGCCAGCATTACCCCAGGTTGCAAAGCTATAAAACAAAAACCAAAACCACTGCCATGGCCCAAAGGTAAAACTGATCAACGCCTGACCCAGCTCGCGGATTGGCGCAAAATAACCGATAAACGTAAAACCCGTCAGCCCTGCGACGACTAGCCAAAGCGCGTGCTTGCTGGCCTTGAGCCGCAGTTTGCGCAACGACCAAGGTGCCTCATCTAGGCGAATGCGTGCAACCCGATCGCCTTCGGTGCGCCGCTCGATCCACATAAAAATTTCGGTATAGACGGTTTGCGGGCACGCATAGCCACAAAAAAGACGACCAGCAATCGCCGTAAATAAAAACAGCCCAAGTGCCGAGATCAGTAATAGGAGCGTCAAATAAATGACGTCTTGCGGCCACAACACCATGCCAAAGATATAAAACTTACGCGCACCAAGATCAAACAACACTGCCTGACGACCGTTCCAGGTGAGCCAAGGGACTGCATAAAAGATCAGCTGGGTGAGCGCAACAAACATCCAACGCCAACGGGCAAACAGCCCCGTGACTGAACGCATATATATTTTTTTTCTAACGTCTTGAATCGCCTGTTCGACAGCATGTGAGCCGTCGGCCGCTGGCTTGGCGCCTAGCGGGCGCCAAGCAGGGGCAGAGTCTGAAAGAGAAGCAGAAGCAGGCCCCACAGAGAGACCTGCAACTGCAGTGGCATTTGCAGATACAACTGCAGGTACTGATGAATCAGGCAACATTCAATCCACTCACTTTGCCCGGGCGCTGGTGACAGTTGCAGACGTGACATCCACACCTTTTGACAAGCCCCACACCCAGGCTGCGACTAAGCGAATCTGCTCAGCGCTTAAGGTCTGGTTTTGAGCGGGCATGCGATTATTGCGTCCGTTCACAATGCCATGCACGATGGTTGCCTCTGAGCTACCGTACAGCCAAACGTCATCAGTCAAATTCGGTGCACCCAAGGCCTTATTGCCTTTACCATCAGGGCCATGGCAGGCCGCGCAGGTATTCATATACTCGGGCTTACCACGCAAGGTACGAATCTGGTCATGCGCCAAACCAGAAAGTGACCGTACATACTGCGCAATATCCCCAGCGGTCCGTGCATCGATCGCCGCACCGAACGCTGGCATCACGCCGTTGCGGCCTTGTGTAATGGTTGCCAACAACACGTCAGGCTGGCGCCCATAGATCGAATCACCTTCAACCAGATTCGGAAAGCTAGTGCTGCCTTTTGCATCTGAGCCGTGGCATTGCGCACAGTTATTCAAAAATAAACGTTCACCGATCAAATGTGCTTCAGAGTCTGCAGCGATCTGTGGAATATCCATGTTGGCAAAACGCGCATAGATCGGTTTGACCGTTGCGTCGAGCGCAGCTTGATCCTGCTTAACTTCTTGAGCAGAGGTGTAAGCTAAGCTTCCTTGAAAGGCACCCAAACCTGGGTACAGCAACAGATATCCCAAGCCGAACAGACACATCATGATGTACATCACGGTCCACCAACGCGGCACTGGGTTGTTCATCTCGCGCAAATCACCGTCCCACACGTGACCGGTGTCTTCAACTTTGCCGGGCTGTGGTGTAAGCCATTCACGCTGCGAAAATATCAACCACAAACACCAGGCAATCCCCGCTAGCACTACGAAGGCAACGTAATACCCCCAAAAACCGTTGACAAAGTCGCTCATGGCTGTGTGCCTCCGTGTGGATGTGGGTGCGATTCATCGGGCAAGGCGAAAGGCAACATGGCCGCTTCGTGGTTTGCCGTTTGGCGTTCGCGTGAAAACGCCCACCAGACAATTGCAAAGAACGTCAGCATCGCCATGATCGTTGACAAGGCATTGAGATAAGCAAGCATTATTTACCCCCTGTTTTAAGCGACTGTGCCTGTGCGGCTTTGCGCACACCAGTGCCTAATCCTTGCAGATAGGCGATCAAGGCGTCTTCTTCTGTTTTGCCTTTGAGTGCTGCGGGTGCGGCGCTAATCTGAGCGTCGGTGTAGGGCACGCCCAAGATGCGTAAGGCACGCATGCGATCGCCGATATCATCACTTTGAACCGGATTGGTGGCCAACCAAGGATAGCCAGGCATATTCGATTCGGGCACGACGGCGCGCGGGTTGCGCAGATGGACACGATGCCAGTCATCAGAGTAGCGCTCGCCGATGCGTGCCAAATCAGGACCCGTGCGTTTTGAACCCCACAAAAATGGATGATCAAAAACAGACTCGCCAGCAACAGAGTAAGGACCATAACGCTGCACTTCGGCGTGCAACATTCTGATTTGCTGCGAATGGCAGCCAACACATCCTTCACGGATGTAGAGATCGCGGCCCATCAAACGCACGGCGTCGTAGGGTTCGACACCCGCCGAAGGCTTAGTCGTTGAGTGCTGAAAAAACAGCGGAACAATCTGCACTAAGCCGGCAAACAGCACGACCAAGATACTGCAGATAATCATCAGACCGATATTTTTTTCAAGCGTTGCGTGCGAGAAGAAACTTGTTTTTTCTTGTGCCATGATGTGCTCCTCAGGCCTTTGCCAAGCTAGATAATTGAGGGGTTGAAGCCGCGGCGTCTGGCACCACCGGATTCACCGCAGTTTGTCCGATGACCGTTCTGAACACGTTATAGGCCATCAACAGCATTCCAAAGAGGTAAAGCAATCCACCCAGCAACCGAATAAAGTAAAACGGTGCAGTCGACTTCACTGATTCGACGAAGCTATAGGTCAAGGATCCATCGACTTCAGTGGCGCGCCACATCAAACCTTGCATCACACCGGCAATCCACATTGCTGCGATATACAACACGACGCCGACTGTGGCGATCCAGAAGTGCAACTCAATGAGCTTGACGCTATACATTTTTTCGCGCCCCCAGAGCCTGGGGATCAGGTAATACAGCATGCCAAAGGTGATCATGGCGACCCAACCCAGCGCGCCTGAATGCACGTGTCCGATTGTCCAGTCTGTGTAGTGCGACAGCGCGTTGACGGTACGGATCGACATCATCGATCCTTCAAAGGTTGACATCCCGTAAAACGACAGCGAAACCACCATGAATTTCAGGATTGGATCGGTGCGCAACTTATACCAAGCACCCGAGAGCGTCATGATCCCGTTAATCATTCCACCCCAAGAAGGCGCTAGCAGAATCAACGAAAACACCATGCCCAAGGATTGAGTCCAGTCGGGCAACGAGGTATACAAGAGGTGATGCGGACCGGCCCACATGTAGGTGAATGCCAAAGCCCAGAAGTGCACAATCGACAAGCGATACGAATAAATGGGGCGCTCGGCCTGCTTGGGCACAAAGTAATACATCATGCCCAGAAAACTGGTAGTCAAGAAAAATCCGACCGCGTTATGCCCATACCACCACTGCACCATCGCGTCTTGCACACCGGCGTAAGCAGAGTAGGATTTCCAGAGCGAGACAGGCATCTCGATGTTGTTGACGATATGCAAAATCGCGATCGTCAAAATGTATGAGCCAAAGAACCAGTTGGCGACATAAATGTGCTTCACCTTACGCTTGACGATGGTGCCAAAAAACACCACTGCGTAGGCCACCCACACGAGCGTAATTAAGATATCGATTGGCCACTCTAGCTCGGCGTATTCTTTACTGGTGGTGATCCCCAAGGGCAGTGTCACGGCTGCGGCGACAATGACCAGCTGCCAACCCCAGAACGTAAATGCTGCAAGCGGTGCGCAGAACAACCGCGCCTGACAAGTGCGTTGCACCACGTAATACGAGGCAGCAAACAGGGCGCTGCCACCAAAGGCAAAGATCACTGCGTTGGTATGTAACGGGCGCAGACGCCCATAGGTCAGCCACGGAATATCAAAATTGAGTTGAGGCCACATCAGTTGTGCGGCCAAGACCACCCCCACCAACATGCCCACGACACCCCAAACCACCGTCATCACAGCAAATTGCCTAACAACACCGTAATTAAAATTTTCTGTTTTAACTGCCGCAGTACTTGTCATGATTGGCGCCTTGTGTCTCATGAATCTTGATATTGACATCATGCCAAGTGCGGCAGAAGTCGGCTTTGATATGGATCAACTAAACATTTGATAAGGATCAACTCACCGTGTGATCGTCGTCGTGCAAAATAGAGAGACCAGCCTGCTCTGCGTCGTCATACTGTCCTGAAAAAACAGCCCACCACAACACCGCGCCAATCATGGCAACGATGGCCAACGACAAAGGCAATAGAAGATAGAGAATTTCCATAGGTATTGCGCTAGGTCTGAAGGTGTTGGTTTTGTGTCAACACACCGACCGCACGACCAAGCCCAGCCCGTCTGGGTCGATAGAGCCGCCAGGCATTGAGCAGCACGGCTACCGAGGACAGCAACATCGACAGCGCAGCCAACCAAGGCGTGACCCAACCCATGGCAGCCAAAGGCATGGTCAAGACGTGCCAAGCCAAGGCACCATAAAGATTTTGGCGCGTGATGCGAACGGTGCGCTCGAGTAGCGCCTCATGCTGGTTTGCAGGCAAAGGCTCAGCAAGCGCTAGATTCACTTGCAGCGCAGCCAACGACACCGGCGCGGCCAAAGACAGCGCGCAAGGGCAACTCATTACAAGCAACGACACCAAGACAGACCACGCCTGTGTGGGTGCGATCACCCACCAAATGGCGCCTATCACAGCCACCACCGTGAGCTGGATCAGCACAAACAGGGTTGCGACGCGGTTAGCCTGAGTCATCAAGGGCAGACTGAAGCTCGCCAAGTTTGCTTGGGCAGACGCGTCCGCGTCAACCAAACTGGCGCGTTGCTCGACATAACGTGCAGTCAGCAAAAACGCGACAAACATGGTGATTGAATCAAAATAGACTTCGCCCGAGCCCTTAAAGGTCGCCATCACGCTGGGGATAAACGCGGCAAGCATACTGATGCCAACGGGGACATCCATGGTAATTCGACGCGCTGACCACGCACGGGTGCAACCCAACCAAATCGGCCAGGCCGAATACAAGATGACTGGGATAGTGAGCGTCAGACTTGCCCAGTTCATTAAGAAGATGGCCCAGTCGAGCACTTCAAGGCTGTCTTGGCCGCCCGCCTCAGGCCGAAGGTACCCGGGCAAGGCAAACATCATCACTTGCATCATGGCAAGCCACGCCAACCCCAAGCGCACCAAGCCTCGGCGGCGCTGTGCGACGGACTGAGTGCAAACCGCGTGAGCCGTGGCCTGTGAATCGTTCGCTATCTGCGAATGGATGGCTGTTTGCGAACTAGAACTCGATCTGGGCTTCATGCCTGAATCGTAATTTCTAGCAAACGATGGCGTATTGATCTAGATCAAATCCACACGAGACAAGGCTCACGTTGCGGACAACACGCCAGCTATTGATAAAGAGATTTCATCAGGCGACTCCGAAAGCCTGAGGCTCGGCGCTTAATGATGAAATTAGCATGCCCTTTACGATTGCTTTCAAAACCTGAGTCAACCTTGTTGATTGTCAGAAAGCAAAGAGAGGCTGCAAGCCCTCGGCCAGTCGAATTAAGTGGTTTTCTCGAGGATGACAGGCCAGGCGCGACGCAAGTAATACAGCATCGACCAAACTGTCAAAATGGCGGCGACCACGATTAAAACAAAGCCCACGCGCGCCAATGGGATCCCGAAGAGATCTTCGTGATACAGCAGGCATGGGATCGCAATCATCTGCGAGGCAGTTTTGAATTTACCCAGCCAGTGCACCGCAACGCTAGCGCTCGCACCCAATTGCGCCATCCATTCGCGCAATGCTGAAATCGTGATTTCGCGGCCGATGATAATCAACGCGATCATGACGTCGACGCGATCCAGATTCAACAGCGCAAGCAACGCCGCCGACACCATGAGTTTGTCGGCAACTGGATCCAAAAATGCCCCAAAGGCGGAGGTTTGGTTCCAGCGGCGCGCCAACCAACCGTCAAACCAATCGGTTAAGGCTGCCAAGATAAAAGCACTTGCCGCCCAAGCATCGCGCACGGGTAAGGTCATCCAGCTCTCGGGAAGATAAAACAACCCGATCACCATCGGAATCATGGCGATTCGCAGCCATGTGAGAAAAATAGGGATATTAAAAGGCATAGCGCTATGCTACATCACTTAATCATGACAAAGATATTTCACCGCAGGGCAAAATACAATCGCTCAGCGAGCTCTGGAGAAATGCCTTCAACCGAGGTGAGGTCTTCAATACTGGCGTTTGCAACGCCGCTAAAGCCGCCAAAGCGTGCCAACAAGCGCTGACGGCGTTTAGCGCCAATCCCATCAATATCTTCAAGCCGTGAAACGTTACGCGCCTTCGCTCGTTTGGCACGCATCCCCGTGATGGCAAAACGATGCGCCTCATCGCGAATCTGAGCAATCAACATCAGGGCGGCAGACTCTTGTCCCAACGCTTGCGAGGCGCGGCCGTCGGCAAAGATCAGCGTTTCGAGGCCAACCTTACGATGATCGCCTTTGGCAACGCCCACCAATACGTCGATACTCAGGCCAAGTTCAACAAACACTTGTCTGGCGATTTCGACCTGGCCTTTGCCACCATCAATCAATACCAAACCAGGCATGACTGCCTCGCCATCAGCGACCTTACCAAAACGGCGCGTCAGCACCTGGCGCATGGCCGCGTAGTCGTCACCAGGCGTAATCCCAGCAATGTTGTAGCGGCGATACAGAGAGGGTTGCATCGCATGATGAGCGAACACCACGCACGAAGCCTGTGTGGCCTCACCAGCGGTGTGGCTGATATCAAAGCACTCAATGTGCAGCGCCTCGAGCACCACCGGATCGGTATCAAGCTCAAGCGCCTCAGCCAAGGCGAGCGTACGCGCACTGCGGGCACCTGTCTCTGACAACGCATTGGCCAACGCCATCTCGGCGTTGCGTGTGGCCTGTTCAAGCCAAGCGCGTCGCACGCCTTGCGGTCGATTGATAAACCGTGACTTGGTGGCACGCGATTCAGCTAACAAATCGATTAACTCTGTATCGGGCAAAGCATGCGAGCCGACCACAGCCGCTGGTAAGGGGTGATCAAGATAATGCTGTGCCATAAAAACTTCGAGCACTTGTGACGGAGAATCACCATCGGTGTGCGTCGGAAAAAATGCGCGATCCCCCAAATGCCTGCCGCCGCGCACCATCGCCAAGTTCACACAGACTCGCCCGCCCGCTTGCGCCACGACAATAATGTCGGTATCGCTTTGGTCGGTGTCCTCCATGGTTTGCTGATGCAATACTTTCGCCAAAGCACCCATTTGATCCCGTAATAACGCAGCCTGCTCGAACTCAAGGGCTTGCGAGGCAGTCAGCATGCGGGCTTCGATATCGCCCATGATCTGCTGTGTTTCGCCATTTAAGAATCGCGCTGCACGCTCGGCATCTTGCTGATATGCCTCAGGGGTGATCTCGTTGACACAAGGCGCCGAACAACGCCCAATTTGATGTAACAGGCATGGTCGCGAGCGATTTGAAAACACTGAGTCTTCGCAGGTACGCAGGCGAAACACTTTTTGCAAAATCTGAAGTGTGTCTCGCACCGCCCAAGCACTGGGATACGGCCCAAAGAACTGGCCTTTCTTTTGGGTCGAACCGCGGTAATAGGCAATGCGCGGCGCGGCGTGCGCTGACAGCATCAAATAGGGATAAGACTTATCGTCACGAAACAAGATGTTGTAGCGTGGCCGCAGGCTTTTGATCAGATTGTTTTCAAGGATCAGCGCCTCGGCCTCTGAGCGCGTGACGGTGACCTCGATTTTGACGACTCGCGCCACCATGTGCCCAATACGCGGGCTGGAGGCTGTTTTTTGAAAATACGACGAGACACGCTTTTTTAAGTCGCGTGCTTTACCCACGTAGAGCACTTCGCCCGACACATCGATATGCCGGTACACGCCTGGCAGGTGGGGTAGGCGTACAAGAAACTCTTTGATGTCAAAATCAGGAGCTTCAGCTTCGCTCATTGAGTTCACGTACAGATTCAAGCGCCTTTCGGTAGGCGAGTTGTTGCTGCAATGCTTGCCAATCGGGCGCTTGCCCAGCGGGCATCAAACGGTCGATACGCGCCAGCGAGGCTGGGTCAGACTCCTGCGACAAGCGGACGAGTAATTCATCTGCCAGATCAGGGCGATTACAGACCAACGCCATATCGCAACCCGCTTGCAGTGCGGCCTGCGCACGCGCCAAAATATCGCCCGCCACCGCGGCCGCTTCCATGGTGAGATCGTCAGAAAACACCACGCCGTCATAGCGTAATTTGCCGCGCAAAATATCTTGGATCCACTTAGACGAAAAGCCAGCTGGCTTAGTATCAACCTTTGAATAAATCACATGGGCAGGCATCACCGACGCAATCACCTGATCACCTAGCCACTGGTAGGGTGCAGCGTCTTCTTGAAGAATGCGTGTGAGCGAACGTGGATCGCGAGGGATGGCGTGATGCGAATCTGCCTTCACGGCGCCGTGACCCGGAAAGTGTTTACCGCAAGCGGCCATCCCGGCCAGCTTTAGGCCTTGCGCCAGCGCGCGCGCCAACATCGCGACCACGCGAGGATCTCGGTGAAACGAACGATCGCCGATCACCGAACTCACGCCATAATCCAGATCAAGGACTGGAGTAAAACTTAAGTCAACATCGCACGCTCGCAGCTCGGCGCCCAACACATAGCCGACCTCGGTCGCCATGCGCATCGCCTGCAAGGGATCTTGCATCCAACGCTCACCCAAGCTGCGCATTGTCGGCAGCGCGGTGAAACCATCAGTGCGAAACCGTTGCACGCGACCGCCTTCGTGATCCACGGCAATCAATAACTGAGGGGTACGTAACCGGTGAATACTGCGCGTCAACGCAACGAGTTGCTCACGATTTTCAAAGTTGCGAGCAAACAAAATCACCCCACCTACCAGGGGATGCTGGAGCCTCTTTTTTTCGTTTGCGGTGAGTGTGTGACCGGCGACATCGACCATCAATGGGCCGCGTTCGAACATTGGCATTTTTTTGTTAGCTTTCACAAAATTTCTCGTAGATTCAGTTCACAAAGAGATAGGCAAAGATTCAACAACGACATAGGCCGCACCGTACTCAGACTCGTCCGTCAGTGATACATGAGCCGCACCGTAACGCTCGGCATACCATCGAGCTAGCGGCTCTGACAGTACGACGCGCGGTCGCCCACCTGGGGCATTCAACGTCTGCATGCGAGTCCACCACATCGGCATACGCATGCCCAGCCCAATCGCCTTTGAAAAGGCTTCTTTGGCGGCAAACCGCGTGGCCAGATAGCGGACGCCCCGCGCACGGTCGCGCGCCGCTCTGGCGTGAAAGACGCGCAACTCATCTGCACCTAATATTTTTTGTGGGAAACGTTCTGGGTGGCGCTGCCAAGCCCGATCGATACGGTCCATTTTGACGAGATCAGTTCCGATGCCGGCAATCGCGCTCACAGTGGCTAGCTCAGTTAATGTTTACGGGGATGTAACAACACACCACGCTGGGCATTGAGCCTTGCTGTGATCATGGCGGCCTTCATATTGCGGATGGTGTTTTGCCAGCCATCAAAAATCGCCTGCGCCACGATCGCGTGACCGATATTGAGCTCTGCAATCCCGTCGAGCGCCGCAATCGGGGCCACATTGCCAAAGTGCAGACCATGCCCGGCATTGACGCGTAAACCCAGACCGACCGCGACACGAATCGCCTGTTCGAGTCGCTGAAGTTCGAGCGCAGCGATGGCCTCTGAGGCTGCTTCTGCATAAGCACCCGTGTGCAGTTCGATCACCGTCGCACCCGTATCGGCAGCAGCGCGAATCTGTGCCGCCTCGGGGTCAATAAAGAGTGAAACGCGAATGCCACTGCCTTGCAGTTGCTTGACCGCAGCACTCACGACATCGAAGGCACCGGCAACCTCGAGGCCGCCCTCAGTGGTCAACTCAGCACGTTTTTCAGGGACAAGGCACACATCTTGCGGTACGACTTTGCAGGCAATCTGCAGCATTTCGGCAGTAATCGCACATTCAAGATTCATGCGGGTACGCAATTGAGGTCGCAGGGCAAAGACGTCGGCATCTTGGATATGGCGACGATCTTCGCGCAGATGCAGGGTGATGAGATCAGCCCCGGCCTCTTCTGCTAGCAAAGCCGCGGCAATCGGGTCAGGATAGGCCGTATGGCGCTGTTGTCGCAGTGTCGCGACGTGGTCAATGTTGATACCAAGATCGATCATGATGTGAGCAGCTTATTCAGTAGGTTGGCTAGACGATCCATGGCCTGAAATCCTAGCCTATTTGTCACATTATCGCTTACAAAGCTCACGCGCCGCCAATCACGGTTGAACAATCACAGTCGAGTGTTTGAGCACGGCCTCAGAGAGGGTAACGCCTTGCTTTTTTGCGGCGACTAGGGTTTGACGATCACAGTCGAGTTTTTGAGTAAGGCCTCAGGCAGGCTGACACCTTGCTTTTTTGCGGCGACTAGGTTGAGTTGGATCTGGGGTCGGCTAATGACCTCTGGGGCAATCGCCCCGGGCTTGGCGCCACGTAAAATCCTGATCACTTGCCGGCCTGCCGCCGCCCCCACATCGCGCTCAGTCACCACCAAGGCCGCTAACGCCCCCGCCTGCACGCTGGCGGTATCGGCAGCCAGCAACGCCATCTTGGCGTCGTTAGCGACTTTCACCAAGCCTGGGTAGGCCGCCTGGGTATGCGAATCCCAAAACGTATGCAGCGCATCGACCTTTCCGATCAAACTGCGGCTTGCGGCAGCGACGTCTACCGAGCGCTGAGCCGCCACTTCAACCATCAGCATCCCAGACTTCGTGAGCTGCTCTTGAAACTCGCGAATCACAACAACCGAAGCTGCGTCGGCAGGGTTGTACACCACACCCACTCGCCGAGCCTGGGGAACAAACTGTCGAATCATCTGAACCCTGCGAGTCATCGTCAGCAAATCCGAGACGCCGGTGACGTTTGTACCTGAGGCAGACCAACTCGGCACTAACTCGGCCTGTACCGGATCTGTGACGCCCGCAAACACAATTGGCATTTGCTTGGTGTGCCGCATGAGTGACTGAGCGGCAGGGATTGACAGCGCGACCAACACATCGGGGCGCCCTAGGACTAAGTTCAAAGCTTGCTGACTCAGCCGCTGCTCGTCGTCTACGACCGTCTCAGATATCATTTTGAGATTACGCCCTTCGACAAAGCCAACTGCCTTTAAGGCATCTCGTAGGCCGTCTCGCAGCGCCTCGGCGCCTGGGCCACGCTCGGTGGCTAAGACGAACACAGACTTGGTTTGCGCCCAGGCACCCGACGCCACTAACAGCGTGAGGCCACAGAGTAAAGCCGCCAAGTATGCCCGATATATCATTGAACCAATCCGTCTTTCATAGAGCAATGCTATCCCGTTAAATCACTAACATTGCATGTTCAGCACGGCCCAGCATTGAGCGAGCCCATTTTTTTGCTGGCAGCCCGTATTGCTTCTCAACGTCTTCGGCGCGGGCCAAGAGCCGCTCGATCGAGACCTCAAGTTTGGGGCCTTTAAACGCTAGTACGATCTGATTACCGGCATCAATTTGCGGCAAGGTCAACAGCCGCCCCTC
>JARXAG010000216.1 GCA_029866055.1 Burkholderiaceae bacterium
ATCGGGCCCATCTGCACTTGCAACAGGTTCTGTCGAAAGCCAACTGGCTGGGACTAGTGAAGACGCTAGCTTTAGCAACGTCTCAGCTGAAATCACTTGCCCGTTGACCTTCACGACGTTGTCTTTGAAACTCAGTTGTGCGACAAAGCGGTCACCCTTGAGTGCGCCTAGCTTTAATTTGGCGGCGACGTCGAGCGCACTCGCGATGTCTTTTTCGGCAGTGCTTTTAGCCTGAGCCGGTTTGACGCCGTTCGCTTCGAGAGCCGTGGTGCGTACCCCAACCGCCATCGCTCGCGAGATCGCAATCGTGACATCAATGGTTTGGAGCGGGTTACCATTTAAGCCCAGACCGCCGCTGCGCAGATCGACTGGGGCGAGCACAGTGCTTAAAGTGATTGAGCTTTGCCCATTTGCCGTTTGCCAAATCAGCGGGTCGAGCCTGACTGTCGGGCTGTTTTTAACGAGGGTCTGCACGTGGCCCCAAAACTGCTTCAGGTCTGCCGCAGTCGTTAAGTCGGCCTCAGGCTCGCTGTTGAGCAAGCGGGTCAGAATAGTGGTGTACAGGTCACCAAGTGACTTAACGGCATTGCCGTTCAGTTTGTCATATGAGGCCGTGAGTTGTAGCGTCCCCCAGTCTTTTTTATCGATTGTCAGACGCTCGATATCATAGTGCGACTGCCCGGTTAACAGGTTGTCTTTCTCATTCAAAACTAAACGTGTATTGATCTGTTTGGCCGTCACGGTCGGAAAATTTAAAGACGTGAGGGTGAGCTCTCCGATATCTGCGCCGCTGATACCGATGCTCAGGCCTGACTGCCCTGGGTGGGTGTCGGTGTGCAAGCGGCTTGCTTTGATGTCGAGTGTGACTTTGCCATCGGTAATGTTCAGCGCCTTGACTTTGAGCTCACCTTTGGTGTGATGAAAGCTAGGGCCGAGCTCAGCCACCAAGGTGGCCCCCGCAAAACGCGAGCGCACGGTGTCTTGTGTGTGATCAACCGGGCGAATGAGCCAGTCGAGCTTGGCCACGCCTTTGACGCTCAGTTGCGTGTGCCCTTCAATCAGCGATTGCCCGCCCGTGGCCTTGAAGAGCGCTTCGGTGAACGCAGTGGGTGCCAGTGTGGTGTGAATGGATGCGGATAACCATTCGAAGTTGCCGCGTGTAATCTGCGCAAAAGGCAGTGCGTCATGCGTGATCCGATTGACCACCAAAACTTCGGGGCTTAGCGTCGCGGTTTTACTGGCAGGAAAGGTCAGAAGATACGAGGCCTCGCTTGAGAATACGCCGCGTTCATAGTTTCGCAAGGTAACACGCACTTGATCTGACCAGTTTTTTGCGATGTAGGTATTGATCGAGTCGACGACGGTGTTGGCTTCGGCTTGCACACGCCCGCCGATGTACCAACTGGTACCCGCGTAGAGTCCAAAAAGGAGGAGAAGCGCACTAACGGCACTGAGTAGTTTTTTGTTCATGACTTAGCCTTTAAGGCGATGGTACTCGACCAGATCGTAATCAAGCCCGTTTTCTGCCGGTTGAGACTGACGAGAGGTTTCGTGCCACACTGCTTTGTCGAGAGGATCAAACATCGCATCGCCCTCAATATCGGCCTGTATTTCAGTCGCGACGACGCGGTGCGCCAGCGGCAGCGCTTCTCGGTAAATTTGCGCACCGCCAATGACAAATACTTGCTCGGCATCTTTGACGGCTTCGAGCGCCTGAGACAAGCTCGTGCAGCCCTCTGCGCCCACGAACGCCTTGCTCGCGTCGCGCGTGATCACGATATTGCGTCGCCCAGGTAATGGTCTTCCAAGTGAATCCCAGGTTTTACGTCCCATCAAAATGGGGCACCCCAGGGTCGTGCGCTTAAAGTGCGCTAAATCACCGGGTAGTTTCCAGGGCAAGGTGTTGTCTCGCCCAATGGTGCGGTTGCGGGCATAGGCAACAATTAAATTCAGCTGCATCAGCCAACTCTCTTGAACGAAATCAAACGGCAACAGGTGCCTTGATATGTGGATGGTGCTCGTAATTTTCGATGACAAAGTCTTCGTAGCGGTAATCGAATAAAGAGTCCGGCTTGCGTTGCAAGGCAAGTGTTGGGTAAGGATTAGGCGTGCGTGAGAGTTGCAATTCAACCTGTTCGAAGTGATTGCTATAAATATGACAATCGCCGCCGGTCCAGACAAAATCGCCAACTTCAAGGTTGCATTGCTGTGCCACCATATGGGTCAACAGCGCGTAACTCGCGATGTTGAAGGGCACCCCTAAAAAGATATCGGCGCTGCGCTGATACAGTTGGCACGATAGCTTGCCTTGCGCGACGTAAAATTGAAAGAAGGCATGGCAAGGGGGTAATGCCATATTTTTGATTTCGCCGACGTTCCAGGCTGACACAATCAGGCGGCGTGAATCGGGGGTGTTGCGAATTTGCTCAAGCACCTGACTGATCTGGTCAATGTGCTGACCATCGGGGGTCGGCCACGAGCGCCATTGCACCCCATAGACGGGCCCTAAGTCACCGTCGGGCCTGGCCCACTCGTCCCAAATGCTGCAGCCATTGTCTTGCAACCATTTGACGTTTGAGTCACCCCGTAAGAACCATAAGAGCTCAACAAAAATGCTTCGGGTATGCAGCTTTTTTGTTGTGACCAACGGAAACCCTTTTGCTAGATCAAACCGCATCTGATAGCCAAAGACCGAGCGCGTACCGGTGCCGGTTCGATCGGTTTTGTTTACGCCCGTCGTATAGACATGACGCATGAAGGTTTCGTATTGGTTCATCTACATGAATCCTGTAATTAGGATGTCTCGGTGGCGCTGCCGCCGGTATCGACAATCTCTGCAGCCCAAGTGATCGCAGCAGTATGCGCTAGCATGGCCGAGGCCGAGCAGTATTTCTCGTGCGAGAGTGCAATGGCGCGCTCGACCGCCGCGCGAGGCAGCTTGTGCCCTGTGACCGTAAAGACGAAATGGATTTTGGTGAATACTTTTGGGTCAACGTCGGCGCGCTCTGCAATCAGCTTGACCGAGCAACCCACGATGGCATGGCGCCCGCGCTTCAGGATGAGGACGACGTCATAGGCTGTGCAACCCCCTGTGCCTACCAACAAGAGCTCCATTGGACGCGGGGCCAGGTTATGGCCGCCGCCGTCGGGTGCGCCATCCATGGCTGCAATGTGCCCGGTTCCGGTCTGCGCGACGAACAGCATGCCGTCAGGGCCACCCCAATCGATTTTGACTTCCATATGCAATCCTTAACAGTTAAGTCAGAATGATAATCAAGTTTTGAGCAAAATCTTGCGTAGAGCCTTAAAATTCAAACCATAGATCCCTTCCGTCAGATCTAGACGGATCTCACCTTAAGGTTATGTATGACAGCCCCAGAAGCGGTTTCAGTTGGATCTTCGCACTTTGCTCGTCGTCAGCATTGGCTTGATCCCTTCATCGCTGAAGTTGATGTGGCGTTGCAGGTGCTGGCGGGGCAAGCTGCGGCCGCTCGGCCCAATCCGGCCGGTGCAGTCAAGCCCGACGTTGGTCACGAATTAACCGCGCCAGAGGCAACACACGCGGCCGGTTTAATGCGCGTCAATCACGTAGGTGAGGTCTGTGCGCAGGCGCTTTACCGCGGGCAGGCCGCTGCAAGCAAAGACCCTTCGAGCGCGGCACTTTTTTATCGCGCGGCGGCCGACGAGATTGATCACCTGGCCTGGTGTCAACAACGGTTGCGCGAGCTTGACAGTCGGCCCAGTCTGTTGAACCCGCTTTGGTATGCCGGCTCATTTACCTTAGGGGTATTGGCAGCTAGGGCCGGTGTGGCGCGTAATTTGGGATTTATGGCCGAAACCGAGCGGCAGGTTGAGGCGCATCTTGAAGATCACCTGCAGCGTTTACCAGCAGGTGACACCCGCTCACGAAAAATCGTCGAGCAAATGAAACAAGACGAGATCGGCCATCGCGTGACGGCCGAGCGAGCAGGGGCGGTGGGGATGCCTGCGCCTGTGCGGGGTGTGATGCGGTTAATGTCTAAATTGATGACGGCGACGGCGTATCGCGTCTAAGCAACAAAATTTTGTTGCGATGCACAAAAACAACAAAATAAATATTTATTCTTGTTTTGATAGATTTTCTTGCATTGCACAAAAAAATAGATTACTATCTGTTTATGGAAGTTGAGTCATAAGTGTTTTGACTGAAGCAGTCGTTATCTAGGATAGCGGTCAGGCAAAGCAATCAGAGCGAGTCAAGCGTTATTTATTTATAAAACGCTGAAACTTACTCCTCAATTTGCCACGATTGTCTCCTCCACCCTCCTCCTTTGGTGGATTTAGGCCAAGACCGCAAGGTCTTGGCCTCTTTTTTTGTCAAACGTAAATGCAAACGCCCTTTAAGCTGTTTCAACGTGCAGTCCGGCTAGTGAGTTGAGTTGAACGCAACGTATAGCCCCTTATCGCGACCGTCATGCCTTCAATGGTGGTCTACGACAGCGGTCTGGCAACAAAATTTCCCCCTAGCCTTTAAACTCACACTCTTGCAGTAAGAAATCACCCGCTAGCTCGAGCGCCTGCAGGTATTTTGGAGAAAACTTTGCTCATTCAGGATGTCAAACTTGCGGTGATCGGGCTGGGCTATGTGGGATTACCTCTCGCAGTCGAGTTCGCCAAAAAAAGGTCAGTGCTTGGCTTTGACATTAATCCGGCCCGCATACAAGCCCTGCAGCAGGGCCACGACCACACCCTTGAAGTCGATGACGCTGAGCTTGCTAGCGCCCAAGGCTTGCGCTGTACGGCAGACCGCGCTGAGCTGAGCGCCGCAAATGTCTTTATCGTGACAGTGCCCACTCCGATTGATGAATATAAGCGCCCGGATTTGACCCCACTGATTAAAGCGAGCGAAACCATTGGTGCCGTGCTCAAAAAGGGTGACATCGTCATTTATGAGTCGACGGTCTACCCAGGCGCTACCGAAGAAGACTGCGTGCCTGTTCTTGAGCGGGTGTCGGGCTTGGTCTTTAACAAAGACTTCTTTGCCGGTTACAGCCCAGAGCGCATCAACCCCGGCGATAAAGAGCACCGCGTCAGTACGATTAAAAAAGTCACGTCAGGCTCGACGCCCGAGATCGCAGCACTCGTTGATCAAATCTACCGCGAGATCAGTGTCGCGGGCACACATTGTGCGCCGAGTATTCGGGTGGCAGAAGCGGCCAAGGTGATTGAAAACACTCAGCGTGATGTGAACATCGCATTGATCAACGAACTGGCGTTGATCTTTAATAAGCTTGGCATCGATACCGAAGCCGTCTTACAAGCCGCCGGAACAAAATGGAATTTTCTACCCTTTCGTCCGGGTTTAGTGGGCGGTCATTGCATTGGTGTCGATCCGTATTACCTCACACATAAAGCACAATCGATTGGCTATCATCCAGAAATCATTTTGGCTGGGCGTCGCTTAAATGACGGCATGGGCAGCTACGTGGTCTCTCAGCTCGTAAAATTGATGACGCGCCAACGTATCCATGTGCAAGGCGCGCGCGTCTTGGTGATGGGTCTGGCGTTTAAAGAGAATTGCCCCGATCTGCGCAATACCCGTGTGGTGGATATCGTCAAAGAGCTTCACGAGTACAACGTTGAGGTAGACGTGTACGACCCGTGGGTGTCGGCGCAAGAGGCTCAGCATGAATACGGTTTATCGCCGGTGCAGACTTTGCAAGCCGGTCGCTACGATGCGATCATTGTTGCGGTGGCCCATCGGCAGTTTATCGAGATGGGTGCGTCAGCGATTCGGGCCTTAGGTAAGCCCGAGCACGTGCTGTATGACCTCAAATACATTTTGCCTGCTGATCAGTCAGATTTGCGCTTATGACACAGGTACCTGGCATGCGCTACCAGCAAGTTCAACAACAATTGCGCGCCGCCCCTCGCAGCTGGTTGGTCACAGGGTGCGCAGGTTTCATTGGGTCGAATCTGCTTGAAGCCTTGCTGAAGCTTGAGCAGCGTGTGGTGGGCCTTGATAATTTTGCAACGGGCTACCAACATAACCTTGACGAAGTACGAGCAAGCGTTAGCGCCAAGCAATGGTCAAATTTTCGGTTTATACAAGGCGATATTCGCGAAGCTTCAACCTGTGCTCAAGCGGTTGAGGGGGCAGAGTATGTATTGCATCAGGCCGCGCTGGGCTCGGTACCACGCTCGCTCGCTGATCCAATCACCACAAACGACGTCAACATCTCTGGTTTTTTGAACATGTTGGTCGCGGCGCGCGATGCCAAGGTGCAGTCATTTGTTTACGCGGCCTCAAGCTCAACCTATGGCGACCATCCGGCGTTGCCAAAAGTTGAAGACCAGATTGGTAAGCCGCTATCGCCTTATGCCGTCACCAAGTATGTCAACGAGTTGTACGCAGACGTCTTTGCACGCTCTTACGGCGTTAAGGCGATTGGCCTGCGTTACTTTAATGTCTTTGGTAAACGGCAAGACCCCGAGGGTGCCTACGCAGCGGTAATCCCAAAGTGGATTGCTGCCATGCTCGGTGGTGAGGTGGTATCGGTGAACGGCGACGGCGAAACGAGTCGCGATTTTTGTTTTGTGGATAACGCAGTGCAAGCCAATATTTTGGCGGCGATGGCTGGCGCTGAGGGCACTAATCAGGTCTATAACGTTGCAGTCAATGCACGCACAAGTTTGAACGTCTTACATCAACATCTTGTCTCAACGCTTGCTGAGAACGCAGTGGCTTATTCGTTAGCGCCAAATTATCGAGATTTTAGAGCGGGTGACGTTCGACATTCGCAGGCTGATATTTCGAAGGCACAGCGTCTGCTTGGCTATCAACCGAGCCACACAATCCTCCAAGGCCTGCAAGCTGCAATGCCTTGGTATCTTGAGTTTTGCGCTAAGTCGCGAGCGTGTTAGCGCGCGACTTAGTCACTTGGGTATTGCGCTAAGTCGACAGCGTCTTAGCTTGCGTCTCAGGCTTCGGGTGGTTGGCCGCGAGCGATACGCTCTTCGCGACGGCGCTCGTAGGCGTGACTGTCGTCAGCACTAGTTGCTAAACGGCGAATCCAGTGCGCGGTTGACGGATCAAAAGCGCTAACAGCCGACTCGCTGTCTTCGGCGTCGAGGCTTTTTTCGATATCAACTGCTAGCCTTTTGCCAAACTCAACACCCCATTGATCAAAGGGGTTGATGCCCCACAAGACGCCTTCGGTGAAGACCTTGTGCTCATACAGCGCCAAGAGCGATCCAAGCTGCTTGGCGTCGAGCAGGGGCAGCACGATTAGGGTCGAAGGGCGTCCGCCCGGATGTACCCGATGCTGAGCAAGTTGCGCCGCCAGCACCGGATCTTTTTCAGTTTGACTGACCGCTGCAAGCGCTTGCTCAAAAGACTTGCCCTCGCGCAGTGCTGCGCGTTGTGCCAAGCAGTTGGCAATCAACAGGCGGTGGTGACGGGTGTGTTGATGGTCGGGCTTGGCGCACAAGACAAAATCAACTGGTGCGCCTTTGCCATCTTGATGTAACCACTGAAAAAACGTGTGTTGGCTATCGGTGCCAGGCATGCCCCAAACGGCGGGGCTGCTTGGCACGTCTAAGGTGCTGCCATCAATCTGGGTAGCTTTACCTAAGGATTCCATTTCGAGCTGTTGCAACCATGGCACCAATTGGCGCAAGCGAGCATCGTACGGGCACAGGGCAAATGAGGCGTAGCCGAGAACACTGCAGTTGGCCACGGCACTTAAGGCCATTTGCACGGGTGCATTGCGCGCGATGGGTGCATTCAAAAAATGCTCATCCATTTCGGCTGCGCCGCGACGCATGTCATTCAGAGCATTGAGGCCAAGTCCTAAGGCAATGGGTAAGCCGATTGAAGACCACAGTGAATAACGGCCACCGACCCAATCCCAAAATTCAAAGATGCGGTCGTCACGAATACCAAAGGCACGTGCTGCTGCCGGATTGGCAGTCACAGCAACGAAGTGCTCAAGCGGCTCGCTGACGCCGTTGGCTGTGAACCATTCGATGGCACGCGCGGCATTGGCAAGAGATTCGGTGGTGGTGAACGACTTTGACGAAATAATGACCAAGGTATCAAGCGGGTCGAGCCCGTCGAGCGCGCCGGTAATGGCGTGTGCATCAACGTTAGAGGCAAAACGGATCGTGCGCCGACTGCTGACGCCAGCCAGCGCTTCGACGGCGAGCCTGGGGCCCCAGTCGCTGCCGCCAATGCCAAGATGCACGACGTTGCGATACAGGTTTTGCGCGTTCACCAAGTCAACAAAATTGGCCAGACGTTCTTGTTCGGCTTTGATCGCGCTGGCCACGCCCGCTGGTGGGTGCTCAGACCGCAGGGCGGTGTGCCAAGCGGCACGTTTTTCAGTCCAGTTAATGGCCTCGCCCGCAAAGAGCCCTTTGCGTGCAGCCTCAAAGCCTTGTTGGTTGAGCAGCGCGGCCGAGGCTTGTTCAAACGCCACAGAGTAGCGCTGGGTACTCAGATCGACTTCAAGATCGACGGCGGGCAAAATACGCAAGCTGTCTGCCGTAAGCGGGCTGGTGTGTACGGCTGAAGAAAAAGCAAGCCAAGCTGGACTTTTAGACAACGAGCTCATAAGTGTAGATGCTGCAAAAAAAATTAAAAGGGAAGCGTGACGTGTGGCGCAAGCGCTAGCAACTGCTTGCGAAACGCGTCTTGAATACGCACGAGGGCTTCGGGGGTGTCGCCCTCAAAGCGCAACACCACGACGGGTGTGGTGTTTGAAGCGCGAGCTAATCCAAAGCCATCAGGGTAGTCGGCACGCAGGCCATCAATTTTGAGGACTTCGGTGGCGCCAGCGAATACACCTTCGGTTTGCAGGCGTTTAATCAGGGCGTGAGGCTCGCCCTCAGACATTTCAAGTTTGAGCTCAGGCGTTGAAACACCTTGTGGAAGCGCCTCAAGCACCGCGGACGGATTGGCTGAGCGTGACAAAATTTCAAGTAGACGGCAACCTGTGTACAGGCCATCATCAAAGCCAAACCAACGCTCTTTAAAAAATACGTGACCGCTCATTTCGCCGGCCAACGGTGCGCCAGTTTCAGCAAGCTTGGCTTTAATCAGCGAATGACCGGTTTGCCACATCAACGGCATGCCGCCCGCCTCGCGAATGGCGACGGCAACGTGGCGACTGCACTTGACGTCATAAATAATGGTTTCGCCGGGGCAGCGGGTGAGCACATCGCGTGCATACAAAATCAGTTGGCGATCAGGCCAAATGATTTCACCTGACTTTGTGACAACGCCCAAGCGGTCACCGTCGCCGTCAAAGGCCAAGCCAATTTCGCATTCGGTGGTCTGTACGCAACGAATCAGGTCTTCAAGGTTATGGGGATCAGCGGGGTCAGGATGATGGTTCGGGAATGTGCCGTCTACTTCGCAAAATAATTCGGTGACTTCGCAGCCTAGGGCGCGAAACAGTTGCGGGGCAACTGCGCCGGCGACACCGTTGCCGCAATCGATGGCGATTTTCATGGGGCGACTCAGCTTAACGTCACCGAGTACCCGCGCCAGATAAGGCGTCAAAATATCTACGCTGGTGGCAGTGCCAGACGCGTTTGCGTGCGCAGGGCCTGCAGCCACTTCATCACGCAGAGCCAAGATGGCCTCACCGTGCAGGGTGCCGCCGCCCATCATCATCTTAAAACCGTTGTAATCGGGGGGATTATGGCTGCCAGTGACTGCGACGCCAGAACCTGTTTTTAAGGTGTAAGCGGCAAAATAGACCAGAGGGGTAGGTACTTCGCCCACGTCAATGGTATTGATACCACCGTCGCGCATACCTTGTTGTAACGCCGCCGCAAGTGAGGGGCTGCTGATGCGGCCATCGCGCCCGACCACCATGGTGGTCACGCCTGCTGCCTTGGCACGGGCGGCTAAACCACGGCCAAGATCTTTTGCAAATTCTGGGTTCAGTGCCGAGGGAACAATGCCACGGATGTCGTAGGCTTTAAAGGCAGAATGCGGAAACGAGTAGTTAACTGGCACGACGGTAAGCTCCGAAGCTCTTAGGGGATAAACGTTTACTAAATAAAACTACGTGCCTCATTATCACCGATCCGTGACACTCATGCCGGCTAACTCCCTTACAATTTGTAGCGACTGACGCAGCTTTTTTTTAATTTGCTTAAAACAGTGGCGCGTTGCACAAAACGTCAGCTTGAGACGGATCGATGTAGCAGCCAGTGCCACAACAACTCCAGAGAATCAAATGAACCTCTTGCCAGAACTCGAAAAATTATTAGGCGCCGCTCAGGTCCTGACCGGTGAGGCCGCGGCCCCCTTTTTGGTTGACTGGCGCGGGCGTTACAAGGGCCAGGCACTAGCTGTGGTGCGGCCCGGGTCAACCGAAGAGGTCGCTGCGGTGGTGCGCCTGTGTGCCAAGCACCAGGTGCCAATTGTGCCTTCGGGTGGCAACACGAGTATGTGTGGGGGCGCGACCCCTGACGAAACCGGCCGCGCGTTGGTATTGTCTTTGGCGCGCTTGAACCGTGTGCGCTCGGTCGACACCGATAATGACACCATGACGGTTGAGGCAGGCTGTATTTTGCAGGCGGTGCAAACGGCTGCGCGCGAGGCGGGGCGGTTGTTTCCGCTTAGCTTGGCGGCTGAAGGCAGCTGCACGATCGGTGGCAATTTGTCGACGAACGCGGGTGGCACGCAAGTTTTACGTTACGGCAACACGCGCGAGCTGGCATTGGGCCTTGAGGTCGTCACGGCTGAAGGCGAAATCTGGCACGGCCTGCGTGGTTTGCGTAAAGACAACACCGGCTACGACCTGCGAGATCTGTTTATTGGTAGCGAAGGCACGCTTGGCATCATCACCGCCGCGACGCTCAAACTGTATCCCTTGCCGGTGGCGCAATGTACGGCCATGCTGGCACTGAACTCACTTGAAGATGCGACCGCAGTGTTGTCACGTGCACGTGCTGGCTTTGGAGCCTCGCTCACGGGGTTTGAGGTCATGATGGGTACGGTGTTAGAAGCGGTGGTCAAGCTGTTTCCACAACAGCGTCTGCCGTTCGAGGGGGCGTCAGCTAAGTCCCCTTGGTATGCGTTGCTTGAGTTGTCAGATAGCGAGAGCGCTGAGCACGCACAAGGTCGTTTCGAGGCTGTGTTGGGTGCAGCCATTGAGGATGGTCTGGTGACGGATGCGGCGATTGCAGAATCGATCGCTCAAAGCCGGGCGATGTGGCATTTGCGCGAAAGCATCCCGTTGGCTGAGGCGGGTTTAGGCAAAAGCGTCAAGCATGATGTGTCGATCCCGATCTCGTTGATTAGTACGTTTGTGAAGACGACTAACGCTGCCTTGCAGGTGAAGTTTCCGGGGATTCAGCACATTGTGTTTGGTCATTTGGGTGACGGTAATTTGCACTACAACGTGGCGCGTGCACTTGACCAAACTGAAGAGCAATTATTGGCGCAGCAATACGATGTTTATCAGCTGGTGCACGATAGTGTGCATGCGCATGGGGGGTCGATTAGTGCCGAGCATGGGGTGGGGCAGCTTAAGCGCGATGAACTGACGCGCTACAAGAGCGCGCTTGAGTTAACGTTGATGAAGCAGATTAAGCAGGCGTTGGATCCGCAGGGGATTATGAATCCTGGGAAGGTGTTGCAGGCTTAGTACTCTTCATTCGCCCGGCTTTTGCCGGAGTCCGATCCGGTGATTTTTTGGCTGGGCAAAAAATACGCGGCATCGGATCCTGCAAAGGGCTTGAGGGTTGGGATTGCCTCGAGCTCGTTGTTCGCCCGCCTTTTGCCGGAGTCCGATCCGGTGATTTTTTGGCTGAGCAAAAAATACGCGGCATCGGATCCTGCAAAAGGCTTGAAAGTTCAGATTGCCTTGGTGGGTGACTTTGGTTGGCGTTTAAACCGCTGGTAGGATTTTGCCTATTGCTTGGCCAAAGCTTAGTCTGGGGTAGCCGGGTTTGATGCACTCGGCTTGTAGGGTGATTTCGTCGCCGTCTTCTAAGAATTTGCGTTCTTGGCCCCACGGGAGTTTGATGGCTTTGGTGGCGCCGAAGCTGAGTTCGTTGAAGGACAAGGCTTGTTCGGGTTCGGGGCCTGACATGGTGCCGGTGCCGATTAAATCGCCGGGTTGCAGGTTGCAGCCGTTGACGGTGTGATGGGTGATGAGTTGGGCTAGGGTCCAGTACGCATGGCATAGGTTGCTGTGGGCTAACAGGGCGGGGGTGTGGTTGGCCGCGCGCGATTGGTCTGTTGAGATCAGGGCTTTTAGGCCGATGTCGTAGACGCCAGCTTGTTTGACTGTCTCGTTCATCAGATAGGGCAGGGGCTGTGGATCAGAGGCTGGCCGGTTAAAGGGCATCCGAAAGGGTTCAAGGGCTTCGCGTGTCACGATCCAGGGTGAGATGGTGGTGGCAAAGCTTTTGGCTAAGAAGGGCCCTAAGGGCTGCACTTCCCAGGCCTGAATGTCGCGGGCTGACCAGTCATTTAGGATGCAAACGCCAAAAATATGATCGTCTGCCTCGTCGATGGTGATGCGCTTACCTTGTGCGTTACCGGGCCCGACAAACATCGCCATTTCAAGTTCAAAATCTAGTC
>JARXAG010000053.1 GCA_029866055.1 Burkholderiaceae bacterium
AAGGGGATATCGACATCCACCGCCCAATGCTCGGGCTCAAAGCGCCATCCACTCAGGCCGGCCCAACGAATCAACGCTTGTCTGAGATGAAGGTCAGTATGACTGACAGAAAAAAATGGCCGCGACGGCTGAGCCGACTGCTGTGGCGAACTCGACGGGTGCTGCAAACTATGCTGCTGCGGTGCGCTTGACTGCTGTTGTGCACTCGTAGAGTGTTGTGAGGCCAACGGGTATTGCGGAGCCAACGGGTATTGCGCCGCAGGATGATGCGCTGAGCCCGATGCGGCAAGCGAGGCGTCTACGCGTCGAGCGCGCGCCTGTTGGCGTGCAGAGCGAAAAATCAACGCGGGCCAGTGCCCGTCGAGGATGGTGTAAGGCCCTTGGCGTAGATAGGTTAAAACCTGCTCGCCTTGCTCGGTCGCACCCAAGATGATCGGCAGTATCTGACCTGGCAGCCATTGCAACCAAGTACGTGAAGTATCCGAAAATACTTGCAGAGGTGCGACCGCACGATCACCTGACAGCTTCCAGCCAAAGTCAAGCTTGCCAGAAGGGATATTGGTGCCACTAGGCTGTTCACTAGGCCAAGGCCGACCAGCAGGCCCCATGCACCCAGAGAGCAATACAAAGACAAACATCAACCAAGTGCCACGCATCGTCATGACTCACTCGCCCATAAACATTTAACAAGGAGTGATCTTGACCGGTGTCAATCGTCAGCACAATTGTGTGACTCACGCATAGACGAAAAAAGCGCGCAAAAAAAACGAGACCTCACGGTCTCGTTTTTTTTGCTGCTCGCGCGTTAAGCGTATGAGCGATTCGACTAATTAGCAACTTGACTCGTCAGTCACTCGACTAATCAGCGACTTTTTTCGTCATTGACTTAACGCTTGACTGACAGTGATTATTTTTTTCGTGCTGCGGGCGCTGTCTTGGCCAACGCTGGATCGTGCATCAGCGGACGCGATTCGTCGAGCGCCATCGTTAGAGCTGCTACGGGTGGGGTATTGCCCGATAACGCTGCATCAAACTGACGAACTAAGATAGGCTCGATGCTGTGATAGTTGCGTGCGCGAAAACCGCGACTATTTGGATCTTTAACTGTGCGCATTGAATCAACCAGCAATCGAATACCAGGCACCTTGTCGTAAAGCGACACATTTGCGGCGCGAAAGGCTGCGTCCGTTAAGGGCAAGTAACCAGTACGTTGATGCCAGTTGGCGGCAACCACTGGTTTAGAGAGGTGCTCTAAAAAGGCAACCGTTGCTTTCTCGGCCTCTTTGGTGTGACCTGATACCGCCCACAAGGCGCCACCACTGACGAAAGGAGCGCCTGCTTTGGGGCCCACTTGATCATAAAACGGTAGGGGCGCCATGCCGAACTTCAAACCACGAGCATCGAGCATCTGACCTAAAGCACCAGAGGTGGTCGTAATGACAGCACATTTGTTTTTAGCAAACAGCGCGTCTGCTTCGGTGCCATTGCTATATTGCGTCAGCAATTCTGAACGTTTCCAGCTCACCATGATTGACATATGGCGCATAAAGATAGGGTCAGCCAAATTGAGCTCGGGCTGTTGCTTCGCTTTACTATCTAGCCCGTTAGCGGGCGTGACATACACCGCATTGTTGATGGGCGCTAGATTTTCAAGATGCGTGTTGACCTGTTGGCTGATGCCAAACGGACAATCGTAATGCGCCTTGTCGCGCAAGGCCAACAAATGATTTTGCAGTTCGGGCCAAGTGCGAGCAGGCTTAGCAGCATCAAGCCCGGCCTTTTGGTAGCCTTCGACGTTATAAAACATCACAGGGATTTCGGCCATATAAGGAAAGGCCATCAAGCGACCCTGCGCGTCACGCATAAAACCAGTGGTTTGGGACAAGAACCAATTGAGATCTGCAATTGGATAGCGCTTCAACAAATCGTAGAGTGGAACGATATTTTTATGCTGAGCAATCAATTCGGGCGAGCGGTTGTCTTCGATCTGCACGAGGTTAGGTTTGCCCGCACCCGGCGAAGTCATTGCCGCAGTCGCTTGCGCCCGCAATGCCGCCTGATGATCGAACCCCTTCAGAACAACCTTGACGTCAGATTGTTCGTTATTAAACTGCCTGGCGATCTTTTCAAATTCAGATTTGTTCACTGAAGTCAAAGTATGCCAAACCTGCACCTCGACCGGATTGGCCTGAGCCAGCCCTGCGAGCAAACAGGTGGCGCCAAAAATCATTGCAATACGGGAGAAGAAAATCACGCTGTCAGTTCCGTTAAAAGGTCAAACACTAAGGTTGAATAACTTTAATCACACTTGTACCGCGCACTCTTGATACTCAACGTCATTTTACCGCGGCGAGATCTGCCTCTGAGGTAAATGAATCTGCAAAGAAGGCGTCTTCAGGCAGTTTGCAAGCGGCAACAAACTCGCGGCGCGCCGAATCAACCACGATTGGGGCTCCGCACGCGTAGACTTGGTACCCACTCAGATCCGGAAAGTCTTGCATCACCGCGCGGTGCACGAAGCCGGTACGGCCAGCCCAGCCATCTTCAGGTAAGGCGTCTGAAATCACGGGTACATAGGTGAAATCGGGGATCGTCTTGGCCCATTGCTCGACCAATTCGTTCATGTATAGGTCGCCGGGACGCCGACCCCCCCAGTACAACGTAATGGGGCGATGGATGTTTTGCTGCACCATGTGCTCGACAATTGACTTGATCGGCGCAAAGCCGGTGCCACTGGCAAGCATGACAATCGGCAATTGACTATCTTCACGCAAGAAGAATGAACCGAAGGGCCCTTCGAGTCGCAAAATTTCGCGCTCTTTCATGGCCGTTGCACCAGCTCCAAACACGTGATCAGTAAACAAACCACCGTTCAGATGACGAATATGCAGTTCTAACGCGCTAGCCGAGTGTGGTGCATTCGCCATTGAGTAGCTGCGTCGCTTACCATCTTTGAGAATCACTTCGATATATTGCCCGGCATGAAAACGAAAAGTTTCAGTTGCAGGCAATTGTAAAGTCAACAGCGCCACGTCTGCAGTGGGGCGCCGAATCGTTGTCACGCGCGACGGAATCTTACGGATCTGAATGTCGGAGGCCAAGCGCAATTCACGCGATTCAATCACAAGATCAGAGGTTGCACGCGCCTGACAAAGCAAGGTGAAGCCCGCTTCGATTTCATCGGCACTGAGAATTTGGGCTGGACTTGAGCCCGCCTCGACCGAGCCCGACAAGACTTTAGCCTTACACGTTGAGCAGGCCCCGCTGCGGCAGCTATAGGGCAAGACGATACCGGCTGCCAGCGCAGCATCAAGCACGCTTGTATCGGCCTCTGCAGCAAACTGGTGTTGACTGGGCTGAATCGTAATTTGAAACGACATAATCGCTTTAACCTAAAAATGAGTCAAAAAGGCGGTACTGCTGTATGCCTGCGCCCACGTCAGCATTACCGCCCTAAAAAGTTACTGTTGTATGACAGCATCGACAGCGGCAATACCACTGCAAAACGCCACTGCAGGATTCTACTTTCAAAGAACCGGCGAAAGTACAGGCTCTTTACTGCGAACAGCTAATAATTTTCCTTTGCGGGCACGTTTTGATAAATACGAGGCAAGTTCTGCACCCGACAAGACGTCTTCAACTTGTTTATTGCGGTAGGTTCCAGTGACACGCAAACCAGCTTTTGAGACTGGTACGGTCTGGGCCAAAATATCTGGCGCATCAAGCCCCATCAAAATGGTACCCCGCCCACCCGAGGCCAAGGCCTTGATCTCAGAGGCTTCGATCAACAGCATGCGGCCGCGACTCGACAAGAATGCCACCCGTACGGCTTGCGCAAACATCGGCACTGGACGCAGCAAACCGTCTTTGGGTTCAAGCGTCACGAATTGTTTACCAGCGCGCTGTCGGCTAGTCATATCAGAAATTTTGGCGATAAAACCAAAACCTTGCTGTGTGGTTAGCAACCAAGCAGAATCTGCTTGTGCTGCCACCATGTGCTCAATGCGCGAGCCCGTTTCAAGATCAATCATCGACGTCACAGGCGCGCCATCACCACGTGCAGAAGGTAGGGTCGTGATCGGTACTGAATACACGCGTCCGTTGTCACCAAACGCAATCAAAGTATCAGTGCTGCGGCACTCAAAGATTCCGTAACAATCGTCACCGGCTTTAAATGAAAACTGAGTCGCGTCGTGCCCGTGGCCTTGTCGGGCACGTAGCCAACCCTTTTGCGACACAATGACCGTCACGGGTTCGTCGATGATTTTGACCTCAAGCACCGCACGCTCGGCCGTTTTGATGAGCGTACGACGCTCGTCTCCGTAGGTCTTGATATCGGCCTCGATCTCTCGTACGACCGTACGCTTGAGCGCCGTTGGCTGCTCAATGAGCTCTTTGAGTTTGTCTTGTTCAGCACGTTTATCGGCCAGCTCTTGCTCGATCTTGAAGCCTTCGAGACGTGCCAACTGACGTAAACGCATATCAAGAATGTCGTCGGCTTGACGCTCGGTCAACGCAAAACGTTGCATCAGCGCCGGGCGTGGCTCATCAGACTCTCGAATCGTTTTGATGACTTCATCGACATTGAGATAGACCAGCATGCGGCCTTCGAGCACATGGATGCGATCAGTCACCTTGTCATAGCGGTACTGCGTACGACGTAAGACTGTGCGGGTGCGAAAATCAATCCACTCGAGCAACGCCTGACGCAAACCTTTTTGACGCGGACGCTTATCTGTGCCGATGCACACCAAGTTCATCGAGACGCTGGTTTCCATACTGGTTTGAGCCAGCAAGGTATTGACCAGTTCGTCGCGATCAATCCGCGATGTCTTTGGTTCAAATACCAAGCGCACCGCAGCATCTTTACCCGACTCGTCACGCACGGCATCAAGCAGACCTAGCATTTGGGCCTTGGTCTGCTGCTGCTCAGGTGTCAGCGCTTTTTTACCTGTTTTGACTTTTGGATTGGTGAGGTCTTCGATCTCTTCGAGGACTTTTTGACACGAGGCCCCTGGGGGTAGTTCATGCACAACCAATTGCCACTGACCGCGCGCCATCTCTTCAAACTGCCAGCGCGCGCGCGCTTTAATCGAGCCGCGTCCTGTTTGATAAATTTGTGCGATGTCTGCGGCAGCTGTAATAATTTGTCCGCCACCCGCAAAATCAGGCCCGGGCACCATTTCAAATAAGGCCGCATCAGACAAGTTGGGTTGTTTGAGCAGCGCCACACAGGCCTGCCCAATCTCACGTAAATTATGTGAGGGGATTTCGGTGGCCATGCCAACCGCAATACCCGAGGCACCGTTGAGCAACATGACCGGCAAACGCGCGGGCAACATGTCTGGCTCTTGATGGCTGCCATCGTAGTTGGGCACGAAATCAACCGTGCCTTCGTCGAGCTCATCAAGCAGTAGGCGAGCAAAGGGCGTGAGTCGTGCCTCGGTGTAGCGCATTGCTGCAGCGTTATCACCGTCGCGTGAACCAAAATTACCCTGGCCATCGATCAAGGGGTAGCGTAGGGTGAACTGCTGCGCCATGCGCACTAGAGCGTCATAGGCAGCTTGATCGCCATGCGGATGATATTTACCGAGCACGTCACCGACCACACGGGCCGACTTGACGGGTTTGGCACCCGATTGCAGACCCATCGCCTGCATCGCGTACAAAATACGACGTTGCACAGGTTTTTGGCCGTCACCCACATCGGGCAAGGCACGACCACGCACCACTGAGACCGCATAATCGAGATACGCCTGCTCGGCATACAGACCAAGCGTTAGGGATTCACCATCATCTTTTGTATCAAACAAACCAGGTTGAGTACCGTCAGTCATTTAAATATCAACCTCTGCAAGATTACCTTTATCTTCAAGCCAAGTACGACGAGCACCCGATTCGCTTTTGCCCATCAGCATGTCAAACATCGCTGTGGTCTCTGAGGGTGCTAACGCACCGTAGCCAACCGGCAACATCCGACGCGTGTCGGGATTCATGGTGGTTTCCCAAAGCTGTACTGGGCTCATTTCGCCCAAGCCTTTAAAGCGACTGATATCCCAAGAGCCTTCTCGCACGCCCTCTTTGCGCAGCTTGTCTTGCACCACCTCGAGCTCGCCAGCGTCTAGGCAGTAAATTTTACGAGCGGGGCGTTTGCCCAACGCCGGGACGTCGACACGAAACAGAGGAGGACGCGCCACGTACACATGACCCAACTCAACGAGCCGCGGAAAATGCTTATAAAACAAGGTCAGCAGTAGCACCTGAATGTGCGAACCATCAACGTCAGCATCAGACAGAATACAAATGCGACCATAACGCAGCCCAGACAAGTCAGGCGTGTCTTTGGGGCCATGCGGATCAACGCCAATTGCCACCGCAATATCGTGGATTTCGTTATTGGCAAAGAGGCGATCACGATCGACCTCCCAGGCATTTAACACTTTTCCGCGCAAGGGCAACACTGCCTGAAATTCTTTATCTCGACCCATTTTGGCTGAGCCACCGGCCGAGTCACCCTCAACCAGAAAGACTTCAGTGCGCGACGAATCGGATGATTCACAGTCAGTCAGCTTGCCGGGCAGGACTGCCACGCCCGAGCTTTTACGCTTTTCAACTTTTTGCGCAGATTTAGCCCGCGCCTGCGCTTGCCGAATCGCGAGTTCGGCAAGTTTTTTACCGTACTCAACGTTGCTGTTCAACCAGAGATCGAGTGAGGTACGCACAAAACCACCCACTAAACGCACTGCGTCGCGGCTATTGAGTCGCTCTTTGATCTGCCCTTGAAACTGCGGATCGAGCACTTTGGCAGACAACACAACACTTGCGCGCGCAAACACATCTTCAGGTAACAGTTTGACACCTTTGGGCAACAAACTATGTAGTTCGGCGAATCCTTTGACGGCGCTGAATAAACCTTCACGCAGCCCGGCTTCGTGGGTACCGCCTGCAGGGGTGGGGATCAGGTTGACGTACGACTCACGCACCACGTTGCCCTCATCAGCCCAAACCACCACCCACTGAGCCCCCTCGCCTTGCGCAAAGCTTTCATGATCGGCCAGCGCAAACTGCTCGCCCTGAAACATGGGTACACGCAACTCAAGCCCTTCAAGCGCCTCGGATAAATAGCCCGCTAAGCCATCTTCATATTGCCAATGGCGGGTATCGCCCGTTTTTTCGTTGACGAGCGTGACTTTGACCCCCGCCATCAGTACCGCTTTACTGCGCAGCAAATGCATCAGCTCATTAAGAGGGATGACGCCAGAGTCAAAAAAACTATTGTCTGGCCACACACGTACCCGCGTACCCGACTTTTTGCGATTGAGCTCAGGGACCACGACAAGCGGCTCAAGAACGTCGCCATTGGCAAATACCATACGGTGCGCAGCCGCCTCGCGCCACACCACCAATTCAAGTCGCTTTGATAAGGCGTTGGTGACCGAAACACCGACCCCGTGCAAACCGCCCGAGAAGGCGTAGGCACCGCCGCCCTTTTTGTCGAATTTTCCGCCGGCATGCAGGCGCGTAAATACGAGTTCGACTACAGGGGCTTTTTCTTCGGGGTGTAAACCAACCGGAATGCCGCGCCCATCGTCTTCAACTGTCACGCTGCCGTCAGTGTGCAACGTGACTTGAATATGCTTACCAAAGCCAGCCAAGGCCTCATCGGCCGCGTTATCGAGAACTTCTTGAATAATGTGAAGGGGGTGCTCAGTGCGGGTATACATGCCAGGCCGCTGGCGCACAGGTTCAAGGCCTTTCAGCACCCGAATCGATGACTCGTTGTAAGACTTAGTACTCAAGAGATCCCCAATTGCAATAAAAGATGCGCCATTTTACGGAAAATGCGGAATCAGGAAGTTTGGCAGGCAAATTAGCACTCAGGCGCTAGGTCTGACGAGCGGTAGATCACCAGAATGCGCTGCATATTGGCGACGAGTTGTTATTCTGCACAGTCGTTTACCGGCAAAACGCCCCGAGCCTAGCAAAATTGGTTGATGTTATGCTTTAATAGATTTCAGTCATGTAGGTAACGACTAAGTTGCCAACGATTCAGAACACAGGATCTGTGACAGCCACGGCCAACCTCGCCGAGCGGCATTGCCGAAATTAAAAGCAAAACATATCCTGAAGTTGCCAGACCGACCGATCACCCTAAGAGAAAAACAATGAGCGAACACATCAAAAACGTGAGCGACGCCAGCTTTGACGCAGACGTCATCAAATCTTCACAACCCGTATTGGTTGATTACTGGGCAGCCTGGTGCGGCCCTTGCAAGCAAATCGCCCCGATGCTCGAAGAAGTTGCCGCGCAGTACGCTGGCAAAATGACCGTTGCCAAGCTCAATGTCGACGAAAATCAAGCAACGGCCGGTAATTTCGGTATTCGCGGTATCCCGACTTTAATGTTGTTTAAAGATGGCAAAGTGGCCGACACCAAAGTTGGTGCCTTGTCAAAAGCACAACTAACCGCATGGTTAGACAGCGCGATCTAAGTTGTCGTCACGCGCGAGCCCCTTCGTGGCTCGCCACTGGCTTCGCTTAAGGCGGGCTGTTCGTTTGTTAACACTGTTCTTTCCCCCTTCCTCTTCTATTTTGAAGTAATTTTTTACACTGACATCAATGCACCTGAACGAACTGAAGGCGCAGCACGTTTCGCAGCTGCTCGAAATGGCCGCAGGCCTCGAAATCGAAAACGCGAGTCGCTTACGCAAACAAGAACTCATGTTTGCCATCATGAAAAAGCGGGCTAAACAAGGCGAACAAATTTTCGGCGATGGCGTACTAGAAGTCCTACCCGACGGGTTTGGCTTTTTACGTTCGCCCGATACCTCGTATCTGGCCAGTACCGACGACATTTATATTTCACCCTCACAAATTCGTCGCTTTAATTTGTACACCGGCGATTCGATTGAGGGCGAGGTGCGCACTCCAAAAGATGGCGAGCGCTATTTTGCGTTGGTTAAAGTCGACAAGGTCAATGGCTATGCGCCTGAGGCGATCAAACATCGCATCATGTTCGAGAATTTGACACCGCTGCACCCCGATAAAGTCATGCCCCTTGAGCGTGATATTAAAAGTGAAGAAAATCTGACAGGTCGCATTCTCGATATTTTTGCGCCGATCGGTAAAGGTCAGCGCGGCCTCATCGTTGCAAGCCCGAAATCAGGCAAAACGGTGATGATGCAACACATCGCCCACGCGATTACTGACAATTTTCCTGATGCAGTCATGATTGTTATGTTGATCGACGAGCGTCCAGAGGAAGTCACTGAGATGCAACGCACCGTGCGCGGCGAAGTCGTGGCATCAACCTTTGACGAACCCGCAACCCGTCACGTCCAAGTCGCCGAGATGGTCATCGAACGGGCTAAGCGCCTAGTCGAAATGAAAAAAGACGTCGTGATCTTGCTGGATTCGATTACGCGTTTGGCACGTGCCTACAACACAGTGGTACCGGCCTCGGGCAAGGTGTTGACTGGCGGCGTTGACGCCAATGCACTACAACGACCCAAGCGGTTTTTTGGTGCTGCGCGTAATCTTGAAGAAGGCGGCTCACTCACGATCATCGGTACGGCCTTGATTGAAACAGGCAGCCGCATGGACGAAGTGATTTACGAAGAATTCAAAGGTACCGGCAACTCTGAGATTCACCTTGAGCGTCGTTTGGCTGAAAAGCGTGTCTACCCAGCCATCAACTTGAACAAGTCAGGCACCCGTCGTGAAGAACTGTTGATCAAGCCTGATCTGTTGCAAAAAGTCTGGGTACTGCGCAAATTTATTCACGATATGGATGATGTCGAATCGATGGAATTCATCTTGGACAAAATGCGTTCAACCAAGAACAACAATGAGTTCTTTGAGTTAATGAAGCGCTAGTTCGCAGGGCTGGGAGAGGCGCGACTGGGCGCTGAATTCGGCTCGGGAGCCCCACGCAGCTCGAGTTTGGGATCATCCCAAGGGCCGGTGACAGCATATTTAACCGTCATGGCCTTTTCAATTGGATTGCGCAACAAAAATTGCGAGACCATGGCACTCAACCCCGCAATGGGGTTGACCACAAAGGCTGTTGCGAGCGCCGCGCCGCTCATATCAAACTGCGGCCGCACATCGGCCTCCATATCCCAAATCTTTTTATCCAGATCCGAATTGCCCTTTAACAAAATGCTAGCAATCGGACTGCTGACCGTCAGGTCGGTGGTGTTCACCACGCCCTTGGAGAAGGTAAAGCCACCCGTCAAGGCACTCCAGGGAAAACCATCTTTAAACTCGTTGCCGGGCCTAAAGTTAAAGCTCAAGATCCTTTGCAGTGACTGAAGTGACAAGAGCTCTAAGAGTCGTGCGCTGCGTGAGTTGACATGCTCAAACACACCGTTTTTTAGGTCAACTTTGGCAGAACCATTTAATCCCTGATAGCTATTGACCCATGGGAAATTCAGCCAATCGACTTTTGC
>JARXAG010000160.1 GCA_029866055.1 Burkholderiaceae bacterium
CCGCCTCAAGCTCTGCATCGCCAGCCACCTGCTCTTTTAGCCAGTACTCAACCGCTTTCACATCGTGATTGGTGACGCGTTCGATCTGTTTAATACGATCGGCGTCGGCTTCTGAAAAATTAGTCACAATCGCCTGCAGGCGGCTTCGAGCCCCCGCCGAAAACGGTTTTAACTCATCGAGCCCCGCCTCAGATAAGCCGACTAACCAGGCCAGCTCGACCTCGACCCGATGGGCCATAAAGCCCGCCTCTGACAACAAAGGTCGCAAAGGCTCGCACCGCGAAGCGTAACGCCCGTCGAGAGGCGAAACGGCATTCAAAGCGCTGAGCGCAGGGTTAGTTTTCATATTCAGAATGCTCAAAAAAACGACAGAATGGATAAAGATAAGTTTATCACCCCGGTTTATACGCTAATTGGCATGGCAGGCTTTACACTTGGAGGGTTGCAGTTTTGGCCGGTTTTTGCAGTTTGACCCCAGACGCATCTAGACGGGCTTGAACTGGCCGTCATACCTTAGACTCAACAATTGCGGTAAGCCTCACATGATGAAACTGCTTTCTTCGCCCACCAGCCCCTACGTGCGCAAAGTGCGTATTGTCATGATTGAAAAAAAGCTCGACTATCAATTAGAAGACGCAAACGTTTGGGCCGCCGATACCCGTATCCAAGAACACAATCCACTGGGCAAAGTACCCTGCCTGGTCACCGACGATGGCAGCGCCCTGTTCGATTCACGAGTCATTGTTGAGTACCTTGATACCCTTTCGCCCGTTGGTAGCCTGATCCCCAAAGGCGGTCGCGAACGGGCAGCCGTCAAATGCTGGGAGGCCTTAGCCGATGGCACGCTTGACGCCTGCGTGACGATTGTCAAAGAATTGCAGCGCCCAGTGGGGCAACAAAGCCCTGAGTGGATTGAACGCCAATACGGCAAAATTGATGCCGCACTTAGCGCCATGGAAACCGGATTAGGCGATCAAAACTTTTGCATGGGTATTAGCTATACGCTCGCCGATATCTCGGTCGGGTGCGTGTTGGGCTATATGGATTTACGCTTTTCGCACATTGACTGGCGCAGCTCTCACCCCAATTTGGCGCGTCTAGACAAAAAACTGGTGGTACGCCAAAGTTTTATCGATACGGCGCCGCCTGCGGCTTAAATAATAATTCCGCCGCCCAGGCAAACATCGCCGTCATACAACACTGCTGACTGCCCGGGCGTGACAGCCCACTGTTGCTCGGTAAAGCTGAGTTCGAACGCTGGATAAGAGACTGCGCCAAGCACGCAACTTGCATCAGCCTGCCGGTACCGCGTTTTAGCGGCATAGGCCCCGGGGGCTGGGGCTTGCTCATCCACCCAACTCACCTGCCCGGCCTGCAATGTGGGCGACAACAACCACGGGTGGTCGTGGCCTTCTACGACATATAACGTGTTGGTCGCCATCTCTTTACGCGCCACGTACCAAACTGGCCCCGTGCCATCGGCCTGCTGGTGCCCTTTTACGCCCCCGATCCCTAAGCCTTTGCGTTGGCCAAGCGTATAAAACGACAGGCCATGATGGGTGCCCACCCGCTCGCCCGTTTGCGTGATGATCGGCCCTGGGTCGGTTGGCAAATAGCGATTTAAAAACTCACGAAAGGGGCGCTCGCCGATAAAACAGATGCCGGTCGAGTCTTTTTTTGCAGCGTTAGGCAAACCAATTTTGTGGGCAATACGGCGAACCTCATCTTTGGTGATGTCGCCCAGCGGAAACAACGTGCGCGCCAACTGCGCTTGATTCAGTCGATGTAAAAAATAGCTTTGATCTTTGGTGTGATCAAGCGCCTTTAACAACTGGTAACGCTCACCGCTTGGCCCTTGAACCGCGCGCACCCGTGCGTAGTGACCGGTCGCGATGTGGTCTGCACCTAAGCTCATCGCATGATCTAAAAACGCTTTGAATTTGATCTCGGCGTTGCATAAGACGTCAGGGTTAGGGGTGCGGCCCGCCGAGTACTCGCGTAAAAAATCGGCAAACACTCGATCTTTGTATTCGGCTGCAAAGTTCACCGCCTCAATATCAACGCCCACGACATCGGCCACGCTTGCGGCATCTAGCCAGTCTTGCCTGGTTGAACAGTACTCAGAATCGTCGTCGTCTTCCCAGTTTTTCATGAACAGGCCGATGACTTCGTAGCCCTGCTCTTTCAGTAACCAAGCGGTCACAGACGAGTCAACGCCGCCAGACATGCCGACCACGACTCGTTTTTTACCCCCATCAGGGCGCGAAGACACTAAAGAATCCATATCTCCAAATTGTAGTCGCTTCGCCAGAAGCGATTTTCCAATAGGGAAATATCAAGACTAGGGGTCAAAACGGGTAAACTCCCCGTCTAATAGAGATTATCTTCGGAGAAGTCGATGCGCATTGGAATCCCGCGCGAGACCCGCGACAGCGAGACTCGAGTTTCGGCCACACCAGAAACCGTCAAAAAGTACGTTTCTGCCGGCCATCAGGTACTCGTTGAGCGCGATGCCGGCTTAGCAGCACATTTCGGTAACGAGGCCTACGAACAGGCTGGCGCCACGATCACCGACGCCGCCCAGGCTTTTGCTGCCGAACTGATCCTGAAAGTACGGGCGCCAAGCACCGTTGAACTCACACAGATCAAAGCAGGCACCGCACTGGCTGGCATGCTTGACCCGTTTGACGCCGAAGGCCTTGACGCCATGGCACAAGCCGGGCTGACCGCCTTTGCCCTTGAAGCCGCACCGCGCACCACGCGCGCGCAAAGCTTAGATGTGTTGTCTTCACAAGCCAACTTAGCAGGCTACAAAGCCGTACTGCTTGGCGCACACTACTATGGCCGCATGTTTCCGATGATGATGACGGCGGCCGGTACCATCAAAGCAGCGCGCGTTGTGATCCTTGGTACAGGTGTTGCCGGCTTGCAAGCGATTGCCACTGCCAAGCGTCTGGGTGCCGTGGTTGAAGCCTCTGACGTGCGCCCCGCAGCAAAAGAACAAGTTGAATCGCTGGGTGCAAAGTTTATTGACGTACCGTTTGAAACCGACGAAGAGCGAGAGATCGCTAAAGGTGTTGGCGGCTATGCCCGACCCATGCCTGCCAGCTGGATGGCGCGTCAAGCTGTGTTGGTGTCAGAGCGTTGCAAACAAGCTGACCTGGTGATTGCCACCGCGCTAATCCCCGGCCGCCCTGCCCCAACGCTGATCTCGGCCGACACCGTGCGCGCGATGAAACCAGGTTCGGTCATCATTGACTTAGCCGTTGAGCGAGGCGGCAACTGCCCCTTGTCACAAAAAGGCTTGGTCGTACAAGAAAATGGTGTCACCTTAGTCGGCCTGACCAATCTGCCAGGCATGGTTGCCACAGATGCCTCGGCCTTATATGCCCGCAATTTGCTTGACTTCTTAAAGCTCATTATCGATAAAGAAGGCAAGCTCGCCATTGCACGTGATGACGATATTGTTCAAGCCTGTCTGGTCTGCGAAGGCGGCCAAAACTTACGGAAGAAATAATGGATGCGATCAGCCCCACCCTTATCAATCTGATTATTTTTGTTCTGGCCATTTACGTGGGCTACCACGTGGTCTGGAACGTCACCCCTGCGCTGCACACGCCCTTGATGGCCGTGACCAACGCCATCTCGGCAATTGTGATCGTGGGCGCCATGCTCGCAGCCGCCTTAACCGAAGGGGGCCTGGCGCGAGGCATGGGTGTGTTTGCCGTCGCACTCGCGGCGGTGAACGTGTTTGGTGGCTTCTTGGTGACACGCCGAATGCTTGAGATGTTCAAGAAAAAAGCGCCCAAGGCAAAAGCTGATGGCGCTTCGGCAACTGGGGACAAAGCATGATCTCAATCAACGTGGTCACGCTGTTGTATTTGGTTGCCTCGGTCTGTTTTATCCAGGCACTTAAAGGTCTGTCTCACCCCACCACTTCACGCCTAGGTAACGCCTTTGGCATGATCGGCATGGTGATTGCTGTGTTAACGACGGCAGCCTTGATCGTCGGTTCAGTGAACGAAGCGCGCACGGTCGCGGGCTTAGGCTGGGTGTTGTTAGGCTTGCTGATTGGCGGCACGGTTGGCACCCTGATGGCCCAACGCGTTGAGATGACCAAAATGCCTGAGCTGGTTGCCTTCATGCACAGCATGATTGGTTTAGCTGCCGTTGCCATCGCAGTCGCGATTGTCGCTGAACCAGAGGCCTTTAAGGTCGTGGCTGCCAAGGGGCAACCAATACCTGTTGGTAATCTCATCGAGTTGTTCATTGGCACCTTCGTCGGGGCAATCACGTTTTCGGGCTCCGTAATTGCGTTTGGCAAGTTGTCAGGCAAATATAAGTTCAGACTGTTTCAAGGTGCACCGGTGTCGTTTCCGGGGCAACACATGCTGAACTTGGCCTTGGCGCTTGTGATGTTAGGGTGCGGCGCGTGGTTTATGGCAACGCAAAGTTGGACGCCATTCATCATCATGACGGTGATCGCCTTTGTGTTGGGCGTGCTGATCATCATCCCAATTGGTGGCGCTGATATGCCAGTCGTGGTGTCGATGCTCAACAGCTACTCGGGCTGGGCCGCGGCAGGGATTGGTTTTTCGTTGAATAACCCAATGCTGATTATTGCGGGCTCGCTGGTGGGTTCTTCAGGTGCGATCTTGTCTTACATTATGTGTAAGGCCATGAATCGCTCGTTCTTTAACGTGATCTTGGGTGGCTTTGGTGGCACCGCTGACGCCGGCGCAGCAGCAGGTAGTCAAGAGCAGCGCAACGTGCGTTCAGGTAGCTCTGATGACGCCGCCTTTTTGCTCACCAACGCTGAAACCGTCACGATTGTGCCTGGTTACGGCTTGGCAGTTGCACGCGCTCAACACGCTTTGAAAGAGTTGGCTGAAAAATTGACTGAACACGGCGTGATCGTGAAGTACGCGATTCACCCCGTTGCCGGTCGTATGCCTGGTCACATGAACGTTTTGCTCGCCGAGGCTGAAGTCCCCTACGACCAAGTGTTTGAGATGGAAGACATCAACAGCGAGTTTGCGCAAACCGATGTAGTGCTTGTGCTGGGCGCCAATGACGTGGTGAACCCCGCTGCAAAAACAGACCCCAAGTCGCCCATCGCTGGCATGCCAATACTAGAAGCCTACAAAGCTAAAACGATTATCGTGAACAAGCGCTCAATGGCCTCGGGTTATGCCGGCCTAGACAACGAACTCTTCTACATGGACAAAACCATGATGGTGTTCGGCGATGCGAAAAAGGTGATTGAGGATATGGTCAAGGCGGTTGAGAACTCGTAGAACTGGCTTGAGTTCAAGGCGTTAGGCTGGTTTAGGTGAGTGATTCATGGCCAATAATCGCAATAGCGCACAAATCTGGCAATTGTTCGTTGACAACAGCGGCACAGCGGATTTATAAATCTAAGGCGTTCTTAAAAATTTTTTGCCTTGTTAGCGATCGCTGACCAGTCACCTACCTTGGAGTTTGCTATGAATATTGAACTGGATGAAGTTGCTGTAAAAGATACCTCTGATGAGGCTCTGGAACTGGCTGCCGGTGGTGCGCAGGGGCTAGACAACATGCCCCAAAAGTACCTTACCTTGCTGTGGAACTTGTGCTAAAGATTGTTAACAAGTCGTCCAACTCCACTTGAGTACTGGCCACCTTCGGGTGGCTTTTTAACGTTCGGCAAAAAAGCGCACGCGATTACCACCAGATTTTTTAGCTTGATACATGGCTTGATCGGCTTGTGTAAATAATTCTAGCTGGCTGTTCTCATCGCCTAAGAACATCACGACCCCAATGCTGGTACCGCCTTGATAGACAATGTCAGCACTGTCTGACGGATAACGTTCTTTGCGATTGGCGCGCTCGGCTTCAGGCGCGTCCTCGACTGACGCACGACTCAGCAGGTAAGGCAAGGCCAGGGCTGCACGCATTTTTTCTGCAAGTCTGCGAGCGCTTTCGATTGAGTACTCAAGATCGATGTGCAGTTGATTCAACACAACAACAAATTCGTCACCACCAAAACGGGCGACGGTATCCACTTCACGCACGCATCCCAACAAGCGTGCGGCCGCTTCACGTAAAACGACGTCTCCAAAGATATGGCCGTACTGATCATTTAAGCCTTTAAACGAATCAAGATCCATAAACAATAGCGCGCAATAATTCAAACTGCGCTTGCTGTTATTCGTTGCGATCTTAAGCCTGTCTTCAAGCAAATACCGATTAGGAAGCTTTGTCAGGCCATCAAAAAATGCGCGATCTTTAGTCTGCTCTTCAAGCTGCCTGCGACGGCTAACATCACGACCAATTCCCAAGACCCCTAGAAGCTTACCGTCTTCAGAATAGACTGGGCTTTTTGTGACTTCGAGCAACTCTTTATGTCCATCGCTCGCAAAGGTTACCCACTCTTCTGAAATATACGAAGTGCCCTGTTCAATCGCGAGCTGATCGCCCATTCGAAACATCAGTGCCCGGTCGACGTCAACAAAAGCACTGGCCTTTTGCCCAACGATTTGCTCTTCAGTGGCGCCAAAATAACTTTCAAATCGCGCATTGCAAAACTGAAAGCGTTCTTGTGTGTCTTTAAACCACACCACATCTGGGATAGCATGCACCAGCGTCTTAAGCTGTCCAACATTATCAGCCAGTTTTTTCTCGAGCTGGATCCGCTCAAGGTGCTCGCTCAAATTCTCGATCATGCCCCACACAACAGGCTGACCATTGACATCAATTAATTTGAAGCCGCTGATACGAATCGGAAATCGAGTCCCGTCGCGACGAATATATTCTTTTTGATTTGGACCAAACCGCCCTTCTCTCTCTAAATCCACGAGTTGCTGTTGGTCTTGTGCCCGATATTCTTTTGGCGTGATATCCCAAAACTTCATGGCAAGAAACTCTTGCCTCGAATATCCTGTCCAAGTCAGCAAGGCTTGATTCACCTCACAAAACTGCTCTGTCTGCTGGTCAACCATTGCCAGGCCAATCGGCGAATTTTTGAAAAGTTGTTCAAACCGCTCTTCAAAGCGCACGAGTGTTTGCTGCACAGGCGAGGCTTGGTAATGGATGGCATCACCCTTGAGCCACGGCCCGCCCATTAACGACTTAGCAGCCTGAGCCATAGAAAATTGCTCAACGGCCTCGGACACTGCCAAAAATGCATCGACTAAAACGGATTCAAACGAGGTGTTTCGGTGGCGTACGATTTCATTCATCGCGTCGCTATGAGACCAGCTACGTTTGTAGGCCCTGAACGACACAAGGGCATCGTACATATCCACTAGAGAAACCAGACGCGCGGCTAACGGAATTTTCTCACCTTTGAGGCCTCGAGGATAGCCCGTACCGTCCCACTTTTCATGATGCGAGCCGGCCACAACAATCGCCATCTCGAGGACCTCAGAGGGGTACTCCAGTTGCGCCGCGGTCGTGTACAAAATTGCTTCGCCAAGCTGTGCATGCGTTTGCACCACGCACCAATCCTCCTGCGACAGCTTACCGTCATGAAGCAGAATGTGATCTGGGATAGCGACTTTACCGATGTCGTGTAAAGGGGCGGCCTGACATAGCAGCTCAATCCATACGTCGGTCAGCACTTCAGTGTATTGACCCATCTCACGTAAACAATGCGCCAAAAGCTTAACGTAGTGTGCCGAACGTAGGCCATGGTCATCAACAACAGACGGGTCTCGAGTTACGGGCAGAGGATTCAAACTCGCTAGCATGGCATTCAGTGTTACGATCAATTGACTCGGAGCAGGATACCAACTATCGCCTCAGCTGAGACTATTTGCGCATAGAACTGCTCTATTCATACCTGCTTTGCAGTAATCGCCGTCACAAAAGCGCAGCATCTACCACTTCGATCCAATGTCGCACCGCGATCTCAGTGCCGCTTTGCAAATGCCCGATGCAACCAATGTTAGAAGAGAGCACTAAGTCTGGCTTCGCCGCGTTCAGTTGAGACAGTTTACGGTCACGCAGCGCAGTTGAAATTTCAGGCTGCAGTACCGAATAAGCACCCGCAGAGCCGCAGCACAGGTGAGTCTCGGTGAAGGGTTGCAACGCCAATCCGAGCTTGACAAACAAGTCTTCACTTAACGGACGCAATCCCTGCCAGTGCTGTAAGGTACAGGGGGGGTGAAAGGCTGGGCGTTTCGGCAAACGGGTCGTATCGAGTTGGGCAGCAAGCGCCTGGGCATGAGGGGCCACCACTTCGGCGATATCGCGCACAAGCGCTACAACTTTTTGCGCCTTGGCTGCGTAGGCTGCATCGTGCCGCAGATGATGTGCGTATTCAACTACCATGGCACCACAACCTGAAGCATTCATCACGATCGCTTCAATCTTACCTGCTTCAATGAGAGGTAGCCAGGCATCGATGTTTAAGCGCATTTGCACGCGAGCAGCGTCTTGGTCATCTAAATGAAAATTCAGTGCACCGCAACAACCGCCACCTTGGGCCACTTGTGTACCAATCCCCAACCGGTCAAGCACGCGAATCGTGGCAGAATCAATCGTTGGCATCATCGTAGGCTGCACGCAACCTGTTAGCAACAGCACTTGTTTCACGTGGTGACGCGTGTCTGGGCGCACCCCAGTGGGTCGCGCTTCTACGACTTTTTTCTGAAGACTGGCGGGCAACAACCCGCGTACGGCTTGACCAACTTTATAGGCGGGTGCAAATAGAGGTGAGTTAAGACCCTTGCGTAACAGCGCACGCTGCAAGCGTTGTGACAGGGGACGTGGCACTTTCTCTTCAACGATCTTGCGACCGATGTCGATCAAATGACCGTACTCAACACCAGACGGGCAAGTGGTTTCGCAATTGCGGCAGGTCAGGCATCGGTCAAGATGCATCTGGGTGGCTTGCGTGGGCTCTTGCCCTTCAAGAAGCTCTTTAATCAGGTAAATGCGACCGCGCGGGCTATCGAGTTCGTCGCCCAGCACTTGATAGGTTGGGCAGGTCGCCTGACAAAAGCCACAATGCACGCACCGGCGCAAAATCTCATCGGCCTCTTGACCAAGCTCAGAAACACGCGCCCAATCGGCAAGATTTGTTTGCATAAGTATCTCGTCAGAGTCCGTGCACTAAGCGACCGGGGTTAAAGAGCCCCAAAGGATCAAATTCTTGTTTGAGTCGTTGGACCACAGCCAACACGCCACCTGCCAAAGGATGAAATACGCCTTGGTCGGGCATGGTTTGCTCACCCGAGCTGCTAAACAAGGTGGCATGTCCGCCGGCTTGCTCGGCCACGCGCCTGACTGTCGTGGCGTCAAGCGCTGAGGCAACCCAACGCTGCCCCCCACCCCACTCGATGAGCGTCGGCCCTAAGTTCAACAGCGGAGTACCCGGCGCAACCGCCAAGCGCCATAACGTTGGCGTCGCGAAAAATGAAAGATTCTGTTCACGCAACGCCGCCCAGAATTCAAGGGCTTGTGCCTCGGGTAAAACTTGCCCCCCCATTCTTAGACGCGCTGTTTTAAGCGCTGCACCGGCGCCCGCCAGGCGAACTCTCAGGCAACCTGAAGTGCCCTCTGTCGCTTGCCAAGCAGTAGCCGAAATGGGTAAGGGCTGCGCGCGCCAACTGTGGCATATTGCTAACGCGCTAGCTTCGTCAAGCGCGAACTCAAGCGTACAAACTTCTTGAGGCATGGGTGCGACCTTGACCGACACTTGAGTCAGTGGGCCGAACATCCCCAGGGATCCTACTAATAAGCGCGAAACGTCGTAGCCCGCGACGTTTTTCATGACCTCGCCACCAAACTTCAAGATGCTGCCACTTGCGGTTAGCAGGTGCGTACCCAGCACGTAATCTTTGACGGGGCCACCGCTATAGCGACCGGGCCCGGCAAGGCCAGCAGCAACGCACCCACCCAGCGTAGCCTGTGCGCCAAAAGAAGGCGGATCAAAGGCAAGCATTTGCGATGAAGCGGCGAGGGTGTCAACCACCTCTTGTAAAGGTGTGCCAGCCCAAGCCGTCACAACGAGTTCGGTCGGTTGATAGTTAATGATGCCGCGCAGCGAATTAAGCTTGAGAGCGACACTATTGCTCGTCATGTGTGGAACACCACTGTCGATGGTATTCAGCGCGTGATTGCCATAAAAATTTTGAGTGCCACCACCTTCAATCAGGATGGTGTGTTGTTGCCGCGCGGCGTCTAGCACTTGCTCGCGTAACTGGGCGATCACGTGATCCATAGTTGCCTAAAACCGTGGAAGCTCAGGAAACGCGAGTGCGCCGCCATGCACGTGCATTTTGCCGTACTCGGCGCAGCGCCTCAGTGACGGGATGACCTTCTCGGGGTTCAGCAACCCATCGGGATCAAAGGCACGCTTGACTGCGGCAAAGGCGTCAAGCTCTTCGCGCGAGAACTGCACACACATCTGATTGATTTTTTCCATGCCTACGCCATGCTCGCCCGTGATGGTGCCACCGACTTCGACACACAACTCAAGAATGGCGGCACCAAAGTCTTCGGCGCGACGAACTTCGTCAGGGAAATTTGAATCAAACAAAATCAAGGGGTGCAAATTGCCATCGCCGGCATGAAAGACATTGGCGCACCGCATATTGAATTGTTTTTCCATGTCTTTAATCGCGTTTAAGACGCGACCTAAGTGGCGACGTGGAATGGTGCCATCCATGCAGTAATAATCTGGCGAGACACGCCCTGCGGCTGGAAAGGCGTTTTTACGTCCAGCCCAAAAGCGTAAACGTTCTGCCTCGGTTTGCGAGACTTGCAAGCGCGTGGCGCCGGCTTTTTCAAACACCTGCTGCATCCGGATGATTTCGTCAGCGACCTCATCAACCGTACCATCAGACTCGCACAGCAAGATCGCCTCGGCCTCGGTATCGTAGCCCGCCTTCACAAACGGCTCGACCATCTGGGTCGCTTGCTTATCCATCATCTCAAGGCCGGCCGGAATAATGCCAGCCCCAATGATTTGCGCAACAGCCTGGCTGGCTTTTTCGACATCGTCGAAGCTGGCCATGACGACCCTGGCGAGTGCAGGCTTGGGGGTTAAACGCAAAGTCACTTCGGTGACAACGCCCAACATACCTTCAGAGCCTACAAATACCGACAATAATTCAGGCCCTGCACTGTCGGGGGCGAGCGAACCGAGCTCGATGATTTCGCCGCTCATGCTAACCATGCGAACTTTCAGTACGTTGTGAACAGTGAGACCGTATTTTAAGCAATGCACACCGCCTGAGTTCTCAGCGACGTTACCGCCAATCGAACAGGCAATCTGACTAGAGGGATCTGGGGCGTAATACAGGCCAAAGGGGCTCACGGCCTCGGAGACCGCCAAGTTGCGTACGCCTGGCTCAACCACGGCAATTGCGGCCTCATGGTCAATATGTTTGATACGATTAAATTTTGCCAAGCCCAACAGCACACCTTGCGCGTGTGGCATGGCGCCGCCAGACAAGCCAGTACCCGCCCCACGAGCAACCACGGGCACATTCAAGCGTTGGCATGTTTTAAGAACGGCCTGAACCTGAGCTTCGGTTTCAGGTAATACAACAGCCATCGGTACCGAGCGATACAACGACAACCCATCGCACTCGTAGGGGCGCGTGTCTTCACTGCGACTGAGCACGCAGTGCGCGGGCAAGACTTGTAATAACGCTTGCACGACGACCGCAGCCTCTGGGCCTGAGACTGCTGTGATCGCTTGCTCTGAAACTGCGTTCATTTTTTTCTCCGCGAGGCCTCGCCCAAAGAGCGAGGGACGCACCATGATTGACGTGATGACTTTATCAAACTACCCCAGCGAACAAAACAGAGCCCCTACAAACAACGCACCTTAATTCAGCTTAGCTTTGGGCTCGATGATTTTGCCTGGATTCAGTATGTTTTGAGGGTCGAACGCCATCTTTAATGACCGCATTAAATCTAAGGCATCTTCGCCATGCTCGTGGGCCATAAACTGCATCTTGTGTAAACCAATGCCATGCTCGCCCGTACACGTGCCGTCAGCGTCGATCGCTTGCGTCACAAGCGCATGATTGATTTTTTCAGACTCAACCCACTCAGCCGGGCTATTCGGGTCAAGCAACATCAGCACATGAAAATTACCATCGCCTACGTGGCCCACGATTGTGCTCGGAAAGCTCGCCTTGGCCAGTTCTTGTGTTGCCAGATCAATGCTTTCGGCCAAACGCGATAACGGCACGCAAACGTCGGTTGTGTTTGATTTGCAACCAGGGCGCAACTGCAAGCCCGCAAAATAAGCATTGTGCCGTGCGGTCCAGAGTCGGTTGCGATCTTCGGGGCGCTCGGCCCACTCAAAATCCATTCCGCCGCACTCTTTGGCCAGCTCTTGCACCGTTTGCGCCTGCTCTTTGACGCTTGCCTCAGAGCCGTGAAATTCAAATAACAATAGAGGAGTTTCGCGCAGCGTCAGCTTGCTGTAGCGGTTACCCGCGATGACTGCAGCAGCATCCATGAGCTCAACGCGCGCAATCGGCACACCCATCTGGATGGTTTGAATCACACATTGCACAGCTTCGTGAACGGTCGAAAAATTACAGACCGCGGCGGACACGGCTTCAGGTTGAGGATAGAGCTTGACCGTCACCTCGGTGATCACACCCAGCGTCCCTTCGCTGCCCACAAAGATACGCGTCAAGTCGTAACCCGCTGAAGACTTGCGCGCGCGGCGTGCAGTGCGGATCACTTTTCCGTCGGCGGTCACAACAGTCAATGACACCACGTTTTCGCGCATGGTGCCATAACGCACAGCGTTGGTCCCTGAAGCGCGCGTCGCCGACATCCCACCAAGCGAGGCATCCGCGCCCGGATCGATCGGAAAAAACAAACCTGTATCGCGGATTTGTTCGTTAAGTTGCTTGCGGGTCAAACCCGCTTGAACGGTAACCGTTTGATCTTCGGTGTTTAAAGACACGATTTTATTCATGGCGGTCACATCAAGGCTGATACCGCCTTGAATCGCCAAAATGTGCCCTTCGAGCGAAGACCCTGCCCCATAAGGAATCAAAGGAATGTTGTATTGGCCACAGAGCTTGACCACAGCAACGACTTCATCCGTGCTTTGCGCAAACACAACGCCATCGGGCAACATCGACGGAAACGGCGACTCATCTTTGCCGTGATGATCGCGCACCGCATTGGCCATCGAGAAGCGCTCGGCAAACTGGGCTTTGAGCGCCGCGATCATTTCGGATGGCAGTGGGCGCTTTAATGTTTGTGCGGTGTGCAAAGCGTTCATTCACTATGTCTCGTAAAAAAACTGAAATTAACTGCGCTTGAGCGTGCGCCCGTTCGCATGACCGTCTACTGTCCAGTGGTCAGCACAGTGCGGCGGCGAGAGCGCACCGACTCAGCTAAGCGTTCAAGCACACCCACAGAACTTTGCCAGTCAATGCAGCCATCTGTCACACTTTGGCCATAGACCAAGGTTTGACCCTCAACAATATCCTGACGACCGGCGACGAGATTGCTTTCAACCATCAAACCAAAAATACGCTCATCGCCTTGAGTAATTTGCACGGCGACCTCGTCGCAAACTGCAGGTTGATTTTCTGGCTTTTTATTACTGTTGGCATGGCTGGAATCAACCATGATGCGCTGCGCAAGACCCGCCTTCGCCATCTCGGCACAAGCCGCTTGTACGCTCGCCGCATCATAATTAGGCGCCTTACCGCCACGCAAAATGACGTGGCAATCTTCGTTGCCTGAGGTCGACACAATCGCCGAGTGCCCACCTTTTGTGACCGACAAAAAGTGATGCGGCGCAGACGCAGATTTCATTGCATCGACTGCAATCTTGACGTTACCGTCGGTGCCATTTTTAAAACCAACCGGACACGACAGACCCGACGCCAGTTCGCGATGCACCTGACTTTCTGTGGTGCGAGCACCAATAGCACCCCAAGACACCAAATCGGCGATGTACTGAGGAGTAATCATGTCAAGAAACTCGCAACCTGCGGGCAAGCCCATCTGATTAATTTCAAGCAGCAAGCCACGTGCGGTTTTTAAACCCTTGTTGATATTAAAACTGCCATCCATATCGGGGTCGTTGATCAGGCCTTTCCAGCCGACTGTGGTGCGAGGCTTTTCAAAATAGACGCGCATCACAACTTCGAGCTCACCTTTAAAACGGTCGCGCTCGGCCTTCAGGCGCTTGGCGTAATCAAGGGCTGCCACAGGGTCGTGAATCGAGCAAGGGCCAATCACGACCACTAAGCGATCATCCATGCCATGCAAAATGCGATGGATCGCCTGACGCGATTCATAGACGATCGATGACACCTCGGGTGTGCAGGGGTGCTCTCGCATCGTGTGCGAAGGTGGAGCAAGTTCTTTCATCTCGCGAATGCGCAAGTCATCGGTATTGTGTGGCAAAACATACTCCTAGTGCAAAAAATATTAAGAATTAAATTCAGTCAAATCACTACAGTATCGTGCGTCTATCGACGGTCAAGCCTTTGAACCACTCAACAAGGCCGGCGACAATGAACCTTTGGCGATGCTTATGCCGTGCCACCCACAGTCAGCCCTTCCATCTTGATCGTCGGCATCCCTACCCCAACCGGCACGCTTTGACCTTCTTTGCCGCAGGTGCCAACGCCGCTATCGAGCTTCATGTTGTTGCCGATCATGCTGACGCGATTCATGGCTTCAGGGCCACTACCAATCAGGGTCGCCCCTTTAACGGGGTGGGTAATACGGCCATTTTCGATCATGTAGGCTTCAGACGTTGAAAACACAAACTTACCGCTGGTGATGTCAACTTGCCCACCGCCAAAATTTGCGGCGTAAATGCCTTTTTTCACTGACGCAATGATTTCTTCAGGGGGTGTTTTACCTGACAACATGAAAGTGTTCGTCATGCGTGGCATCGGAAGATGAGCAAACGATTCACGCCGACCGTTGCCGGTCGCGGCGGTTTTCATCAAACGCGAGTTCAAAGTGTCTTGCATGTAGCCGCGTAAAATTCCATCTTCGATCAGCACGTTACGCTGTGTGGGGTTGCCTTCATCATCCACGTTCAGCGATCCGCGACGCCCTTCGATGGTACCGTCGTCAACCACGGTGACGCCTTTTGACGCCACACGCTCGCCGATTCGACCGCTAAAGACGCTAGACCCTTTACGATTGAAGTCACCCTCAAGGCCATGGCCTACTGCCTCGTGCAACAAAATACCCGGCCAGCCTGCTGCCAACACGACTGTCATTTCTCCGGCCGGTGCTGCCTGCGCATCAAGATTGATCATGGCTTCGTGTACAGCCTGCTCGACGTATTGGGTCAAGGTTTCGTCTGAGAAATAACCTAACCCTGTGCGACCACCACCACCCGCGTGACCGGTTTCGCGTCGACCATTGCGCTCGACCACAACAGTCAGCGACAAGCGCACGAGCGGCCGTACATCGGCGGCTAAGCGGCCATCGCTGCCTGCCACCATGATGACGTCGTATTCCATGCCTAAACTGGCCATGACCTGTGCCACGTGTGGATCGCGAGCGCGTGCCATTTTTTCAATGCGCTCAAGCAAGCCAACTTTTTCAGGCGCACTCATGGTGGCCAACGGGTCAACTGATGTGTACAAATTTTGCCCGTGACGCGGGTCATCACCGGTGCGCACTTTTGCCTTGCCAGCACCCTGACGCGCGATGCTTTTGACCGCACGCGCTGACGATAACAAGGCGTCGGGTGAGAGCGTGTCAGAGTAAGCGAACGCTGTTTTTTCACCAGCGACGGCTCGCACGCCAACGCCTTGCGAGATTGAAAAACTACCGGTTTTGACGATGCCCTCTTCAAGGCTCCAGCCTTCGCTACGCGTGTACTGAAAATACAAATCGGCGTAATCGACTTTGTGCGTAAAAATCTCGCCGATCGCACGTGCCATGTCATTTTCAGACAGGCCCCATGGGTCAAGCAATAAACTTTTTGCCGTGGCAAGCGAAGCAATAGCGGGGTCAGTCAGTTTCATGAATCAACTTATGATGAGGTAAAGAGTTTGCGATGAGCGAGTGCAGGCAAAGACTGCCGCACCTCAGCTAAACGCTCAGGGTCTATCGTACCGCTTACCACTCCCTCATGCTCGGGTAAAACTGCTAAAACCTCGCCCCAGGGGTCAATCAGGATCGAGTGTCCCCAAGTGCGACGACCGTTCTCGTGGTTACCACCTTGTGCAGGCGCCAAGACATAGCACTGATTTTCAATTGCCCTTGCACGAAGGAGGGTCTCCCAGTGCGCACGACCTGTCGTGTAAGTGAACGCCGAAGGCACCAAAATCAAATCGACTTCGCCAAGCGCGCGATATAACTCAGGAAAACGCAGGTCATAGCAAATCGACAAGCCCAAATTAATCGCGGAAGTATCCACCCGACAAATCGTATCGCCAGCCAAAATACCACGCGACTCGTCATAACTTTCAGTACCGCGAGTAAATCCAAATAAATGGATTTTGTCGTAACGAGCGATTTGTTTACCGTTGGGATCAAAAATCAGTTGAGTATTTAAAACGCGCGCCGGGTCTGACGAGACCAAAGGCATGCTGCCGCACGATAACCAGATGTTGTGCTGGCGCGCTGTGTCTGACAGAAACGTTTGAATCGGGCCCGCGCCAGGTTGCTCGGCAATATCTAGCTTATCGGTCTCTTTGCGACCAAACAAACAAAAATATTCAGGCAAACCAACGAGTTGCGCACCATCTTGTGCCGCGTGTGCGATTAATCGCGCTGCAGCCTCAAGATTTTGATTTAACGAGGCTGCTGACACCATTTGAACCGCGGCAACTTTTAGAGGGGCTTTCATGGGGGATCCGAGTAGAGGTTTTCGACAGAGGATAGGTCATAACTTTCGGTCATTTAAGCATAGCCAATCATCATATGACCACCCTTATTAATAATGAAACTTGAGGCAGTTTTATTATTGGATGTCACCGTTAATCATTAATACACGTATTATCCACAGTGAAAAAAATATAAAAAAGGTATAAACTCAATATTAGACATCTACTAACAAAAGGTAATATAGCCATGGCACGCCAAAACTACGCAACGCTTCAAGCAAAAATTAATAAAGAAATTGAAAAATTGCAAAAGCAAGCACAGGTATTACAAACTAAAAGTCGCAAACCAGTCATTAGCAGTTTAGTGCGCACAATGAAAGAATATGATATTTCGCCCGATGAGCTGGCAGCAGCCTACGGCAAAGTAAAAAGCGCAGTGAAGGCTGGTCGGCCCGCCAAAAGCACTAAAGCAGCCGGTGTCAAAAAACCAGTGGCGCCTAAGTACCGTCACCCCGCGAGCGGTGCCACCTGGACTGGTCGCGGCAAAGCGCCTTTATGGGTGGTTGAAGCCGAAAAAAACGGCCAACCACGCCAACAGTTTTTAATCTAACGCGTTAATCGATTTTCGCTCCAGAATCACGCACAGCTTTACCCCACTGCACGATGTCTTTATCGACCATCGTCTGAAACTCAGCCAAGCCCAGCGGCATGGCTGAGGCCCCTTTTGAAGACAGTTGGGTCACCACCGCCTGATCGCTCAGAATCTTGTTGATTTCGCTATGTATTTGCTGCCGCAACGCAACAGGCGTTGCGGTGGGTGCAAAGAATGCAAACCACGAATCTAGCGCCAACTGTGGGTAACCTGCTTCGCCAAAGGTAGGTAGCGCAGGCAACGCCTCAGAGCGCTTAGTCGCCGAAGCCGCCAGCGGTTTCACGGCACCACTTTTGATCTGCCCCATGACCGACGGTGCACTCGCAAACGTACCCTGAACCTGCCCACTCATCACATCAGTCAGTGCTGGTGCAATACCTTTATAAGGCACGTGCGTGGTTTTAATACCCGCTGCAGAATCAAACATCGTATCCAGTAAATGTGCGACCGAACCATTACCCGAGGATGCGATATTTATTTTTCCGGGATTTGCTTTTGCATAAGCAACATATTCGGCAATATTATTAACCGGCAGGCTTGGGCTCACGACTAAAACAAAAGGCAGGGTTGCCAACGCACCTAAAGGCACCAAGTCTTTGACTGTGTCAAACGGCATATTTTGATATAACGCGGGATTAATCGCGTGGGTACCCGAATAACTCATTAACCAGGTTGTGCCGTCGGGGGTCGATTTCGCAACGTTGTCGCTGCCGATATTGCCACCCGCACCGGGTCGGTTCTCAACCACCACCGGCACACCCCAGCGTTTCGAGACCTCTTGGCCCATAATGCGGGCAATCGCGTCTGACGCACCACCTGCTGTTTGCGGCACAATAATTCTGATTTGCTTGCCGGCCAAGGCCTGAGGCGCTTGCGCACTGGCAGTACCGATGAAACACAGGCCTGCCAATAGGGTTAATGCATAACGCCCAATTTTTTTATCAATACTAAACATAGGTAGTTTCTCTATATATCAATTAAATATGCAGCGATTTAATGTTCACTGCATCCGTCAACCGACTAAACGCGATTATGCGGGTTTATCGCCCTTTAAGGTAATACGATGCAATAAACGCTTATAACCATGATAATCATTAATTGGATTATGCAAGGCGCAGCGATTATCCCAAAAAGCGATTGAACCCGGGCGCCAAACAAACCGACAGGTATATTCGGGCTTCACCTGTTGCTCAAATAAATAGTTTAAAAGCGGAGCACTTTCTTCTTCAGTCCAGCCCGCAAAACGGACGGTGTGACCAGGATTGACGTAAAGCGCCTCGCGACCGGTTTCTGGATGCGTACGCACGACTGGGTGCTCAGAGTTCAGCTCAGAGCGGCCTTTATCTGTTGCTGAGTCAGCCAAGCGATCTTCACGCGAATGGGTCACAGCGGCTTTCGCTGACGAATTCACCCCCTTGAGGGTGCGCAAAGTCTCTTGCAACGCCGGCGAAAGGCCTTCAAAGGCAGCGTAATTGCTAGCAAATAGAGTATCGCCGCCCACCGGTGGTAGTTCGCGCGCGATTAACATGGTCGCCATCGGCGGTTCTTGTAAATAAGTCGTGTCGGTATGCCAAACACCGCCAAAATTATGCTTCTCGTGCGGCAACTTTAATACCGGCACGATTAACGGAAAATCTGGCAAGCCCTTCACAAAGGGATATTCAATAATTTCGCCAAAGCGTTGTGCAAACGCTTGAAACGCACCGGGTTCGAGGGGCTGTTCGCGAAAAAACACGACACTATGTTGCAACCAGATCTTGCGGATTTCCGCAATTTGCGCGTCGCTGACTGGGTCAAGTAAGTTAATGCCCAAGATCTCTGCGCCCACGGCCCTGGATAAGGGACGCACTTCAAGTTGTGTCATGTCGGTGTCTCACGAAAATATAATTAGATTAAACAACTTCTTAGCTGCCTATCATAGGGCAGATTACAAGTTTTTTCATTGTTGCACCTCTACAATAGCCACTTACGCCCTAAACCATGACGTAGCTTACCCCTGCGTCAGCACGATTTGGAAGCCAGTTCATGCGCACAGACACCGGAATCACCATTCGCCGGCAAGATTACCTGCCCTTTCCGTTTTTGATTCCGAAAGTCTCTCTTGAGTTTGATCTGCAAGCAGAGCAGACCTCTGTCAGGGCAGAATTGACTGTTGTGCGTAAGGCGGGCACGCCCTTGCCCGCTGCACTGGTGCTTGATGGTCAAGCCTTGACGCTTGTGAGCCTGCACCTTGATGACTCGCTGCTGACTCCTGAGCAATACACGCTCACTGACGAGACGCTCACCATTCACGACATGCCTGACCAAGCCACGTTGCTTATCGTCAGCACTTGTGCGCCCGCCACCAACACCAGTATGGCCGGCCTGTACGTGTCGGGCAAAAGTCTGTTTACCCAATGCGAGGCTCAGGGCTTTAGAAAAATATGCTGGTTTGCTGACCGCCCTGACGTGATGTCAACGTACGAAGTCACGCTGCGAGCCAAGCAAGACGATTACCCACTCTTGCTATCCAACGGCAACCTGCTGTCTGCCAGAAAACTTGATGGTGCTCGTCACGAGGCCAAGTGGCAAGATCCGTTCGCCAAGCCCAGCTATCTGTTTGCCTTAGTTGCCGGAGACTTCGACTGTCGTGAGCAACGTACCAAAACAGCAAGCGGTCGCGACGTTTTGCTTCAGGTCTACAGCGACCCCGGCACAAAAGAGCAAACGGGGTGGGCCATGGAGTCGCTTGAGCGCTCACTGCGTTGGGACGAAGTCCGCTTTGGGCTAGAGCTTGACTTAGATCGCTTCATGATCGTGGCCGCGCGCGACTTCAATATGGGCGCCATGGAGAACAAAGGCTTAAACATCTTTAACGCGGCCTACGTGCTGGCAGACCCAAACACTGCCACCGATGCAAATTATGAGGCCATTGAAGCCGTCATCGGGCACGAATACTTTCATAACTGGACCGGCAACCGGGTGACGTGCCGAGACTGGTTTCAGCTCAGCCTCAAAGAGGGGCTGACTGTCTTTCGCGATCAAGAGTTTACGGCTGACATGATGGCCCATGGGCTGGATGCCACCGCCGCGGCAAGTGCGCGTGCGATTAAGCGCATCGATGACGTCGTCGGCCTGCGTGGCGCGCAGTTTTCTGAAGACAGTGGCCCGATGGCTCACCCGATTCGACCCGAAAGCTATCAAGAAATTGGCAATTTTTATACGGCAACTGTGTACGAAAAAGGCGCAGAGGTCATCCGTATGATGCACACACTGTTGGGCGAACAGGTATTTCGCGCAGGCATGGATGAGTACTTTCGGCGTCACGACGGTCAAGCTGTGACGTGCGACGATTTTGTTGACGCCATGCAATGGGCGTATCAACAGAACACAGCGAGCACGAGTCTGGATAGCGTAAGCCTCGATATATTTAGACGTTGGTATCGCCAGGCGGGTACGCCACGGGTTCACGTCACAATTGACTACGACCAAGCGCTGCGACAGTGCACGTTGACCTTAGCGCAGACGTGCGCGCCGGTTGGCGTCGAAAAGCAATCGGGCCTCGAAAAACTACCGTTTCATATCCCCGTTAAATTCGGCCTGCTAGATCAGCAAGGCCAACCGTTAACATTTACCTTGCATGGCAACACCACGCAACAAGAGTTGCCTGAATCGGTCGGTGGTCAAACCCTGCATCAGGCTTTACTTGAGTTAAAGCAAGCCAGCCAAACGTGGGTGCTTCACGACGTAGCCTCATTGCCGGTGCCGTCGTTGCTGCGTGACTTCTCGGCCCCGGTGATCATTGACTACACCTATCAAGACCAAGACTTAGCCTTGTTAAGCGCTCACGACACCAATGCCTTTGTGCGCTGGGAGGCAGGCCAAGAGCTCGCCTCGCGTCAAATTTTGAAGATGGCGCAGCACTGGCGGCAGACGGGCACGACCGGCACGGTGGATGCCATCGTGTTGAGCGCCTGGGCCGCCACCCTGAACGATCCGGCGCTTGACTCGGGCTTTCGGGCACGGGCCTTGAGTCTGCCCGCTGAAAAAACTCTGACTGAGCGCATGACACCGATGGACCCGCTCGCGGTGTCTGTTGCGCGGCGTGCCTTGCGCGCAGCATTAGGAGGCGCCTGCAGCACCAGCTTACGAGCCATTTATGAGGCGCAGTCTACCCCGGGTGATTATTCGCCAGCCCCCTTGCCCGCCGGGCGGCGTGCATTAAAGAATTTGGCGTTGTCGTACTTGGTCGCAGGTGCCGAGGCTTTGCAGGAAAATCCAAAACCGTCAGTCGGGGTTGAGGCATCTGGGGCGGGTGCTAAAATCCTTAGCACGGCTGCAGAGGCTGCGGTGACGCGCCATCAATCAGAAGCAAACGCCCTTGTTCTAGAGCAGTTCGAGCAAGCAACGAACATGACAGACCGCATGGCAGCGTTCTCGATAAGCGTGCAAGAGGCCCCCAAAGACAAGGCCCTTGAGGTTATCCAGCGTTTTTACGAAGCCTGGCAGCACGATGCCTTGGTTGTAGACAAATGGTTTGGCGTTCAGGCTGCCTCGCCTAAAGCCAATGTCGCTACCATTCAGGCCTTGATGACGCACCCCGCCTTCACGCTTCGCAACCCCAACCGCGCACGCGCTGTGATCTTTATGTTTTGTATTGGCAACCCAAGCGGTTTGCACGCCGAGGATGGCAGTGGCTATCGCTTTTGGGCCGAGCAGGTTTTAGCGCTCGATGCCATCAACCCTGAAATCGCAGCTCGCTTGGCGCGTGCCTTTGATCATTGGGCCCGCTTTATACCAAGCGTGCAAGCACAGATGCGCGTCCAATTGCAGCGCGTGGCCACACACAAAGGGCTGTCGCGTAATACACTTGAGATTGTCTCAAAGGCGCTGGCGTTATGATTAGCGTTCCGTTAACCCTGACCTGATATCGTTGATTAAAACCCACATGACACGCAAAACACTTACCCAATACCTTGTTGAACAACAGCGCTCAAGCCAGGCACTCAGCGCAGAGGTGAGATTATTAATTGAGATTGTCTCGCGCGCCTGCAAAACGATTAGCCATGCTGTCAGCAAAGGCGCATTGGGTGGCGTGTTAGGCAGCCTTGAAAGCGAGAACGTGCAAGGCGAGGTGCAAAAAAAATTAGACGTCATGTCTAACGAAGTTTTGCTAGAGGCCAATGAATGGGGTGGTCATTTGGCCGCGATGGCGTCCGAAGAAATGGAAACCATCCACCTGATCCCCAATCGCTATCCGAAGGGTGAATTTTTATTACTGTTTGATCCACTCGATGGCTCGTCAAACATCGATGTCAACGTCTCAATCGGCACTATTTTTTCAGTGTTACGCGCACCGGCCTCGGCCTCTGGTCGCGATGTCACAGAGCAAGATTTCTTGCAGCCTGGCAGCACGCAGGTCGTGGCAGGCTACGCAGTGTACGGGCCTCAAACCATGTTGGTCTTAACCATTGGTCAAGGCGTGGTGGGCTTTACACTTGATCGTGAAATGGGCTCGTGGATTATGACTAGCGAAAATATGCGGATCCCTGAAGACACTAAAGAATTTTCGATCAACATGTCGAATATGCGTCACTGGGCAGCACCTGTGCGCAAGTACATCGACGAGCTGCTGGCTGGCAAGTCAGGCACCCGCGACAAAGACTTCAATATGCGCTGGATTGCCTCAATGGTGGCAGACGTACATCGTTTGCTGACGCGCGGCGGTATCTTTATGTACCCATGGGATTCACGCGAGCCTAACAAACCGGGCAAGCTGCGCTTGATGTATGAGGCTAACCCGATGAGTATGTTGGTTGAGCAAGCTGGTGGCGCGGCCACCAATGGCGAGCAACGTATTTTGGATATTCAACCAACGGCGCTACACCAGCGCGTAAGCGTGGTGCTTGGTTCAAAAAATGAAGTCGAACGTGTGACGCGCTATCACCACGAAGCCAAAGCGTAAAGCCCTTGCTTTAAAAAGCCCTCTTGCATCACTGCAAGAGGGCTTTTCACTTTCTAGATCACAAGCCGCGCGACATTGTCGCGCAACTTGATTTACTCAAGCGTAAAGATGGTCGCGCCGGTGGTTTGGCGAGCGGCCAGCGCAGCTTGTGCCTCAGCAGCTTGCTCAAGCGGATAACGTTGGTCGATACGCATCTTGATTTTCTTTTTCAAGACCAGATCAAACAACTCGTCTGCAGCGGCTTGCATTTTTTCAGGCGTGCCGACGTGCGCAGCCAACGAGGGGCGCGTGACATACAGCGAACCCTTTGCAGCCAACACACCAAGATTGACGCCATCAACCGCACCCGAGGCATTGCCATAGCTGACCATCAAACCACGCGGCTGCAAGCAGTCGAGTGAAGTCATCCAAGTGTCTTTGCCGACGCCGTCGTACACCACGGGCACTTTTTTACCCTTGGTAAGTTCAAGCACACGCTCGGCCACGTTTTCTTTTGAGTAATCGATCACAGCCCAAGCACCGTGCTCTTTAGCTAGTGCTGCTTTTTCTGGACTAGAGACAGTACCGATCAGCTTCACGCGCAAGGCCTTAGCCCACTGGCAGGCAATCAGACCAACTCCACCAGCGGCTGCGTGAAACAAGATGGTTTCGCCACCCTGTAAGCGATACGTTTGACGGAACAGATACTGCACAGTCAAGCCTTTGAGCATCATGGCGGCAGCTTCTTCGTAGCTGATGCCCTTAGGCAAATGCACCACTTGCGCGGCGGGCACATTACGTGCCTGTGCGTAGGCACCAATGGGGCTTTGGCCGTAGGCCACACGATCGCCCTTTTTGAAGCGTTTCGCAGCTTTTTTACCCACGGCAATGACTTCGCCTGCGCCCTCGAAGCCCAAGCCTGTTGGCAACGCGCTTTTATACAACCCGGTACGAAAATAAATATCGATAAAGTTCAAGCCCGCAGCGTGCTGGCGGATGGTGATCTCGTTTTCACCTGGTGCAGGCACTTCGATTTCGACAAGCTTTAAAACCTCGGGGCCACCGTTTTCTTCGATTTGAATGGCTTTCACTAGATTGCTCATGGGGAGCTCCTGAAAATGAGAATGACTGTATAAAAATCGCGTTTGAGGCTAAAACAGATGCTTGAACCCCGACGGCAAGAGTTTATCTCGCTGCCAAGGTAAAATGAACCTTTATCGTAGCCAATTTTCAGGAAACCATGGCCGGACATAGTAAATGGGCCAATATCCAGCACCGTAAAGGTCGCCAGGATGCCAAGCGCGGAAAACTCTGGACCAAAATTATTCGCGAAATCACCGTCGCCGCTCGAGCTGGCGGTGCCGACCCGGATGCCAATCCGCGGCTGCGAATGGTATGGGATAAAGCTAACGCGGCCAATATGCCCAAGGATAACGTTCAACGTGCAATCGCTAAGGGCGTAGGCGGGGCTGATGGCTCAAACTATGACGAAATCCGCTATGAGGGTTACGGCATTGGTGGCGTCGCGGTCGTGGTCGACTGCATGACCGATAACCGTACCCGTACGGTCGCCGATGTGCGTCACGCTTTCGCCAAACACGGCGGCAACATGGGTCAAGAGGGCTCGGTCGCCTTTATGTTTACCCACTGCGGTCAATTTGTTTTTGCGCCGGGCACCTCTGAAGACGTTGTCATGGAAGCCGCCCTTGAGGCAGGCGCTGATGACGTTCTTACTGACGAAGAAGGCGTGATTGAAGTCATCTGCCCCCCCTCAAGCTTTGCTGCAGTTCGTAACGCGCTTGAAAAGGCAGGCCTTACCCCCGAAATGGCTGATATTGTGATGAAGCCAAACACCGAAACTGAGTTGGTGGGCGACGACGCGATCAAAATGCAAAAACTGCTAGACGCACTTGAAAGCTTAGATGACGTGCAAGAGGTCTACACCAACGCCTCGATGGACGAACAGGGCTAATCAAATGAAACTGTTAGTCATTGGCTCTGGCGGTCGCGAACACGCGCTAGCCTGGAAACTTTTGCAGTCACCGCGCGTATCGCACGTGTTCGTGGCACCCGGCAATGGTGGCACAGCGACGATGGCCCGCAGCACAAACCTTGCCTTGAGCGATCCTGATGCGTTAGCTGATTTTGTCAAAAAAGAAGGTATTGCACTCACCGTTGTGGGCCCTGAAGCGCCGCTCGCGCTTGGTGTAGTCGACACGTTTCGTGCGCAAGGCTTAAAAATATTTGGCCCCACGAAAGCTGCAGCGCAACTTGAAAGCTCAAAAGACTTTGCCAAAGCGTTCATGGTGCGTCATCAGATCCCTACCGCGGCATACCAAACCTTTACTGACCCCATTGCAGCGCACGCATACATCGAGGCGCAAGGTGCACCCATTGTGGTGAAGGCTGATGGCCTAGCCGCCGGCAAAGGGGTTGTTGTGGCTCTGACCTCTCGCGAAGCGCACGATGCCGTCGATGCCATGCTGGGTGATGGTTCGCTGGGTGCAGCAGGGGCTCGGGTGGTAATTGAAGAGTGCCTGCTCGGCGAAGAGGCCAGCTTCATTATTTTGTGTGATGGCAAAAATATTTTGCCTCTGGCCACCAGCCAAGATCACAAGCGTTTGCAAGATGCCGATCAAGGCCCCAACACTGGCGGCATGGGGGCTTATTCGCCCGCACCTGTCGTGAGTGCGGCTATCCATGCTCGCGTCATGCGCGAAGTCATCACCCCAACCATCGAGGGCATGAAAGCTGACGGCATCCCTTTCACTGGCTTTCTGTATGCGGGTTTGATGATTGGGGATGGCGACGATGCCACACGTCCAATCAAGGTGCTTGAGTTCAATTGCCGTTTAGGCGATCCTGAAACCCAACCGATCTTGATGCGCATTCGTAGTGATTTTCTTGAAGTCTTTGAACACGGGGTTGCTGGCACACTGAATCAATCTGTCATTGACTGGGATCCCCGCACGGCACTTGGTGTGGTGATGGCGAGCGCAAATTATCCGTCTACCCCACGCGTGGGCGATTCGATTGCTGGTATCCCTGCGGCGCAGTCTGACTGTGTGGTGTTTCATGCAGGCACCGCGCTTAAAGACGGCGTGTTGCAAACCTCGGGTGGTCGAGTGCTATGCATTACCGCCTTAGCTGACAACGTTCGCGCCACACAACAACGCGCTTACGACGTGGTTAAATCTATTCACTTTGACGGCGCTCAATATCGAACAGATATTGGTTGGCGTGCACTAGAAAAAAACTAACAGTGTCTGAACTTAAGCCCTCAGTGCAGTCTGCTTCAATCGCGCCTATCGCAGTCGTGTCCCTGGACAACATCGCGGCGGTGCGAGCCTATCTTTTAGGTTTGCAAGCCAGTATCGTCTCTGAGCTTGAGCGCGCTGGCGGCGAACCGTTCTTAACAGACGAATGGACTCGTGCAGAGGGTGGTGGCGGCATTTCGCGTTTAATCGAAGGCGCGCAACTCTTTGAGCGTGCGGGTGTGTTGTTTAGTCATGTCAAAGGTAAAACCCTACCGCCTTCGGCTTCAGCGCATCGCCCAGAGCTTGCTGGTCGCCCCTGGGAGGCCATGGGCGTCTCGATGGTGCTGCACCCACGTAATCCGTATATACCCACCACACATTTAAATGTTCGAATGTTTGTGGCAAAAGCGCCTGAAGGTTCTGGTCAAGCGGATGTCTTTTGGTTTGGCGGCGGCATGGATCTCACTCCCTATTATCTATTTGAAGACGACGCCAGGCATTTTCATCGCGTCAACCAAGCCGCGCTTGACCCGCATGACCCTAGTGCTTACGCGCGCTACAAAAAATGGTGTGACGAATACTTTTTTCTGAAGCACCGTAACGAAACCCGCGGCGTGGGCGGAATCTTTTTTGACGACTTAAGCGAACCGGGGTTTGAGCAAGCCTTTGCCCTGATGCGTTCGGTGGGCGACGCCTTTATCCCCGCCTACCTGCCTTTGGTTGAAAAACGACGTTCGCACCCCTTTGGCGAGCGCGAACGCGATTTTCAAGCCTACAGGCGTGGACGGTATGTAGAATTCAATCTAGTATTTGACCGCGGCACACTTTTTGGCTTGCAATCGGGAGGCA
>JARXAG010000197.1 GCA_029866055.1 Burkholderiaceae bacterium
AATGCACGAACCGGTGGCCTGCTACGCGAGCGCGAGCTGCTCACACGCCGCGACAGCTGGCAAAAAGACCCCGATGGTCAGCTTCAGATGCTCGAACGCTTGGGCGTCTCTGCGCAAGCACTTACCGCGTGGCGGCTTCAGTCAAAGGTGTCGAGTCACAGAAGCGATATTGATTCAAAGCGACAAAGCGACGTTCAAGACATATCGCTACCGCCGAGCACGCGCGAAATCACTCTAGCATCACAAAGCGATGCTCACCGAATCTCGCTATCTCCGAGCGTTCACTCGCAGGCTGCGCGTCTACTCACCTTGTTTTGCTATCCACACGCGCCGGTGGCGCAATTGCTCGAGGCGCTCTGTACAGAGCCGCGCGCCTCGGTTGTATTGATCCCTGAGGGGGTCGCCCCGGAACTTGCCACAGGGCGCTTGGGTCCCTGCAAACAAGTCTATGTCGAACGCATCCCGTTTGTGTCACAGCCAGAATACGATCAGCTGTTATGGATGGCCGATCTAAATTTTGTGCGCGGTGAAGATTCAATTGTTCGCGCGGTCTGGGCGGGCAAACCGCTTATTTGGCAGATTTATCCACAAACAGAAGGCACGCATCTGATCAAGCTTGAGGCTTGGTTAAAGATGTCTAGTCTACCCACTGATATTCAAGATCTAATGCGCAACTGGAATGCGAATAAAGTCTCAGTCGACTTCCCTAACGACTTGACACAAGCAGTCAACCCCGAAGCCTACGCGCAATGGTCAGGCCACGCGTTGGCACTGAGTCACACACTTGCGCAAGACATCGATTTTGCCCAAGCGCTACATGACTTTTGCGTCTCAAAGATAACGCATTAGGCGGCGGCCGTTGCCATCACTGGCGCAGGCTCTTTGATCGGTAAGTTAAACAAAGCGGCCATCGCAGACAGTGCAATGTCGGCGTACCACATCCACTGATAGTCACCAAAAGAAAATAAAACTAAACCGCCCACATAAGCACCTAAAAAGGCCCCGATCTGATGCGACAAGAGGGTTAAGCCAAACAATGTTGACAGATAGCGCACACCAAACAACTTGCCAACGATCGAGGCCGTTGGGGGCACAGTAGCCAGCCAAGTTGCCCCTAAGCCAATCGCAAAAATATAAAAAGTGAGTTCGGTTTTAGGCGCCATCAAGTACAAAGCAATTAACACCGCGCGCGAGCCATACATCACGGCCAAAATGTTTTTACTTTTGAAGCGGTTGATTTGTGCACCCACAAAGATGCTGCCAGCAATATTGGCTAATCCAATAATCCCTAGCGACCACCCTGCGACAGACGCAGGCAAGCCGCAAAGATCGACCTCACCAGGCAAGTGCGTCACCAGCATCGCGATATGAAACCCACAGGTAAAGAAACCTAAATGCAGCAACAGATAGCTTGGGGATTTGAAGGCCTCTTTCACTGCAGCCCCCATCCCGGCGTCGGTGCCTTGCGGCGCAGCAGGTGCCGGCACATTTTTGGTGAGCTTATTAATCAGCGGCAACGAGAGTAACGCCAACAATACAAGCGACCACATCGCATTCATCCACCCAAGAGATTGAATCAGGCGCGTGGTGATGGGGGCAAACACAAACTGCCCCATTGAGCTTCCGGCATTAATCAAACCGGCGGCGTTGCCGCGCGCCTCGGCCGGGATCCGCTGAGACACGGTGCCGATCAAAATAGAAAAGCTACAAGCGCCGTTACCCACTGCCGAAAGCAACCCAATCGTAAAAATCAGTCCCCAGGTTGAATCCATCAACGGAATCAGGGCGGTACCCACAATCGTCAAACACAAGCCGCCCAACAGCACCGGACGCGCGCCGTGACGGTCAGCAATCATGCCAGCAAGAGGTTGTGCCGCACCCCATACAAATTGGCCCACGGCCATGGCCAGGCTGATACTGACGAGTCCTAGGCCGGTAGACGTATTCAAAGGGCTGATGAACAACCCCATGGGTTGACGCGTGCCGTTAATGATCATGATGATGCCCGCAGCCGTTAGCGTCACCAACAGTATGTCGCGCTGTTTAAACGTTTGAAAGAAACTCATGGGTCGCCTTGAGGACATTGACAGCAATCTTGCCGTTGACTGTAACAAGAAGCTAGCTCTGCTGCTGATGCCCTCAAAGGGCAGCGCCTAACCTGTAACAAGAAGCTAGCTTCGCTGCTTATGCCATCAAAGGGCAGCGCCTAACCTTCAGGCTCCGAGCAACAAGTTGTGAGATGCAGGGCTTGGCTGACTCGTTACTCGCCAGCCCCTCAGCAAAACTTGAAAAATACACGCAACTCCCTGCAAACAAAGCGAAATCTCTAAAAATAGAGCAATAAATGTCGAGGCAGGCTAGAATAGAGGGCTTTTTTAACATTTACAGAATTACCGGAGCTTTAAGTCATGAAAACCGCACAAGAGTTGCGCGTCGGCAACGTAGTCATGGTCGGCAAAGATGCCGTCGTCGTGCAGCGCGCTGAATACAGCAAGTCAGGTCGCAACGCCTCAGTCGTGAAGCTTAAGTTCAAAAACTTGCTCACAGGCACCGGTAGCGAAACCGTTTCAAAGGCCGACGAGAAATACGACGTCATCACCCTTGACCGCAAAGAGTGTACTTACTCGTACTTTGCCGACCCAATGTATGTGTTCATGGATGCCGATTTCAATCAATACGAAATCGAAGCAGACAGCATGGGCGACGCCCTCTTTTATCTTGAAGAAGGCATGCCGGTTGAAGCTGTGTTTTATGACGGCCGTGCAATTTCAATCGAACTACCTACCATGGTCGTTCGCGAAATCACCTATACCGAACCAGCAGTGCGTGGCGATACCTCAGGCAAAGTGATGAAGCCTGCCAAGATCAACACCGGGCATGAATTACCAGTACCGTTGTTTTGCGCCATTGGTGACAAAATCGAAATCGACACACGCACCGGCGAATACCGTAGCCGCGTGATGTAAGTTGTTTGCGTCTTAAGTAAAAAGGCCCAACACTGTTGGGCCTTTTTATTACGCGACCGGCACAGAATAACTGTGTTCAATTATCACAGCGTCCAGTGCACGCGTATCTTTTAGAAGTCAGTGCAAACGGGCGAACGAATGCCGCGTTAGTCAGCGTGTCTGCCGCTCAAGGTCAGTGAGCCAGCGTAAGGCGTATTCTCGATCAGGGCCGCACATCTCGAGCGAGGGTTGTAAACCGCCGCAAAACGCCGGGCGCTCGGGTTGGCCGAAGATGGCACAGCGGTTATCCGGCAATAGCTGCACGCAACGTACGCCAGCGGGCTTGCCTTGCGGCATGCCCGGGATGGGGCTGGTGATAGAGGGGGCGATACAGCAGGCACCGCAATCAGAGCGGCAGTTCATGACATCCCTGCACGATCAGTCGTCAGTCGCATACCGCCTTTTGCATCAGTGTTGACTCACTGCAGCCGATCAGTATCCAGAAAATCTGGCAAGGCTACAACGGCAATGCCGTCTTCGGCTAAGGCTTCGCGCTCTTCACGCGTCGCAGTGCCGCGAATTGGGCGTTCGTCAGACTCGCCTTCATGGATACGACGCGCTTCATCGGCGAAGCGATCGCCAACGTTTTCTGTTTTGCTGACAAACTCGCGCATCTGCTGCAGCATAGCGGCCTGCATCTGCATGAGTTGGGCGGCCTCAGGATTAGCGGCGATCAGGTTGCGCGAGGTTTCTTGCGCAGCGGCGGTGGCATCAGCCGAGGCGTTTGATTCAAGACGAGGTTGCTCAAAATGCCCGACATTGATCCTAGGTGCCGACAAGCGCTTTTCAATCTTGTCGTTTTGACAGAGTGGACAGCTAATCAGGCCGCGAGCCTGTTGCGCATCGTAATCTTCGTGCGAGCTGAACCAGCCCTCAAACAGATGGCGATTACCGCATTCAAGATCGAAAACTTTGAGTCCCATGTGCCCTAGATGGGGCTAAATGCCCACAATTCAAGCTTTGGAGTATACCGGAGGGCATGCAACCCCGGCTTCACCCGACTCCGACCATTCAGCGACCTTTCAAGCAAACTCAAGTCGCGGCACCGCGGCTAACAGTTCTTTGGTCACGGCATGAGAAGGTGCCTGCAACACTTGCGCGGCCGTACCCAATTCAACGATATGCCCGGCGTCCATCACCGCTACCCGATCGGCGAAGTATTCGACCACGCCAAAATTGTGCGTGATAAATAAATATGCAATACCGGTTTCGCGTTGCAGATCTTGTAAAAGATCAAGAATTTGGGCCTGTACCGAGACATCGAGTGCCGAGGTGGGCTCATCAAGTATCAGAATCTTAGGTTCAACAGCAAGCGCGCGTGCAATCGCGATTCGTTGGCGCTGCCCACCTGAAAACTCGTGCGGATAACGTAACGCAGCATTCTCTGGCAGACCGACACGCTCTAGCAGGTAGGCAATGCGACGCGCCTGCTCAGCAGCTGACCACTCAGGGCGAAGCGCGGCGATCCCTTCTTGCAGGATTGCACCCACTCGCATACGCGGATCAAGAGACGCAAAAGGATCTTGAAACACAATTTGAATCTGACCGCGCAGGGCTTTGAGTGCAGCGCCAGAGGCTTGCAAAATATTGGTGCGCTCAACGACCGCAGAACCGTTGATCGAAGCACTACCATCTAACAATCTGAGTAAGGTTTTAGCAACGGTTGTCTTACCGCAACCAGAGCCGCCCACTAACGCTAGCGTTTCGTTGGCGTGAAGCGTAAAGCTTACGCCTTGCACCACCTTGTTGTAAGCCACGATTCGGCGCAACAACCCTTTGCGAATTGGATAATGCACCTGCAGTTGATCTACCTGCAGAACCGCCGATGCTTGGCTGACCGGTCCGGCACTCAGCTCAGCGTTCGAAATCTCCTTAGTCGTACTTGTCTGCAAAATGCTTGATTGAGCCACACTCGCCAAGTTGGCATCGGGTCCTGAGCTCCCAAGACCCGCGCGCGATTGCCTTTGCGCCGATAAGGCTCGCCCGCGCTTCGCAAAGGTTGGGATTGCATCAAACAATTCGCATGCATACGCATGCTTAGGCGAGGCAAAAAATTGCTCGGCAGGCGCCGTTTCAACGATCTCACCATGACGCATCAGCGAAACGGTGTCCGCCACCTGTCGCACTACAGCCAAATCATGCGTAATTAACAGCACCGCCATGCCAAACTCTTTTTGGATATCCGCCAACAGGGCCAAGACTTGTGCCTGCACTGTCACATCCAGTGCAGTGGTGGGTTCATCAGCAATCAACAATTCAGGTTCAGCTGCCAGCGCAATCGCAATCATGATCCGCTGCTTTTGCCCCCCTGAAAACTGAAAGGGGTAATCATGGATTCGAACTTCAGGCTCGGGGATACCAACACGGCCTAGCCATTGCACCGCGCGTGCGCGGGCGTCTGCCCCGCGTAACGCAGTGTGTCGTTCGATCGGCTCGAGAATTTGGTCGCCGATACGCATCACAGGATTCAAACTTGTGCCTGGCTCTTGAAAGATCATGCCTGCTCGAGCCCCGCGCACTGAACGCATCGCCGCTTCAGACAGCTGCGTTAACTCTGTACCTTGAAGCTCGATTCGCCCACCCACCACCCGTAAGGCCTCAGGTAACAAACGCATCAACGCCATCGCCGTCATACTCTTACCCGACCCCGACTCGCCCACTAGAGCAAAGGTCTCACCACGATGAATCGTCAACGCTAAGGCCTTTACAGCCAAGCGGACTTGATCGTCTGTGTCGAGCGCGATGTCGAGGTCGGTGACGTTTAACACCACAGACGTGACTGGCGAAGTTGTTCCAATCGTTGCCCCATCGATGGACGGTGCCGAGCTTGACGATTGAGGTGATCGCGCGCCCAATTTAAAACGCTTAGGCCTAAAAGCCCTAGTTCGAGGATCAAACGCATCGCGCACTGCATCAGAAAACAAATTAGCCGACAACACCAACGCCAACATAAAAAGAAACGCTGTGAGCAGGTTCCACCAAATCATCGGATCGCGCGACATCTCTAGGCGAGCTTTCTCGATCATCGACCCAAACGAATTCATACTGGGATCGACACCGATTCCTAAATACGACAAGACTGCTTCGTAAAGTACCAGCCCTGAAAATTGCAGCACCACTGTAATCAGTACGATGTGCATTAAGTTAGGCAACAGGTGACGTGCCATGATGCGGATATGTGAGATTCCGAACGCACGCGCAGCCTGCACATATTCAAGCTCGCGCAGCTTGAGCGCCTCGGCGCGCAGCAAGCGACACAAGCCCGCCCAGCCGGTCAGGCCTAAAATCATGCACAATAAAAACAAACGCAAGTCAGCGCGCTGCGCCGAGGTTGGAAACATACCGGGGTGTGCATCGATGTAAACCTGCATCATTAGCACACACGCGCCAATCAACAGAACACCTGGAATCGAGGTTAACGTCGTATACACGTACTGAATCACATCATCGATCCAACCTTTGAAATAGCCTGCTGAAATCCCAAAAATCAAAGCGGGTGGGAGCATGGCAACGGTTGCTAAGCTTCCGATCACCCACGCTGTGCGGATGCTTTTTAAGGCCTGCCACAAGACGTCATTACCGGTGCGATCGGTGCCCAGAACGTGATACCCCGTCGCCAAACCGAAAACCGCGCCGAAGAGCACGCACAATACAGTCATTGTGATTAAGATTGCCCGCCAGGGAACTTCAGTTTCACCGCGCCACACCTGGCGAGTCGCGCCCAGCCCAACCAAACTTAGCGTCACCGCAATCACCAAGCAAGCAACAAGCAACCCAACTGACATCCCTAGTAGCAATCGCTTCGCAACGTCTGCCCCCCACTGCTCGTCTGGCGCGGTCAGATGCTTACCGCCAAACCGCAAACGCGGAAAATCTCGACGCGGTTCACCGCCCTCTTGCAGAATCGACTCTTTTGTATATTGCAGCCATGCCAGCGGAGCGGAATAGGTTTTTTCAGGTCTCGCAAACGCCGTATCCTCAAGCAAGGCGTCGAGCAACGACTTGACTTTTGGTGCGTAAATCGGGGCGGTCGTTGTCGTCGCACTCAAGGCTTTAGCCGCCGTACCCGCGCCTGGCGAAGCGGTCGCAGAGGTCGTGCTAGACGAGGCCGCCACCGGTGGCAAGCGTGGCTGGTAGTGCAGCGAATCAAGCAAACCAATCACAACAAACACGAACAACACAACAGCTGAACACATCGCGGGCGTGTTGCGTGCCACTCTCGCCCACGTGGCGCGCAATGCAGGCGATCGCGATACATGCCAGGCGTACGCCAGCACCGCAAGCAACAACGCAAAGAGCGCGATATCTGTCCAGAGAAAAATGATTTTAGGCATGATGGCTACTCGAAGCGCACGCGCGGATCAGCGAGCGTGTACGAGATATCAGCCATGATCAGGCCAACGATATAGAGGGACGAACCCAGAAACACCATGGCACGTACGATTGAAAAATCCTGTCCACTGAGTGCATCAAGGGTATAGCTACCAAGCCCAGGGATCCCAAAAAACGATTCTGAGATCAAGCTGCCCATGAACAACAGAGGCAGCGAAGCGACCGCGCCCGTCAAGATAGGCAACAGCGCGTTGCGCAAGACATGCTTAAACAGTACGACGCGCTCACTTAAACCTTTTGCGCGAGCGGTACGCACGTAATCTTTACCGATCTCTTCTAAAAACAAACTGCGCAAAAACCGAGCTTCAGAACCTAATCCTGCAATCACCGCCACGATGATGGGCAAGGCTAAAAATTTAAGCGTATCCCAGCCACCAGCGAAACCCGAATACGGCACCAGCCTCAAAATTTTTGAAAACAACCATTGCCCTGCGATGATATAAAACAAGCTTGAAATCGAGAGCATCACAACACACGCCACGACTCCCCAAAAATCAAGCGCGGTTGTTCGAAAGAAAACCAGCATGAGCGAAAACGCAATGCTCAACGCCAGGCCCAACACAAAGGTGGGCACGGCCAGTGCCAAACTAGGCCACATGCGCGCTTTGATTTCACGGCCAATGTCACGACCTTCGTCTGAGGCACCAAAATCAAATGTTAGTAAGGGAACTGAACGCTGATAAAAAATCGTCTCGGTGTATTTTTTGACGCCCTCTTGCTTAACATTCAAAAACAAGGGTTTGTCGTACCCACGCTCGACTTTCCATTTCTCAACCGCATCGGCGCTGACGCGTTGCCCGCCAATGGCCAGACGTGCCATATCATCAGGCGTGTTGACGGCAAAAAATAAAACAAAGGTAAAGAGATTGACGCCTAACAAGATCAATACGCCGTAAAGTAGGCGTCGCACAATGTAACCAGTCATCGCGCCCCCTCTTTGGCAACATCACCAAAGGCAGTTTGCCGATCTTGACGACGCACCGCTCGCCAAGCAGGCCATACGATGGCACACAGCAATAAGGCAAACAATCCCAAGGGCCACCATACAGGGGTATTCCATTCAGCAATTTTTTTATTACGCAGTACGGGATCAATCTTCATGTACTGCAAGGTATTACGCACCATCTGCGTGGGCTTGGCATTACCCACCCACTGTTGAAACGCCCCACCCGATTTAGGAAACAAACCAAACATCCACGGCGCATCGTCTTGTAGTAACTGAATCATCTGCGCAATGACCTGTTCTTTTTCAATACCATCGGGCAGGTCACGCATTTTTTCAAACAAGGCATCGTAGGCAGGGTTCACATAGTTTGAAGCGTTTTCACCACCCTTACCTGCCTTGATATTTGGCCCATAAAGTAAAAATAAAAAGTTTTCGGCATCAGGGTAATCAGCCACCCAACCCCACATATACATTTGCGCCACGCCGCGCGCCATTTTTTCTTGAAAGCGGTTGTAATCGGTTGAACGCACATCAAACTGCACGCCCAACTGTGCAAACTGACGTCGCATCCAGTCAAGCGTTGGGCTAGAGCCACCTACGCCACTGGCTGAATCAAAATGCAGTACCAAAGGTTCGCCAGTCTGCGCGTCACGCCCGTTGGGGTAGCCCGCCTCGGCTAACAAGGCGCGCGCCTGCTCAATCGATTTACGCGCTGGTTTGCCATCTTTGACGTCGTACACCACGCGATTGATCCCCTCGACGCCCGCTTGGTACCCTAAGATCCCTGGCGGTATCGGCCCCTGTGCGACCTGTGCTTGGTCATTTTGAAAAATTGCAACGTACTCTTCCCAGTTAAAAGCAATGCTTAACGCTTGGCGC
>JARXAG010000040.1 GCA_029866055.1 Burkholderiaceae bacterium
GTTGGGTTTTGTTGGTCTATTTGCACCAAGAACGCTTCTAGCACCTCGACACAAGATACCTCGCGGCGATGAATCGCACGCGACAGGCTGACTGCATCAAGCGAAACAATAGAACTGGAGGGGGCGGTGGCTGAGGTCATGGCAAAGGCTCTGGCAAAAGACGCTATTGTGCCACCGCAGCGCTTGAGATGGCTTGCGCGCGGTCGGCCATGTCAAAACGCGGCTAATCAAGGATTTCCCTATGCTCTAGCGGCAGCACGACTTCTGAGTGCTGACAGAGTTCATTCGTTGCTCACTAATTTCTACCAAAGTTAACCGGCAATGAGGTATCTTGTTGACTCGAGAACAATATTGATTGAGCCGTACAGGCCAACAGGAGCAGACATGACGCGCTTGCGGATGTGTCATCACACAAGGACCGAGCAAAACAATGAGTTGGACCCCAGAACTAGAAGAATTAGCGCTTAGAAAAAAACTTTCACTCACGATGGGTGGGGAAGATAAGGTTAAGCGCCAGCACGATAACGGCAAGTTAACGGTGCGCGAACGCATTGATCAACTGGTCGATGCGCAGACCTTTCGTGAGGTGGGTGGGCTGGCCGGTACCGCAACCTACGACGCCGAGGGCAAGTTAGTCACCGTGATGCCCTCGAACGTCATCATCGGTCGGGCGCAAATCAACCAACGGCCGATCGTGTTGGTGGGGGATGACTTCACGGTGCGCGGTGGCGCTAATGACGGTGCGGTTGGCGACAAAATGATTTTTGCCGAACAAATGGCCTGCGATTTACGCTTACCGCTCGTGCGCTTAATCGATGGTACGGGCGGCGGTGGTTCGGTTAAAAACATCGAAAAAATGGGGCATGCTTTATTGCCCAAAATGAAAATTTGGGCATCCATCACCCGTAGTTTGGCTCAAGTGCCTTGCGTGTCGTTGGCTTTAGGCTCTGTGGCCGGACAAGGCTCGGCCCGTGTGTCGGCCAGTCACTATTCTGTGATGGTGAAAGACACCTCGCAGTTGTTTGTTGCAGGCCCACCGGTGGTTGCACGCATTGGTCAGAATTACACAAAGAACGAATTGGGCGGTAGCCAGATTCATGCTCGCAATGGCGTGGTCGATGATGAGGTGGCCTCTGAAGCTGACGCCTTCATCGCGGCTCGCCGGTTCTTGTCCTATTTGCCTGCTTCAGTGCATGAGCTACCGCCGCGTGGCCCAGTTCCCACCGAAACGCTTGATCAAACATGGTTGCGCAATGCGATCCCGAAAGATCCCCGCAAGGTTTATAAAATTCGACCGATCATTGAAGCCTTGGTTGATCCAGGTTCGTTCTTAGAAATGGGCAAGCAGTGGGGGCGCGCAATCGTCGGCGGTTTGGCGCGCGTGGATGGCTGGCCCGTGGTGTTCGCGGCAAGCAACCCTTATCACTACGGTGGTGCCTGGGATCGTCAAACTTCAGACAAGTTTGTTCGCATGATTGATTTGGCTGAGACCTTTCATTTGCCCTTGATCAATATGGTGGATGTGGCCGGATTTCAGATTGGCCTTGAGGCTGAGCAAGATGGCGTGATGCGCGCGGGCGTGCGTGCGCTGACGGCGGTATCTCAATCGACCGTGCCGTGGTGCTCGGTGATTATGCGTCGCGCCTTTGGTGTGGCTGCTGCTGGTCATCAAGCCCCCGGGCGTTTTAATTTTCGCTATGCCTGGCCTTCGGCGCAATGGGGCTCATTACCCATCGAGGGCGGCCTTGAAGTCGCTTATCGTGCCGAGATCGAAGCTGCGGCAGACCCCAAAGCTAAGCATGCCGAGATCGAGGCCCGCGTGCGAGCGTTGACATCTCCGATGCGTAGCGCCGAGGCCTTTGTGATCGAAGACATTATCGACCCGGCTGAAACGCGCGCCGCGTTGGTTGAGTTTGCGACGCTCGCCGCGCCTTTACGTCAGGCGGGGGTACGAACGGTCACGTACCGTCCTTAGATTAATCTCACTTAGAAAGCGTACGGGTTACGCTCGCACTCGAGGTTGAAGTTGAGTGTGGCGTCGAATGCTGTACGATACAAAAAAATTCATAATAAAACGTTACTCAGGAGACCATCATGTTTAAGCACTCATTACTGTCAGTCGCCGTCGCTGCAACGCTCTGTGTCATGCCCGTGCAGGCGCAAGACAAAATCTCTGGTGGTGTCGTCAAGATTGGAGTGTTGACCGACCTGTCTGGCTTGTATATGGCGAATGTGGGCCCGGGTTCGGTGCTCGCCTCAAAACTTGCGATTGAAGATTTTGGTGGCAAGGTCGCGGGCAAGCCGATTGAGTTGGTGGTCGCTGACCACTTGAATAAAGCCGATGTTGCGGCCGCGCGTGCGCGCGAATGGATGGATCGTGATGGCGTAGACGTCGTCACCGAGCTTGGTAACAGCGCGGTCGCGCTGGCTGTGATGAACATCGCGGCCGAAAAAAATCGCATGACGATGACGACCGGAGCGGGCTCTTCGCGAATTACGGGCGTCGATTGCAAGCCGACTAACGTGATGTGGGTGTATGACACCTACGCGCTTGCAAAAGTCGGTACCTTACCCTTAGTTGAGCAGGGTGCAAAAAAATGGTATTTCATCACAGCTGATTACGCCTTTGGGCATTCGCTTGAAAGCGATGGGTCTCGATTTATCAAAGCGGGTGGTGGTGCGGTGGTCGGGTCGTCGCGGTATCCATTCCCTGGTAATGATTTTTCGTCATATTTACTCTCGGCGCAAGGCAGCGGTGCTGAAGCAGTTGCCTTTGCAAGTGCTGGTGGTGATTTGCTGAATCAAATTAAACAGGCCAACGAGTTCGGTTTAGGAAAAAAACAAAAACTAGTCGCACTGTTAATGAGCATTGCTGACGTGCATGGTGTTGGTCTGCAAGCGGCTCAAGGTATGAATTTTGCCGAGACTTTTTACTGGGATATGGATGACGAGACGCGAAAATTTTCGCAACGGTTTTTTAAAGAAATGGGCAAAATGCCAACTGCCCTACAAGCAGGGCAATACTCAGCTGTGTTGAACTATCTTCGCGCCGTCGAGAAATCGGGCAGTGACAATGTGGTGGATGTGATGAAAACCTTACGCGAGATGCCGATTCGCGATGCGTTTGCACGCAATGCCAACTTACGGACAGATGGCAAATTGATTCACGATACTTATCTTGTTTCGGTCAAGTCTCCCGCTGAATCAAAAGCCCCTTGGGATTACTACAAAATCGTAAAAACTGTGTCGGGCGAGGATTCCTTTAGTCCGCTGTCTGAAAGTCAGTGCCCACTGGTCAAAAAATAATACGATCAACTAAACGATCAACCAAAGAGCCCAGTCATGATGGATGCGTTGTGGTGTGAAGCGTTGGCAAGCAAAGTCAACGCGGATGAAAGATTGGTTTGGCGAGGCAGGCACGTCTCGACCTCATTTTTGTTGCAAGTGGATCACGCTGAGTACGTGATCCAGATCTTGGCCGGGCGTATTGCGGCAGTGAAAAAAGGTCCTTTCCCCATTGCCGACTGGGTCTTTGCGCTGCGTGCAAGCGAAGCCGCCTGGGCCGAGTTCTTACAACCTATTCCCAAACCTGGCTTTCACGACGTGATGGCGATGCTTAAACTCAAGCACCTCAAGATGGAGGGCGATTTGTATCCCTTAATGTCGCATCTTCTGTATTTCAAAGACATCTTGGCCAGCGTGCGCGGTGAAGAGGTCACATCGTGAGTCAAAACAGCATCAGTCAAAACAGCAAGAGTCACGACAGCATGAGCCATGACCATATGAGCGCACAAGTGTTTGTAGAACCCATTGTCGGTCGTTATATGCACCTGAGCTTAAATGGTCAACCGCACCGAGTCTATGTTGAAGAAGCGGGCGCCGGTGTACCCTTGTTGTGTTTGCATACGGCAGGCGCTGATACGCGTCAGTATCGCGCGCTGATGAACGATGCCGAGCTACTCAAACAATTTAGAGTGATTGCGTTTGACCTGCCTTGGCACGGCAAGTCGTCACCCCCTGAGGGCTGGCAAAACGGTACCTATCGTTTATCGTCGCACGATTACACGCAGGCGATCTTGGCGGTTGCCGATGCGCTGCAACTTGATCAGCCAATTGTGATGGGCTGCTCGATTGGTGGGCGCATTGTGCTGCACCTTGCACTTGAACACCCTGAGCGTTTCGGTGCTGCGATTGGCTTGCAATCGGGCGCACACGTCGAGCCGTACTACGACCTTGAGTGGTTGCACCGCTCGGATGTACATGGCGGCGAGGTGGCTGCCGGAATTGTCTCAGGTTTAATTGGTCCGTTAAGCCCCGCGCAACATAAGTGGGAAACTCTTTGGCATTACATGCAGGGTGGCCCCGGCGTATTTAAGGGCGATTTATTTTTCTATAACGCCGATGGCGATATTAGGGATCGCGTTAAACAAATTGATACAACCAAATGCCCGCTATGGCTGTTGACCGGCGAATACGATTATTCATGTACGCCAGAAGATACCGCCTATTTAGGCAAGACGATTGAGGGCGTCACCTGGCAAATCATGCAGGGGATGGGACATTTTCCAATGAGCGAAGATCCTGAGAAATTTCTGACCTATCTGAAGCCCGTGTTGCAATCCGCCCTGCGCGCTCGCACCACCTGAACTTTCAGTTCGCTGGGTGTCTACGACATCACCCGCCGGCCTGTTTGCGCAGTCAATCACCATAACGCTCTGTTGCTCTTTGCTTTCAGCTGACCTAGCGTATCTCGAGTGCAGGCTGCAACCAGGGCGCCTCACCCCGCTTTGAGCAGTCAAGAAAGACTGATTGCGCGGTAGGGGTAATCAGCATACCAACGGAGCGCGACTGCCCTACAATCGGGGCAGTCCTTTAATTTCCGTTTTTCATGAAAAATTTATTGAACCGGCTGTGGATCGCAGCCTTGCAGCCTCAAGCCACCCGCTGGCTTGTCTTAGGCACCGGCTTTTGGCTGGGATGTTTGTCGTGGGTGCGGCACTTGCACTTGCCTGACGAAGGGCGCTATGTGGGTGTGGCCTGGGATATGGCGCGCGCCGACAGCTTTTTAGTGCCCTTGATGAATGGCCTGCCTTATTTTCACAAGCCGCCGCTCTTTTACTGGTTGACTGACCTATCGGTGCAGATATTTGGCGCACATGAGTGGTCGGTGCGCATCCCCTCGTGGCTGGCGGCTTGGTCAAGCGCGATTGCTTTGTATTTTTTTATTCGTAAGCACCGTGGTCTCAAACAGGCGACCTTGACCTTGATCATCCTTTGCACACTGCCTTTATTCTATGGCGGTGCGCAATACGCCAATTTGGATATGTTGGTGGCGGGGTTGATTTCACTCACGATTCTTGCCGGTGCGCACGCGGTGTTAAACAGTGAGCAAGGGGGGGGCTACCGTTGGTTCTCAGTGGCGGCAGCGGTATTTGCTGGCTTGGCGATTTTGGCAAAAGGCTTGATCGGTTTGGCCTTGCCTGGCGGCGTTTTATTCTTTTGGCTGTTGTTGACAAAGCGCTGGCGCAAGCTTGGGGTGTTGCTTTGGCCGCCAGCGATCGTGGCATTTATAGCTGTCACCTTGCCGTGGTTTTGGGCGATGCAGGTTAAGTTTCCCGAGTTTTTCGATTACTTTTTTATTCATCAGCAGTTTGAGCGCTTCGTTAGCAAAGGTTTTAACAACCCACAGCCAATTTGGTTTTATTTTCCTGTGTTGTTTGGGATGACCATGCCGTGGTCGCTTGGTTTGCTAGTCGCGTTTAATCGGCGGTTTTGGCAAACCAGCTTGCAGACGTTTGGTTTATTGATGCTGATCTGGCTCTTGCTGATTTTTATCTTTTTTTCGATCCCTGCCTCAAAGCTGATTGGCTATATTTTGCCGGTATTGCCACCACTGGCTGTGCTCATCGCCGAAGCTTTGCTTTTGGCCCTGCAGGGTCGCTGGGCTTCGCATATCCCTCGAGCGATCGCCACCTATTTTGTGATTTCAAGCGTGGCCTGCGTTGTAGGGATGGGGGTGTTTCGCTTTATCCAAACGGATACCGCCTACGTCATGGGCACACAGATCGCTGCTCAAAAAAAGCCGACCGACGTATTTGTATATGTGCGTAGTTATCCCTTTGATTTAGCTTTTTATGCAGGTGCCACTGAGCCTGCTTGGGTGGTCGAAAACTGGGAAAATCTTCCGAAGCGCGATAACTGGCGCAACGAATTGTCAGATGCCGCGCGGTTTAACCCAGAGGTGGGTAAGCAGACACTCATCAATTTCAAAGAGTTTGTGGTGCGCCTGTGTGCAAGCGAACAACGCGTTTTTTGGGTGCGTGGTGATCAGTGGATTGTGCAGCATCTACCTTTTTTGTTGCAGATCCCACACTTCTTTGAGCAGCCAGATGGCGGTCGACTCTGGAAACTTGAAACCGATACCGCATTTAAGGCTAAGCTCTGTAATCAAACACAATAACCAAAGCTTAAGAATCGAAGCTTAAGAATCGAAGCTGAATAATCAAAGCTGAGTAACTAAAATCGAATAACCAGAGCAGAATAACTCACTGATATTCCTCTCTCCCGGAGACTAGTGCATGACAACCGAAGAAAAAAAACCAAAAATTAAAACCCCCGAGTCGTTACGCAGTGCACGCTGGTTTGCCCCCGATGATTTGCGCTCGTTTGGGCATCGTTCGCGTGCCATGCAAATGGGTTATGGCCCCGAAGACTGGGCCGGTAAGCCAGTGGTCGGCATTATCAATACTTGGTCTGATATCAACCCTTGCCACAGCCATTTCAAGCAACGCGTTGAAGACGTGAAGCGCGGTGTATTGCAAGCGGGCGGATTTCCGATTGAATTGCCCGCGCAGTCGTTGGCCGAGCAGTATGTCAAGCCCACCACCATGCTGTATCGCAACTTGCTGGCAATGGACGTTGAAGAGCTCTTGCGCTGTCACCCGATCGACGGTGCGGTGCTGATGGGCGGGTGCGACAAGACAACACCTGCGTTACTGATGGGCGCAACGAGTGCCGGCTTGCCCATGATCTACGTACCTGCTGGCCCGATGTTACGTGGCAACTGGCAAGGTAAAACGCTTGGCTCTGGCTCTGATGCCTGGAAGTTTTGGGACGATCGCCGTGCGGGGCTGATTAATCAAACCCAGTGGCTTGAGATCGAAGGCGGTATTGCTCGCAGCCATGGCACTTGTATGACCATGGGTACGGCGAGCACCATGACAGCCATCGCTGAAGCGCTTGGCATGACCCTGCCGGGTTTTTCTTCCATTCCGGCGCCCGATTCAAACCATATGCGCATGAGCGCCGAGTCGGGTCGTCGCATTGTCGACATGATCTGGGAAGATCTGACGCCTAACAAAATTCAAACTCATGCCGCCTTTGAAAACGCGATTGTGATTGCGATGGCAATGGGTTGCTCGACCAATGCGATCATTCACGTGATTGCTCAAGCTAAACGCGCTGGCCATGACATTAGCCTTGATGATTTCGATCGCTTTAGCCGAATCGTGCCAGTGATCGCCAACGTGCGCCCAAGTGGCGAACAGTACTTGATGGAAGACTTCTACTATGCGGGTGGTTTGCCGGGCCTAATGACGCGTATCCCCCAACATCTGCATCTGGATGCAATGACCGTTACCGGTAAGACGCTGGGTGAAAACATTGCGGGTGCAGGCGTGTACAACGACGACGTGATTCGTCCGGTTGATAATCCTATTTATGCCGAAGGCGCGCTCGCGGTACTGAAAGGCAACCTGGCCCCCGATGGCTGCGTGATTAAGCCGAGCGCTTGTCCCGCGCATTTACATCGCCATACAGGCCCCGCTTTGGTGTTTGACGACTATCCTTCTATGAAAGCCGTGATCGATAGCGATGATCTTGATGTGACTGCCGACCATGTGTTGATTTTGCGTAATGCTGGCCCACAAGGCGGCCCTGGGATGCCCGAGTGGGGTATGTTGCCCATGCCTAAAAAATTGCTTAAACAAGGTGTACGAGATATGTTGCGCATGTCAGACGCGCGCATGAGTGGCACAAGTTATGGCGCCTGCGTCTTGCACATTTCGCCCGAGTCGTATGTGGGTGGCCCGTTAGCGTTAGTCAAAAACGGCGACATGATTTCGGTTGATGTACCGGCCCGCACGATTAATCTCGAGATCTCTGACGAAGAGATGGCGGCGCGTAAGGCGGCCTGGAAAGCGCCTGCACCACGCTACGAGCGTGGTTACGGTTGGATGTTCTCTAAGCATATTCAACAGGCTAACGAGGGCTGTGATTTTGATTTCTTGCGCACTGATTTTGGTGCACCAGTGTCTGAACCTGATATTTATTAAGCGAGATTCACGATGAGCACTCTTAAGCCAGACACCCGCGAAAAACTGCTGGGTATCAGCACGGCCACGTTAGCAACCTGCCTGTTTAAGCGTGGCTTGCGCAATCAGTTTATTCAGGGCGTGCAGCGTTTATCAAAAGCAAACAAAAACATGGTGGGCGAGGCCTATACGCTGCGCTATATTCCTGCGCGCGAAGATCTCAACACCATGGAGGTCTTTAAAGACCGTAGTCATCCGCAGCGCAAAGGCATCAACGAATGCCCAGCAGGTGCCGTGTTTGTGATCGATAGTCGCAAAGACGCGCGCGCCGCTTCAGCCGGGGGTATCTTGGTTGGGCGTTTGATGGCTCGAGGCGTAGCTGGTGTTGTCACCGACGGTGGCTTTCGCGACTCGGCTGAAATTGCAGAGCTTGGAATCCCCGCTTATCATCAACGCCCCTCAGCGCCAACCAATCTAACGTTACATCACGCGATTGATGTCAATGTGCCAATCGCTTGTGGCGACGCGCCGGTGTTTCCGGGTGACGTGATAGTTGGTGATGCCGATGGCGTGATTGTGTTGCCGGCACACTTGGCCGATGAGTTGGCAGCCGAGGCGTTTGAAATGACGATTTTTGAAGACTTTGCAACAGAAGAGGTTAGGGGTGGACGTTCGATCATGGGCTTGTATCCCAATACCGACCCGCAAACCACTGTTGACTTTCAGGCCTGGCGTAAAAAGACCGGCCGTTGAAAAAGAAGGGGGGTGGGGTGAACGACGGGGCTCGAACCCGCGACAACCAGAATCACAATCTGGGACTCTACCAACTGAGCTACGTCCACCACAGAGCGAAGATTCTAGCATGTTTGTTCTCAGTTTGCCCCCTCTGTGGGGCCTCATGTTTTTACTGTAAGCCTATTCAATGACCGAATTGCACCCCCTTCTCTCAGAATACTGGCCGCACGTCTTGTTTGTGGTGTCGGGGATAGCGGGCACAGCCGCTGCGGTGCACGCAGCCATGACCAAGCAAGATGTGCGTGCTGCAGTCGCCTGGGTCGGCGTGGCATTGTTTTCGCCTATTTTCGGAGCGATGCTGTACTTGGTTGCCGGCATCAATCGCGTGCGCAAGCAGCGAATCACGCGGCCGCGGACCGGTACGATTTACGCTGAGGACGTGATTGAACGGGTAGTGGTTCAAGATGTCAGCGCTGCGGCAGGTGCGCAATTTTCGACACTTAAAGTATTGGGTGATCACGTCAGTCATTTCAAGGTGTTGAACTTCAATGAGATTCAGACGCTGCGTGGCGGAGACCAAACGTATCCCGCAATGCTGGCAGCGATTCGTCGTGCCACTCAGTCAATTGCCTTGCAGAGTTATATCTTTGATCACGACGTACTGGGTGCCGAGTTTGCTCAAGCGCTGATCGACGCGCAGGCGCGCGGTGTACAGGTCAGAGTATTAATTGATGCGGTTGGATCGAAGTATTCGCGCCCGCCAATTATTAATATGTTGCTCAAAGGCGGCGTAAAAGCTGCGCTTTTTATGCGCCCCTTGTTTGGTTTGCGTCTGGCGTATGCCAACCTGCGCAGCCATCGTAAATTGCTGGTGATCGATGGCGTGCATGGTTTTACCGGTGGCATGAATATTCGGGCGGGATTTTTGACCGCGGTAGCCAAAACAGACGTCACACAAGATACGCATTTTGAACTGAATGGCCCAATTGTGCATCAGTTGATTATCAGCTTTGCGCATGACTGGCAGTTCACCACACAAGAAAAACTCACCGGCCCCGAGTGGTTTGCCCCCGCTTTAAGTCAACTCACCGAGCGAGGGATACCGATGCGTTGTGTCGCCTCGGGCCCAGATAGCACCTTGGGTAGTACGCACAACATGTTGTTGGGCGCATTGTCGGTCGCGCAGCATCATGTGCGTATTCAGTCACCTTATTTTTTGCCCGACCTTGTGTTGATTGCGGCGCTGTCGACAGCCGCGCGTAGAGGGATTGTGGTGGATATTGTTGTGCCAGGCGCTAACAATTTGAAGCTGGTCAATGCGGCCATGATGGCGCAGCTGGATCAGTTGATTTTGACTGGATGTCGAATCTGGCAAGCGCAGGGTAATTTTGATCACTCTAAATTGTGTACGGTAGATGGAGGATGGTCTTACGTTGGTTCGTCGAATATTGACCCGCGCAGCCTACGCTTGAATTTTGAGCTTGACCTTGAGGTGTACGACCGCAGTTTTGCTGCAGAGCTTGAGACCCAAATCGACACCGTCATCGCACAGGCAGAGCGAATCACGATTCGTACGTTGCGACGCCAGCCGTTTTGGTTACGGCTGCGTAATAAGGTGGCGTGGTTAGCATCACCTTATTTGTAGCAGTTTGTCCGGCCGCGCTTAGGGCTCGCTGAACAGGGTTTTCATTGAACCCAAACGTGAAAACGTCGACGCCACCTATAATGAGTTTGGCCGATAGGGTTGGGTCTTGAGTGACGAGGCAATATTCGGTGCGGTACGTTTGAGTGTCGGGCTTTAAGCGTTAAGTTTAGTCAGTCTTTACCCTTTCAATAACATTAAGCAAACATCATGCAGACTCTCTCTTTAAAGTTTTCGGTCGCGTCTCGTGCGCTGTTTATTGCCCTTTCGCTGAGCGCGGTTTGCGCAGGCAGCCTGGCGCAGACCAAACCGCCAGGTGCGTTTGCGACCGTCAACGGTGTGGCTGTGCCACAGTCTTTGATTGATACAAATGTAAAAGTCAACATTGCTCAAGGTCAAAGAGATTCGCCCGAGTTACGTCAGGTGATTCAAGACGAGCTTATCAATCGCGAAATTCTTGCGCAAGAGTCGGCCAGGCTAGGCCTTGATAAAACCAACGAGGCGCAAGCCCAGTGGGCGCAAGTGCGTCAGACCTTTTTGGTTGAGCTTTTACTGAATGATTACATGGCACGTAACCCCATCCCTGAGGCCACGCTCAAGACTGAGTACGAGCGGCAGATGGCCTTGATGAAAGATCAGCAGCAATATCGGCTGAGCCTAATCGTCACCTCAACTGAAGAGCAGGCGAAGGCGGTATTAGCGCGGTTGCGCAAGGGCGAAGCGTTTGCAAAACTTGCGACCGAGACGTCTCTCGATCCTAGCAAAAAAGATGGTGGTAATGTTGGTTGGGTGGTGCCGGCTCAGATTTTGCCAGCCATCTCAAACGTGATGGTGAACTTAGCAAAAGGTGCCTTAGCGGCTGCGCCGATTCAAACTCCGGCAGGCTGGAATATCCTCAAACTTGAAGAAACCCGCCCGTTTAAAGCGCCTACCTTTGACGAGGCCAAAAATGATATCCGGCAAATGCTGGTGCAAAAGCAGCGCTTTGACTACGTGAAAAAACTGCGCGAAAACGCCAAGGTTGTGCAGTAAGGCGTATTTTTTTGGTGCTGCCGACTGGAGTCGAACCAGTGACCCACGCCTTAGAAGGGCGTTGCTCTATCCAACTGAGCTACGGCAACACGCGCCAAGAGTTTAACCGAATCAGTTAAAGAGCTATGTCGCAACTGTTTGTGGTGCATCCTGATAACCCTCAGCCTCGCTTACTCAAGCAGGCGGCGCAGCTGCTGCAAGAGGGCAGTTTGGTAGCTGTGCCCACTGACTCAAGCTATGCTGTGGTTGCTCGCCTAGACGATAAGGGGGCGGCGGACGCCTTGCGTAAGTTGCGTGGGCTTGATGATCGCCATCATCTGACCATTCTCTGTCGCGATCTGGCTGAAATTAGTCAATTTGCACGCGTCGATAATGCTCAGTATCGTCTGCTTAAACTGGCTACTCCAGGGCCCTGGACTTTTATCCTTGAGGCGTCACGTGAGGTGCCTCGCCGCGTATCGCATCGGTCACGTAAAACGATCGGGATTCGAGTGCCTGCACATCCGGTTACGCTTGCGTTGCTCGAACACGCGCAATCTCCGCTCTTGTCGACCACCTTGATCCCTGAAGGCGAAGAGATCGCACTGAATGACCCCACCGAGATTCGCGAGCGCTATCAACATGTATTGGCGGCCGTGATCGACGCGGGCGCCTGTGCACTGGATGCGACTACGGTCATTGACCTCACGACTTCACCCCCCGAGGTGGTACGGCGGGGCCGTGGCGACCCAAGTGTATTGGGACTTGGTTAAAATTTAAGCGGGAGCAGTTGCGCGTCGCAGAATAAGCGTCGTTTTGCTTCGCTTGAATGGGCGCTTGCTGATAATTAAACGATGTCGGAGACGAGATACGCTCTTGAGTGGTTATAAACCTCTACAATCGATGCATGAAAGATCTGCTTGACACCCTGACGCTTTATGCTTTCCCCGTGCTCTTGGCAATCACCTTGCACGAGGCCGCGCACGGCTATGTCGCCAAACTTTTTGGTGATCCTACTGCCTCTCTGGCCGGACGTGTCAGCCTAAACCCCATTCGCCATATTGATCCGATTGGCACAATTGCGGTTCCGGTTGGCATTTTGGCCATGTCCAGTCTCTTTGGCGGCGGTTTTTTGTTTGGCTGGGCCAAACCTGTGCCGGTCGATTTTGGTCGACTGCGGCGCCCCAAACAAGACATGCTGTGGGTGGCTTTGGCCGGGCCCGCTGCCAATCTATTCATGGCGATTTTATGGACGATCAGCCTGCGTTTGTTATTCGAGTCGGGCGAGCGAAGTGGCTTTTGGTTTGAAATGGCGCGGGTGGGTATCCATATCAACTTAGTGCTTATGGCCTTGAATTTATTGCCTATTTTGCCCTTAGACGGGGGGCGGGTGTTGTTTAGTCTGCTCCCAAATCGCCTGGCTTGGCAATATGGCCGTATTGAGCCCTACGGCATGTTGATTGTGATTGGGTTGCTGGCGACTGGGGTGCTGAGCGCAGTCCTGAATCCCTTGGTCTCGTTAGGCGAGCAGGTTATGCGTCTTTTTTTATAGATCGCCTCGCAATCCGGTAAACTGTTGCTCTAACTTCGTATAGGTGCTTTTGCGCCTTGACTCGCCTTCTGGATCCATTCATGGCCACGATCTCGACTTCTAAAGTACCCCAATTCATGGGCAGCATGGTTGCCTTGGTTACGCCGATGCACCCTGATGGCAGCATCGACTATAAAAGCTTCAAAGCACTGATTGACTGGCATGCGCAAGAGGGCACCGATGCGCTTGTGATAGTCGGCACCTCTGGCGAGTCGCCCACCGTCAATGTCGATGAGCACGCTGAGTTGATTCGCGTAGCGGTTGAGCACTCTGCAGGGCGGATTCCCGTCATTGCAGGCGTGGGCGCAAATTCAACCAGCGAGGCAATTCATCTGGCCGAGCACGCCAAAAAAGTCGGTGCGCATGCCGGGCTATCGGTGGTGCCCTACTACAACAAGCCCTCCCAAGAGGGCATGTACCAACATTTCAAAGCCGTGCAAGAGGCGGTTGATCTGCCTACGATTTTGTACAACGTGCCGGGCCGCACGGTAGCTGATCTGGCGCACGACACCGTGCTGCGTTTAGCGCAGGTGCCGGGCGTGATCGGGATTAAAGATGCGACGGGTGATATTGGTCGTGGCGCGTTACTGATTCGTGATTTGCCCTCTGACTTCTTGGTGCTAAGTGGCGACGATGCGACTGCTGCTGCGTTAATTTTGCTAGGTGGTCGCGGCAATATCTCTGTCACCGCCAATATCGCACCACGTGCCATGCACGAGATGTGTAGTGCCGCATTGAAGGGCGATGTGTCGACCGTCAAGCGCTTAAATAATCTATTGGGTCCTTTGAACAAGTTATTGTTCGTTGAAGGTAACCCTGTTCCAGTCAAGTGGGCGTTGGCTCAGATGGGGCGTATTCCTTCTGGGATTCGCCTGCCTCTGTTTCAACTTAGCGCTCAATTTCAGGCTCCCTTGCGGGCTGCAATGTCAGAGGCGGGGTTGCTTTAAATGAAAAGTTTGTTTAACAAAAAGTGCGGTGTAGTGTCCGCCCTCATTGCTACGTTGTTGTTATTAAGTGGTTGCAACAGTTTGCGGTCTGTCATGAGCGGCGATGACGCGATTGATTACAAGAGCGTGGTTCGCACCGACCCACTCAGCATCCCTCCTGACCTGACACAGGCTGCAAACGATCCGCGTTACCGCTCACCTGCAACAGGCACCACAACCTTCTCGCAATATCAGCAGGCACAAGCTGGCGGTCGGGGCGTGCCCAATTCAGCTCAGTCGGGTGTGCTTCCAACCCGCAGTGACATGCGTGTGATGCGCGATGGTGAGCTGCGTTGGCTGTCGACTGATATGTCGCCCGAAAAAGTGTTTTCGATGACAGCCGACTTTTGGACCGACGCTGGGTTTTCGCTTGATGTCACTGACCCCAAGGCAGGTTTGATTGTGACGAACTGGGCCGAAAATCGCGCAAAAATCCCAGAGAGCTGGTTGCGGCAAGCTTTGGGTTCTTTGCTTGACAGCCTGTACGACAGCGGTACACGTGATAAGTTTCGCACGCGTATCGAACGCGTAGGCTCGCGCACAGAGGTCTATATTTCGCATCGCCATATGGAAGAAGTCGCGCGAATTAATGCCTCTGACGTCGACGTACGCTGGACCAATGCCAAAGAAGATCCGGGCTTAAACGCAGCGATGTTGGCTAGGCTGATGGTGTACTTGGGTGAAGACGTTGATGGCGCACGTAAAAAAATGGCGCAAACAACTCCTGGCGCACAAGATCCCAAAGTTAGCGCGCCGTCTGGTGACAAGGCCATGTTGGTCCTTGCAGAACCCTTTGACCGCGCTTGGCGTCGTGTTGGTGTAGCGCTGGATTCGGGTGGGTTCACCGTTGACGATCGTGATCGCTCGGCTGGCGAGTTCTTCGTGAGATACGTCGACACCGATACCGGCGAAAAGCGTGAAGAGCCGAGCTTGTTTAGTCGACTGTTTGGTGGCAAAGATCCGGGCAAAGCGCCAACGCTGCGTATTCGTCTGGTTCAGCAAGGTAATCAGACACAAATTACGGTGCTTGATGCTCAAGGCGTGCGTGACACCAGCCCAACGGCACAGCGCTTGCTGAGCGTGTTGAGCGGCAAGATGTAATGTCATTCGTTCGCTAGATAAAAAACGACGGCTGAGGCCGTCGTTTTTTTTGAACGATTGATCGAGACCCTACACACACCATTCTTAGATCTTTTGATTCGCGTCATAGGGTGCCTGTATTTGAGTCGCACTTGTGCACCTTTTTGTTGCATGGGCATGTACCAAAGTGGTGCATTTTTAAACTCTTGCGATTACGTTTAGTTTTGTCTGATAATTCTCTTTGCATCTCGCTCAAAGATTTGTCATCATGATGTTTTAATGACGCACACGCGCTATGGCTGTGTGTCTGGTGCTGATCTTCTATTTCAATACTTCCCGCAGTTAGGCATTGATAGTCGTGATTAAGTTTCGCGGCTCAACCTTCCACTTTGTGTGATTGATGCATCCTGGTGATCAGCGACATTGGTCTAATGACTCAGACTCCTCAGGCCCTTCTGCGGTTGAGTCGACGCTTGCGTCTTGGACGGCACGCCTCGCGCTTGACTTCAATCTAGACCCGCACCAAACCACTCTTAAGACACGGCTCAATCATCAGCACCTCGGGCCCTTACGTATTCAAAAAGTCTTGTACCCAGAAGGATCTTCGCCTTGTCACGCGATTATTGTGCACCCACCCGGCGGTATCGCGGGTGGCGATCGACTTGAAGTCTTGGTCAACAGCCAACAAGGTACCCATGGCTTGGTGACGACTCCCTCTGCCGCAAAGTGGTATGGCGCAAACGCTTCGCTTGAGGCTTCGCAGTTAATCGATATTGACTTGCAGGGTGCCTTCGAGTGGCTGCCTCAAGAGACCATTGTCTTTAATCGGGCACGTGTGCGTTCTGATCTTGATATCAGGGTAGGTGAGCACGGGGCAATGTTAGGTTGGGATCACCTCATCTTTGGTCGCCATGCCTCAGGTGAATCTTTCGCTGAAGGTCACTTTCGTCAATCGCTAAAAATTCAAATTGATGAACAACTGATTTGGCACGACCGCTTAGCTTTGGTAGGCGATGACGCATTATTTGCCTCACCAATCGGCCTGCGTGGGCACTACAGCTGCGCAACGCTGTGGGCGATTCTGCCGGCGTCTAAAACGTTTACTGAAGTAACAGTACAGGCCTTGCGTGAGCATTCAACACAATTGGCCTGGACAATTCTTCATCCTCGCTTATTAGTGGTTCGGCTGTTAGCCGAACCGCGTGAAATTAAGTTTTTGTTGCAAGACGCGTGGGCGCAGTTGCGCCCGCTCGTGCTTGGTTTGCCAGCTGTTGCACCACGCTTGTGGGCGACTTGATGATTACGATAATAAAAGTTGTTAAGGGGTAACTATGGATCTGACACCACGCGAAAAAGACAAATTGTTAATTTTTACGGCAAGCTTGCTGGCTGAGCGTCGGCGCGCTCGTGGCTTAAAGCTTAACGTGCCAGAAGCGATTGCCATGATTTCAGCGGCCATCATGGAAGGCGCACGCGACGGCA
>JARXAG010000145.1 GCA_029866055.1 Burkholderiaceae bacterium
CTCTGTTTTAGTTACTGAAATTCGCAATCAACGTATTCAACGCATTTACCCTGATGGTCGCGTAGACATGATTGCGTGCCCCGGCGGCCCCAATGGTTTGGCGCGTGGGTCTGATGGGGCAATTTACATTTGCAATAACGGAGGTAATTCTTACCCACCTAATCATTTTGCCTCAACTGGTCCCTCGGCCGATTATCAGGGCGGCTCGATTGATCGGCTCGACCTGGCAACAGGCGTTGTGAAAAAGTTATACACCCACTGTGGTGAACACAAACTTTCTGCACCTAACGATCTCGTGTTTGACACGCTAGGTGGCTTTTACTTTACCGACTTTGGCAAAAAATACGATCGTACGCGTGCTCATGGCGGTATTTACTATGCATCCATTGATGGCAAGTCGATCACTGAGATGGTGTACCCCATTAGTGCGCCCAACGGGATTGGGATGTCGCCCGATGGCAAGGTGATTTATATCGCCGAAACAGAAACAGCGCGGATTTGGGCGTTTGATATTGTCGCCCCTGGTAAGGTTGCCAAACAGCCAGCACCATCGCCTCACGGTGGGCGCTTAGTGTACGAGTTTACGCACTACGATCGTCTGGATAGCATGGGGATTGATGGAGAAGGCAATATCTGCGTGGGCACCTTAGTCACCGGCACGATTACTGTGGTGACACCGGCCGGTAAGTTTGTGCGCGCAGTGCCGATACCCGATGGCTATGTGACCAACATCTGTTTTGGTGGGGCAGATTTGATGACTGCCTACATTACGGTATCGTCAACTGGCAAACTGGTTTCAATGAAATGGGATCGGCCCGGTTTGAAATTGAATTTTTCTGCGTAGCGAACTGACCACGGGGTCTTGGCGTGCCAAGGCCTAGTTAGAAAATATTTAGAAGTTTGGCAAAGATGCCGACGATTGCAATAAACGTGGTGGATTGCATACCTATTAGCCACGTAAATTTGCGATCAACGTCAGTGAATTTTCGATCGACCTCAGTAAACCTGCAATTCATATCTGAGCGCAGATCGGCAATCGAGCGATCAAGGCGATCGATCGATTTTTGATTTTGTTCGGCTAAGACTTCTAAGATTGTGATGCGTTTTTCCATATAGGTGTCCTCAAAAGAAACGCGCTAACTTGGCCATAAAGCCAATCATCGCAAGTAGGCTGCCTACTTGAACCCCGATTATCCAATTGAATTTTCGATCAACATCCGTACGTAGATCGGTAATCGAGCGATCTAGACGCTCGAGCGAGCGATCTAGACGATCGATTGATTTTTGATTTTGCTCTGTCAAGACTTCTAAGATTGTGAGGCGTTTTTCCATACGCAAATGATAGAGAGTTCAGTCACGCAGGGCAACACGCAAAACTACGTATTTAGGGCCTTTCATCCAACTTTTTTGTAACTAAAGTTGTTACAAATTTCAGTTAGACACGTTGCGCGCCGGTTGCGCTCGCAAAAACTACTGTTCAGACACACGACTTATGAACTATAAATAGCGTACCAATGAACTATAAATAGCGTACCAATAATCATAATATTTACAGGGGACTGTCATGACGCGTTTTTTTCAATTTTTGACTTGTTTGGTATTGACCTGTTCGACCGCTTTTGCACAACAGGCCAATGAGGCAGATGTCGCCAAGGCGATGGACGCCTTGAATGCTGCCATTCTTTCAGCAGATGCGCAAAAACTCAATGCGATCACGGGTGCTCAGTTAAGTTACGGTCATTCGAACGGGCGCCTCGAAACTAAAGCTGAGTTTGTTTCGTCTCTGGTCGAGCGCCGTTCTGTGTTTGTCAAAATTGAAATTTCGAATCAAAAAATCGCGATGATGGGCGACACTGCGATTGTGCGCAATCATTTGTCAGGCGATACGAATTCTGGCGGTAAGCCCGCACACGTTGAACTAGACATCATGTACGTGTTTCGTCTTGAAGGTGGCGAATGGAAATTGATCGGCCGCCAGGCATATAAGTTGTGATGACGCCATGACTATTCAATTACACACCTTTGATACCCCTAACGGCCGAAAGATATCTGTTGCCCTCGAAGAAATGGGTCTGCCGTACACCGTGCACACGGTCAACATTACGAAAGACGAACAATTCAAGCCCGATTTTTTAAGACTTAGCCCCAACAACAAGATCCCAGCGATCTTAGACACCGAGGGCCCTGGCGCTAAACCGGTCAGCGTGTTTGAGTCGGGCGCAATCCTGATTTATTTGGCTGAAAAAACCGGTAAGTTCTTACCGACTGAGCCACGGGCGCGTGTTGCTGTCTTTGAGTGGTTGATGTTTCAAATGGCGGGCTTTGGGCCGATGCCAGGGCAAGTTCATCACTTTCTAGGCTTGTCGAATGAAGACGATAAGCGTTATGGCTTAGCGCGCTACATGAAAGAGACTCGACGTTTGTATGGCGTGATGGATCAGCGCTTAGCGAGCCATACATTTTTTGCTGGCGAAATTTCGATCGCAGATTTTGCAATCTTGGGTTGGGCTTGGCGCCATCAACGCCACCAAGTTGATTTAAACGACTTTCCGAACGTGAAACGTTGGTACGACACGATGATGGCACGCCCGGCGGTACAGCGCGGTTTTGCGGTAGCGCTTAAATAGTCGGTGTGGCTCAGAGGTCAAGGGCGGCATATTGATTTACGGTGAAGAGGCAAAAGCGATGAGTACAGATTTAAATCAGTTAAAAGAACACGCCTACCGTATTCGCAGGTTGGCGCTGCGAATGGGAGAGGTGCAGGGGCAAGGTTATATTGGGCAAGCCTTAGGTATCGCCGATATGTTGGCTGTTGCCTACGGCCACGCGCTGAAATTCAAAATTGGTGAGCCTGAATGGGAGCAGCGTGATCGCTTCTTGCTCTCGCATGGTCACTATGCAATTGCTTTTTATTCTGCGCTGATCAATGCTGGCATTCTGAGTGAAGACGAACTCGAAACCTATGGCTGTGACGAGAGCCGTCTGCCAATGTCGGGCATGGCAAGCTACACACCCGGAATGGAGATTTCTGGTGGGTCGCTTGGACAGGGGTTGCCGATCGGTGTTGGTATGGCACTCGCTTTGCGACACAAGCGTAATCCCGCCTTTGTTTACAACTCAATGTCGGATGGTGAGCTTGATGAAGGCTCTACCTGGGAGGCAGCTCTCGCTGCGTCGTCACACAAACTCGCGAATTTAATCTGCTTAGTTGATATCAATAATCAGCAGGCAGACGGGCACTCAAGTGAGGTTTTACCCTTTGAACCCTTGTCGGATAAGTGGGCGGCCTTTGGCTGGCACGTGCAGCGCGTCAATGGTAATGATTTGCCCGCTGTCTTAGCCGCGTTTGATACGGCACGCTCTTTAACGGCACCACAGCCACGTGTCATTTTGCTTGACACGAAGATGGGTAAAGGCGTGTCATTTTTAGAAGCGCGCGAAAAGAATCACTTCATTCGCGTTGAAGCCAATGAATGGGCTCAAGCGATCGCTGAATTGGATGCTAGCTATCAAGGAGCTGCTTAATGAGTGCGCCGATCAACACTGTAGTGACTAAACCCAAATTGACAACCTCGGCCATGATTGCCTCGATCGCCGCAGAAGGGCAACGTGTTCGTGCAGCGCCGTTTGGAAAGGCGTTGGTCGAGCTCGCCGAAAGTCGCCCTGAGATTGTGGGCATGACAGCAGACTTGGCGAAGTACACTGACTTACATATTTTTGCGCAAGCGTACCCAGAGCGTTTTTTTCAAATGGGAATGGCCGAGCAACTTTTAATGGGCGCTGCTGGGGGAATGGCAAAAGAAGGTTTGATCCCTTTTGCCACAACCTATGCTGTCTTTGCAACGCGGCGCGCCTACGACTTTATTCACCAAGTGATTGCAGAAGAAAACTTAAATGTGAAAATTGCCTGTGCTCTGCCCGGCCTGACCTCAGGCTACGGCCCCAGCCATCAGGCGACCGAAGACTTAGCAATGATGCGAGCGATTCCGGGCATGACAGTCATTGATCCGTGCGATGCACTGGATATTGAACAAATGGTGCCGGCGGTGGTGGCGCACGACGGCCCTGTGTATATGCGTCTGCTGCGCGGACAGGTGCCACTAGTGTTAGATGAGTATGACTACAAATTCAAACTAGGTCAGGCGCAACTTATACGCGACGGTAAAGATGTTCTGATCATTTCTAGCGGCATCATGACAATGCGGGCGCTAGAGGTCGCAAAAGAGATGGCGGGTGGGGCGGCTGATGTTGCGGTTCTGCACGTGCCCACGATCAAACCCTTGGATGAGGCGACGATTCTCAAAGAAATTGGTCGCGGTTCACGCTTAGTGATTGTGGCTGAGAATCACACACGGATCGGAGGCTTAGGTGAAGCGATTGCTGCCTGTGTGTTGCGTGCAAGAATGGCGCCTAACTATCACCAGATTGCGTTACCTGATGAATTTTTAGCGGCAGGTGCGTTGCCAACCTTGCATGATCGGTACGGCATTTCAACCGCAGCGATTGTGTCGTTTATCAAGACGTTGTTGTAGAGGTTTTAAAGTAAGTTTTGCGAGACACTCAGGCTGGTTGCTCGAGTGTCGGCGCACTGTCCGTCAAGGTCATGCGACGCATGTCGCGTTTGTAGAGCTTGTCATCGTAAGGGCGCCCACGATGCATGGTGCAGCGGTTATCCCACATGACTAGGTCGAACTGACTCCAGACATGGCTATACACAAACTCTCGTCTCGTGGCCTCTTCGATGAGATCGCGAATCAGGATCATGCCCTCGGGGCGTGGCATGCCGTGTACCACCCCAATATGCGACGCCAAGTAAACAGACTTGCGCCCTGAGCCAGGGTGTTTACGCACCAAACGTTGCGGGACGGGCGCATAGTTCAGCCTCTCTTCTTCATTGAAAGCGTCAAAACCGAGTTGTGCGCGTGAGTAAATTAAAGAGTGGTCACAGATCAGTGGCTCGATCTGTGCTTTGGTCTTTGCAGGTAGGCGATCCCAAGCCGCACGCATATCGGCAAACTCAGTGTTACCACCTTCGGGCGGAATCACGCGCGCATGCAACATCGAATACTTGGCTGGGGTCGCTTTAAAACTGCTATCTGTATGCCAAAGCGCATTGCCTAAATTAAACATACGCCGGCGATCATCTGCGGCCAAAATTGAGCCATCCACATCCAGATTCGAAATGTCGTTCATCTGGTT
>JARXAG010000076.1 GCA_029866055.1 Burkholderiaceae bacterium
GCCGCGCTATAGAGCACCGTTGCTTGACCGCCCCACTCACCCGCGTCGTATTGCAAACCGAGCATTGCTTTGAATGGCTGAACCGAATTGATTGGGGCATTGACACCATTCATTTGGCTATCGCCCTTCAAATACGCAGCACCCGTTTGAACTGTCCATCTTTGTCCGACCTTCACTTCAAGCTGGGCGACGACACCTTGGATCTTGGCATTTGTTAAGTTGACGTATTGATAGATCGTGGGATTTGAGGGTCGGCCACCTCCTCCGATGACTTCTTGACTGATGAAGTTTTGATAGCGATTTTCAAAACCTGCCAGCGAATAACGAAGCCCGTAAGACTTGCCTCGAAAACCAATTTCTAAACTGTCGGCGTACTCGGGTTTGAGCCCCGGATTACCGACACTGGTATAGCCCGAGGCCAGATTCGCAAACCCGTTATTGACCTGCTCGGGCGTTGGGGCGCGAAAACCACGCGCTAGTTGCGCGTAGGGAGAGAAGCTAGGTGCAAGACGCCAGACAGCCCCAATACGCGGCGTCACTGCCTGACCTGAGAGGCTTGCTAGCGTTAGGTTTTCGTAGCCCTTAGTCGATGGATTGATGGCATAACGATCAAAGCGCACGCCTGGAATCACACTCACGGCACCTAGTTCGATCTCACTTTGAAAAAAGGCCCCGCCTAAGGTGTAGGTCGTATCGGGAAACGGTCGTGAGGGAAACTTGCTTCCGTATGGGGCAAACGTGCCATCGCGCAGGGCGTTGATATAAGCCTGACTCAGATCCAACCCATAAGAGAGACGCTGATTCACCCATCCGGTCAGATTCGTTTGAAACTGCGTGGCCAAGCCAACGACCTGTGTGCGAAAGGTGTTGTCTCGGATACGCTCGGGCGAACGCTTGCGTTGCTCGGTAGCGTATTGATTCACCTTCGCATCTTGCCAGTACACACGCGTTTCGGCACTTTGAATCCAGGCAGCGTTGACATTGTTGTAATGATGCTCAAGCGACAGCCGATCGCGCTCAATCGTATCTTGAGTCGTTAAATCTGTGATGCTGCGAGGCAGGACTGGTGCTGCAGCTCGAGCCGAAAACACTTTGGTGTGTTGGCTACGGCGTTGCGACTCAATCGTTAACCCAAGTTTCTGTGCGGCATCAATCGTAAGAATGGCTTTGCCAAGCAAATAACGGTTGTTGTAATCAACGGGATTAGGTGTCGTGCGATCGATATCTTTAGCGTCGTTGTTGGCTTGATTATCGGTTTCGTGACCCTGCCGATAACTGCCCAGTATCATCGCTTGCCATTTTTCATTTTTACCTGCAACCGCCAAGGTACCTGAACCGGCCTGATCAATGCTGGCGTAGCCCAAGCGCGCAAAGCCGCCAACGTTTTGACCTCGTGCGAGCACATCACTAGGGTCAAGAGTTTTAAACGTAACGGCGCCAGCCAATCCGTCACTGCCATATTGTGTAGAAGCGGGGCCGCGCAAGACCTCAACACTTTTGAGCCCGTCGATATCTAAGAAATCACCACGCCCAGTCGAAAACGGACCAAAGCTGAAACCATTTGGGATACGGATACCGTCGACCAGCATCAGCACTTGGTTACCACCCAGCCCACGAATGTTTACGCCCTCTTGACCGCCTCGGCCGGTCGCTGCACCCCCCACGCCAAAGCGCGTCGGGCCTACCGGAACGGTGACGTCAAGCTCATTACGAAAGACGTCTTTTAAATTACGGGCGCCTTCTTTTTGAATCGTGGCGCCGGTGATCACCGAGACGCTACTAGGAACGTCATCGACCTTTCGTGCGCTGCGGGTTGCGCTGACCGTGACATCACTCAATTGGCTGGCGCCGACGACCTGGTTGTTTGCGACAACCTTGAGCGACGCAGTTTGAGCGATGGATTGTTGAGCGAATGCCGGAAGTGTGAGACTGAAGGCGATGGCAATGTTTGCTTTGCGCAGCATAGGTGTCCTAAAGTGACTTAGGCACTGGCTGGCTTAGGCTGGCTTGTGCGATGAAAAATGTGCCGCACGTTGCGGCGGTAAAAGACTTACTTTGTAAGGATCAACTTACCGAGTGCTGTTTGTCGCAGCCGATATAAATAACCGTGATGCTCAATCTCAATTTCTTTAGCAGACTGAAAAAGCCACGCGGTGGACAAACGAATTAAGCCGCCCGACCCCGCTACGAGAGACGCCTGAGCGCCTTGTATGGAGGCTTTTTTTTCGCCGTTCAAAGCGAGGAGATGGGCCTGGTGTGTTGTCGGTGAGTCATCCATATCGCTATTGTAAACGATAATGATTCTCATTTGCAAGCAGATTAAATGACCAATGAATAACGTTCTTATTGGCCCGCGTTGCCCGACATTCCCTTAATGATTGTCGCGACATTAGTTTCAAACATTTTTAAATATGTATCGGCTGCCGTACCAGGCTCAGTCAATGCATCGGCATACAAGCGACCACCGACGGTAGCCCCACTGTCCTTAGCAATTCGCTCGAGTATGCGCGGATCAGAAATATTTTCAGTAAAAATCGCTGAAACCTTATTCTTTTTGATCAGATCGATGACGCGCACAACCTCTGCGGCCGTCGGCTCGCTACCGGTGGCTAGACCTTGCAAAGGATAAAAGGTCACGCCATAGGCTGCCGCAAAATAGCCAAAGGCATCATGCGAGGTGATCACCCTGCGTCGTTCAACCGCCACGGCAGCAATTTGAGCCTTTGTGGCCTGGTTAAGTGCCCGAATACGTTTGTTATAGTCAGCAGCGCGTTGTTCAAATACCACAGAATGCGCCGGCAACGCTGCTGCTAAGGCGATTCGGATTGTCTCAACGTAGCGCTCGGCGTTCGCCAAGTTTTGCCAAGCGTGGGGGTCGGGCGCACCGTGCGAATGCTGATGACCATGCCCTTTTGAAGCGCCCGCGTGATCATGGGCGTCTTTCAACTGAAGCGGCGTCTTGACACCTTTGCTAGCAATCACAATGGGGCCGCGATAGCCTGAGGCTTTAACTAAGCGATCCAACCAACCTTCAAAACCCAGACCATTCACAAACACTAAACGCGCCGAAGCAATACGCTTAGCATCAGCAGGTGTTGGATTAAAAACGTGTGAGTCGGTGTTGGGACCAACAAGTGAAGTCACCTCAACGTGCGGGCCTCCGACTTCGCGCACCATATCGGCCAAGATCGAAAAACTCGCAACAACAGGCAAAGGTTGCGCCGCAAGCACTGGCGTGACCAAACAAAACATACTTGCCAGACAAAGTTTTTGAATACTTTGCAGACGCTTGTAAATGATGTCGAACATCTTAAGCCTCTTTGTGTTGATGAGCGGGAAACCAAACCAGGCGCAGACTCTCGCGTACACCCAGACAAAGCGATAGCAGATATAGCCCTCCGGCAAACAAAACAATCGCGGGCCCGGGAGGTACGTTAGCGTGGTATGAAATCAACAGCCCCGCTGCACCGCTTAGCGCACCAAACCCAGCAGCCAACAGCGCTCTGGCCACAACACCGGCACACCAAAACCGCGCAGCCGTCGCTGGCAACATCAGCAGGCCAACGGCCATGAGTGTGCCTAGCGCTTGAAAGGCAGATACCAAGGTCAACACCACCATCAACATAAAGAGTTGGTGTACTAAGCCACCTCGCCCACCGACCGAGCGTAAAAAAATAGGATCGAAACACTCAACAAGCAGCGGGCGCCAAATGACTGCGAGCCCAAGCAGAGTCAGGCTCGACGCTCCACCGATGAGCAACAGCGACTCGCCGTCTATTGCCAGCACACTGCCAAACAGAAAATGAAGCAAATCGACCTTACTATCAGACGTTGCAATCAGCATCACGCCAAGTGCTAACGTAATAAGATAGAACGAGGCAAAGCTCGCATCCTCTTTTTGTGCGGTCCAACGCGTGACTGCGGCAGCAAGCAAAGCCATCAGCGCCGCCGCGACAAAACTACCGATGGTCATCGCGGGTAACGACAGGCCAAAAAATATAAAGCCTACTGCAGCACCTGGCAACACTGCGTGCGCGATGGCATCGCCCGCCAAACTCATACGCCGCAATACCAGAATGGTGCCGATCGGCCCACAAGCCAAGCCGATGGCAAGGCAAGCCACCAGCGCGCGTCGCATAAAGCCATACTCAACGAAAGGCTGAAAGAACCATGCATACACCCAGACAAACCAATCAGACACCATCAGCGCACCATCCCCACGTCACTGGGCCGCGCACACCAGGGTGCACGCTCGTCCCAATACTCAGACGTTTGTCGGGCTCGCGCGAGGTTTTCAGGCGCGAGTACCTGAGCGCTCTCGCCCCAGGCAATGACTTCGCGTGCCAACAACAGCGTTTGTGGAAAATGTGCAAGAACCATGTTCATGTCGTGCAAGACTGCGATGACCGTGCGCGCCTGTCGATGCCAATTCAGCACAACTTGTAATAAGTCATCGGCAGTACGTGTATCCAGTGCATTGAATGGCTCGTCGAGCAAAATGATTGGTGCGTCTTGCATCAGCAACCTTGCAAACAACACCCGCTGCAGTTGGCCAACGGACAGTTCACCGATCAAACGACGTTCAAACCCAACCAGACCTACCGCAGCTAATGCTTCGGTGGCGTGCACGCGCATCAATGCTGTCACGCGATTGAAGCTTTTTAGCTCGCGCCAGGCCCCAAGCAACACAACGTCTACAACTCGAATCGGAAACTCTCGATCAATTGAGGATTGCTGTGGAAGGTAGGCCAATTCACACTTTTGGGCGCGTCCAAAGTGAATTGACCCCTCTGCGGCCTGAAGTTGACCAGAGAGCGCTCCGAGCAGCGTGCTTTTGCCGGCACCATTCGGTCCCACGATCGCGGTAAGCGAACCGGGCAGAAAACGCCCCGTCACGTGATGCACCGCGGGGTGCCCTTGATAAGCAAGCGTAAGATTTTGAATCTCGATCACTTCGGGTGCGAGTCGGGTCGGACGCTGATCAGACATTGCCAACAAACGCCCAGAAAATGGCTAACCACAATAGCCCGAGTAAGGCAAAAACCGCCAAGACCCTTGTCCCAACGCCGACTAAAACGGGGCTGACTTCGACCCGTGAGCCACTTGGGCGTGGGCCGTGCGTGTGCGGCACCGAATGATCGTGGGTGTGGCGATGGGCGTGAAACGCTGGCTGACCTTGAATCTGATCAAGAGCGTGCTGCTCGACCGTCTGGTGCACATGCGCTGCGTCAAGTTGCCGCCCAAGCGCTTGGCTGGCGGGTTCATTCGTTCGAGGGACGTGTGCTGGGGCCGATGACATAAAGCAAGGTGATCTAGGTTGTAAAAAATATTGCTGTAATTTGCGTAATGTTTGATAATGATAATACAATCTCATTATCAATGCACGACTTTAGCGTCGCTTGTGTTATTTTTCGTCATGTCCGCGCAGAGGCGTCCTGTCCACCTTGACTGGCGAGGATTGCGTTTCGTACTTGTTCCGCAGAAAAGGCTCATGGAAAGATCAACGATTCAACGCTCTGCTATCCACGATGCTTTAAAGCGTGCGGGGCGCCCCCTGCTGGCGCTTGAGGTGCTCGAGCTAGCGTGTGAGGCTGTGCCGCGCATCGGCATCGCGACGATCTACAGAAACTTAAAAACGATGGTTGACGAGGGCCTGCTTCGGCAAGTCGTGTTGCCAGGCGAAAACCCACGCTTTGAACTCTCTGGTCACGGGCATCATCACCATTTTCAGTGCAAGCAATGTCAAAAAGTCTATGACATTCATTCGTGTCCAACCGACTTAGCCGCCCTTGCACCAAAGGGTTTTACGATCGAAGATCACGACTTGACTCTGTACGGTCGCTGCAAAAACTGCTAGCGCTGAGATTCCGGATTACTGTCGCAGCAAAAACTACTAGCGCTGAGTTGACGGATGAGTGGTCGACTCAAAGACAGACTAAGCATTCAGCGCAGCACCGAACAACAAAATACCTAGCGTCAATAAGGCAACTGACGCCAACCCTTGCACCGCCAGCAGTAGCCACCGACCAACCAGACGCTGTTGTCCACCCACGACACTCACCGTGGCCTGATTCACCCAGAGTGAGGCTGTCGTCAACGCAGCCACCGTGAGCCCTGTTCCCAATCCCATCGCTAGCGCTGCTGCAACCCCAGCGATAAAAAAACCTTGTGCCAGCGAAAAGACCAACACAAAAATAGCACCGGTGCACGGGCGTAA
>JARXAG010000052.1 GCA_029866055.1 Burkholderiaceae bacterium
CGTTGGGTGGCAAGCGGCAGCTTCTTTTTTGTTGTCGGCCCCAGTGGGGCTGGCAAAGATAGCCTAATTGATGGGGCGCGGCAGCAGCTCGATCCCGCTCAGTTCATTTTTGCCACACGCACAATCACCCGACCGGCCGACTCGGGCGGTGAAGCCCACCAAGCCTGCACGCAGTCTGAGTTCGACCAGCTTGAGCAGCAGGGTCAATTTTTAATCACTTGGCAAGCGCACAACCTTTCGTATGGCCTGCCTAGCTCATTACTTGAGGCCCTTGCTGACGGACGACACGTCATTGCCAACGGTTCGCGCGCAATGGTGGCGCAACTCAACGAGCATGTTCCAAATTTAGTTGTGGTTGAAATCGGCGCGCCGCCCGAGATTCTGGCGCAACGCCTCTCGCAACGTGGCCGCGAGTCAGCTGCCGATGTCGCCAAACGCTTGACGCGCAAGACTGAGCCTTATCCAGAAGGCACGCACGTACTGCGCGTGACCAATGATCAAACGCCTGCGATCGGTGTGAGCCGCTTTGTCGCTGCGCTCTACACACAACTTGGGCAAACCCCTGCGCCTCTTGCGTCGTTGTATAAAAAAATTGCAGGGTTCGCGCTCAGCGAAACCGAATATCGCCCCTTGCTGGCCGCTATTCACCAAAAACAATACTCTGGAGCCGAGCTCGAAGCTTTTTTAATTGCCTGCACACAACAGTTATCCGACGATGAACTCATTGCGATGGCGCGATGCCGTAGCGAACTCATGCCACGCATTTCGTGGGGCCGCGACATGGTGGTCGATAAGCACTCGCTTGGCGGCATACCTGGCAGTCGTGTCACGATGGTGGTGATTCCGATTGTGGCTGCGCACGGATTACTCATCCCAAAAACATCTTCGCGTGCCATCACCTCGGCAGCAGGCAGCGCTGATGCGATGGAGGTTCTTGCAAAAGTCGACCTGACTCCCGCACAACTTAAACAGTGTGTCGCGCAGACTAATGCCTGTATCGCCTGGAACGGCAAGCTGAATCATTCGGTCATTGACGACGTGATGAACGCAATCACTCGCCCCCTGGCACTTGATACGCGACGCTGGTCGGTGGCTTCGATTTTGTCAAAAAAATATTCGGCTGGTGCGACTCACGTTGTGATTGATATTCCGTATTCAAATGGCGGCAAAGTCAAAACTCAACCCGCGGCAGAAGAACTTGCTCGACTCTTTGAAATGGTAGGTGCGGCACTAGGACTGGTTGTCAAGGCTTTCGCCACAGATGGCCACGCACCAATCGGACGTGGCATCGGCCCCGCGCTTGAGGCACGCGATGTATTGCAGGTGCTTGACCGCGACCCGCTAGCGCCTGGCGATTTACTAGAGAAGTCACTGTTTTTTGCTAGTCAGATCCTAGCACTTGACCCAGCAGTCGGCAGCGTTGCCAACGGCCGTGCCCGCGCACTCGAATTGCTGAACAGTGGTGCTGCAAGCACCACCATGCAGGCAATCATTGCAGCTCAAGGTGCTCAGCCACGACTCGCTTGGTCAGGCGTGCTCAAACACGAAGTTCGTGCACAACGCAGTGGTCGCGTGCAAGCCATTGATGGTTTTGTCATTTCGGGGCTTGGGCGTTGCGCCGGTGCCCCCGCAGACCACCTCGCCGGCGTAGACCTGGCGTGTGGTTTGGGTGCAGAAGTCAGTGCCGGAGATTTACTCTATGTCTTGCAAGCGAGTGATCAAGAAAAACTCGCGCAAGCCGCCACGCTTGCGCAGAGTGACTGCGGCTACCGTCTGAGCTGAGATAGCCTACTCGCCAAATCCCTTAGACACAATCACTTCAACCAAATTCGGCACACCACTGGCCATTGCTGCCTTCAGCACCGCCGATAACTGCGCTGGATCTGTCACGGTTTGCGATGACATCCCCATGTTTTTTGCTAAGCCCGCAAAATCGATCGGTGGATCATTCATATCCATCGCCACGAACGCATCTGTGCCACGCATCGCAAGCAGTCGTTCTTTAATAATGCGATAGCTGCGGTTATTAATGATGACGTAAGTGATAGGCAAACGTAGGTGAGCGGCCGTCCAGAGCGACTGGATGCTGTACATCGCACTGCCGTCACCAATCGTGGCCACGATCGGACGCCCGGGTTGCGCTAGGCTCACGCCAACAGCACCTGCCATGCCAAATCCCAAGCCACCGCTCGCCAAGCCGTAATACGCTTTGGGATTATCCATGGGTAGCATCGCAGCAATCGCGGGCGAAGCCGTCAGGGTCTCATCCACAACGATCGCGTCTTTCGGCAACACATCCACCAACTGACTCACCAGATAGCGTTGATCAATCGGATTAGATTTTGCTGCAGCTGAAAACTCTTCTCGGGTCTTGTCGCGCTTGGCTGACCAGTTATTGGCGCTCAAGGCTTTCACGCGTGCGCTTGCTGCCTTCGCGTAGTCGGCGCTGCGCGCTGCGCGCAACACCGGCAGCAACGCCAGTAATGTTTCTTTGACATCTGCACAGACGGCAGTTTCTGTTGAATAGTTTTTACCAAGCTCCCACTCGCGCTCGGTGATGTGCATCACAGGCATTTCGGGTGGCAAGGGCTCGACCGTGCTCATCGGCGACATGCGAAGCAAATCGGCACCGAGGCACAGCAAGAAGTCGTACTGTTCAAGAATCGAACGCACTTTTTTCTGGTTGCGCGACAGATCACCCATACAGGTTGGGTGCGAGGTCGGGTAACGCGCGTTATAGCCAACAGACTCTTGGTACACAGCAGCACCGAGCAACTCAGCAAGCTCGCAAGCCTCGTCGAAAATACCAGCGTTTGCGATTTCACGGCCAGCAACAATCACAGGATTTTTTGCAGCTAGCAAACGTTCGGCCAGCGCCTTAAGCGAGGCATCGCCCGGACGCACCGCTGCATCAATCACCGTTGGAAAACCAAATTCAATTTCGGTTTCTTCGTCGAGCACCGAGCCTGGCAAACTAATAAATACCGGGCCCATCGGCGGCGTGCGAGCAATCTTGGCAGCGCGACGCACAATGCGCGGCAAGTCTTCAAGTCGGGTCACTTCAAAGGCCCACTTCACCAACGGCGCGACCATCGGCACCAAGGGTTCGTACAACAAAGGCTCTTGCAGGCCATAGCCCACTTCGTACTGCCCCGCTGTGATGATGATGGGCGAGCCCGAAAACTTAGCCGAATAGATCGCCCCCATCGCGTGCCCTAAGCCAGGCGCGCAATGCAAATTACAGGCCACCAGTTTGTTCGACGCACGCGCAAACCCATCGGCCATGCCAACCACAATTGACTCTTGCAACCCCAACACGTACTTCAGCTCTGGAAACTGTGGCACCGCCTCCATGATGGCAAGCTCGGTTGTACCGGGGTTGCCAAACATATGGGTGACGCCCTCATCGAGCAACAATTTGATGAAAGCCTGACGGCCAGTAAGTTTTTGCATTGCCATGGATCAATCTCTGTATATGTTGGTTGAAAACTTCACAAGCAACCAGCGCGACTGGGCGCTAGATGCTGGATACAACATGAGCTCAGGGCTTTAAACGCCCCGTTTGAATATAAAACTCGCGCTCTTTCATCGCAGCAGCGTGAATATCAGCTGCAACATTGGTAGACTTGGCTAAATTGGCATCCGTATAGGCCCCTAAGCGTCGAAACTCAGCCATCATCTCAGGATTTTGCAAGGCAGTTTGAATCATTGCGGACAAGTATGCCTTGCGATCAGCGGGAGTGGCTTTAGGCACCACTGCAAAACGCATAATGTTCCAGACGAATTGCTTCGCGCCATAGATCTCGTTGAACGTCGGAACGTCTTTCATATTGAAGACACGCTCGGCGCTTGCAACCGCGATCGGTGTCAGCTGCTTGGCCTGTAAATAACTTTCAAATTCGCCGTAAAACCCTTGCGCAACATCAACGTTACCGCCGATCAAGGCGACGATTCCAGGCTTACCGCCCTGAAAGGGTACGCGCAAGAATTTGGCCCCAGTGTGCGCCTCAAGCTGATCCAAGAGATATTCCCACATCGACCCAGGCACCACCGCTGCGCGTACAGTCCCTGGTTTATCTTTTGCTGCCTGCAGAATCTCTTTGGCAGTCTTGCCTTTAAAAGGACCCTCTGTTGAAGCCACCCAAGTGAGTGCATCACTATTAATGTAAGCAATTGACTCAACATCAGTGAGCGCCCATTTGCCGGGTGCACGCAAAATCGCGTCGCCCCAGAAATTACTCGCTAAGATCCCAACCGTATAGCCATCAGGCTTAGCCTGTGTTGCCAAGTACGCGTGCCCCACCATTCCAGCACCGCCAACACGGTTGTTGACCAAGACCTTATCGCCGCTGGCTCTTTCAACAAACTTCGCCAAGATGCGTGCAGTCAAATCCATGCCACCGCCAGCCGGATACACCACGGTGTATTCGATCGGCTGATCAGGAAATCCTTTGGGCTTGAGTTTTGCCAGCGCAGGATCAGTTTGCGCGAAGGCACTAAAGCTGAGTGCTGCCAATAAGCTTGCGAGAACAGTTGAGATTTTTTTCATTTATAGGTCTCCAGTGGGTTGTATCGACTTACGTTTCAAAAATACTAAGACTGCCAAAATTAAACTGCCAACAATCAGCACTGCTGCGATCGGTCGGTGAGCAAAAATCATCAAGCCATCGGGTGACATCACCATCGACTGACGTAATGATTGCTCAAGCATCGGCGCTAGTACAAAGGCGATTAAGAACGGCGCAAACTCGTAGTGCAACTTGCGCAAAACATAGCCTGCGATACCAAAGCCAATCATCACCCATAAATCAAAGATATTTTTATTGGCCGAGTAGGTGCCAACAATCGACAATAACAAAATCAACGGAAACAACACCCGGTAAGGGATGCGTAGACACTGCACCCACAACCCTACCAGCGGTAAGTTTAGTAGCAACAAGAATACATTGCCCACATACAGACTGGCGACCACGCCCCAAAATAAGTCTGGGCGTTGGGTAATAAACATGGGGCCCGGCTGCACGCCCTGCATCACCAAGGCGCCTAGCAATAAGGCCGTGACGGCATTGCCAGGGATACCGAGCGTAAACAGGGGAATCATGCCTCCGGATACTGCAGCATTGTTGGCCGCCTCGGGGCCCGCCACGCCTTCGATTGCCCCTTTGCCAAAACGCTCAGGGTCTTTGGCGATTCGGCGCTCAAGCGTGTACGACACAAACGAGGCGGTTACGGGCCCGCCACCTGGCACGAGCCCCAGAAAAAATCCTAAGAAACTACCACGCATCATGGGTTTCCAAGAGGCCCTCCAATCCGCGAACGTGGGCCAA
>JARXAG010000081.1 GCA_029866055.1 Burkholderiaceae bacterium
GCAAGTTGCGAAACTTGCCTTAGATCAAGCCTTGTGGCGCGCCCGCTTAACTGCCGAATGGTATGTCAGTAGCGAGCGCAAAGACACCATGTCAGGCGGCAGCCTAGGTGGCTATAGTTTACTTAACCTGATGGGAAGCTATCCGCTGCCAGAGGGCGCCGAAGTGCAAGTGCGCTGGAATAACGTCTTTGGCAAGCAATACACTCTCATCCAAGGCTACAACACGTTAGGCTCGAATGTGTTTGTCAACTTAGCGTGGCGGATGTAGCATCACTCATCGAGTTTTTGTTGAGTAGGCTGTGTGATGCGCGCGTTTTTTTGTCGGGCTAGTTGTTTTTTAGCATGCTGTATGTTGGCGTTCGCGACCAACGCAACCGAGATCGAGGTCATTGATGACAGCGGCCGGGCGGTGCTACTTAAGGGGCCCGCTCGTCGTGTGATCTCGCTATCGCCTCACACCACTGAGTTAATTTTTGCTGCAGGTGGCGGCGATAAATTGGTTGCGACAACTGATGGTAGTAATTTTCCGGCACAGGCCCTTACCTTGCCAAAGCTCGGTGATCAACGTGCGCCAGATCCAGCTCGTGTAGCAGCGTACAAGCCAGATTTAATATTTGGTTGGCTAACCGCTGAGCTTGACTCGCTCAAAGCGCTGAACATCCCCATATTTATCAGCACGCCTACCTCGCTCATTGAAATCGCGGACAGTATCGAAACCTTTGGAGTACTGCTGGGTACCGCACCCGTCGCGCAGGCGCGCGCGCAGAGCCTGCGCCAGAAGTTAGACGCCTTGGCCCGGGCAGCTGCGGGTAAGCGCGTCGTACGGGTGTTGCTGCAGGCTGGCACAGAACCAGAGGGCGCCTTGACGCGCGAGCATCTCTTATCGGACGTCATCACGCTGTGTGGCGGCAGCAACATCATCACCGAAGACGGAGTCGGGGCACCAAAGCTTGGTCTCGCGCAGCTAGCTGCCCGAGCGCCTGAGTTAGTGCTGATCGCGCGCACAGGCTCAGGAACCGCACCGGTCGTGGATAGCGCCGGTGTGAATCACTGGCAGAGCGCAGGCCTGCCGGCGGCGCGGCTAGGTCGCGTTTTTATGGTGGATGCGGATGCCGTGTTTCGGTCTGGCCCACGCTTAATCGAAGCGGCCGAACCCATTTGTGAACTGATCGAGCAAAGTCGCAAGTAGCGCAGACTAGATATGGTGACAACCCGCGAGCTAGTCACGCTAAACTGTAGCGATCGCGACAAATTCATCACAGATCGCTGCGCGCTAATTTAACGAAAAAACATGAAAACAGAGTCGTCTGATCCTTTGGTGATTGCCGGTAAGGCCTACCATTCGCGCCTGCTTGTGGGCACCGGAAAATACAAAGATTTTGCGCAAACACGCGAGGCAATCGATGCCAGCGGTGCGCAAATTATTACTGTCGCCATTCGTCGCACCAACATCGGTCAAACGGCTGGCGAGCCTAGCTTGCTTGAGTATTTGCCCCCTAGCCAATTCACCCTGCTGCCCAACACTGCTGGCTGCTATTCTGCCGACGAGGCCGTACGCACCCTCAGGTTAGCGCGTGAACTCTTAGATGGGCACACCTTAGTCAAACTAGAGGTACTCGGCGACCCGCACACCTTGTTTCCGAATATGCCCGAAACACTCGCTGCGGCTAAGACCTTGGTAGCTGAAGGGTTTCACGTGATGGTCTATTGCACCGACGACCCGATCCAATGCCGCATGCTCGAAGACATCGGTTGCGTCGCAGTCATGCCGCTAGCCTCATTGATTGGTTCGGGGATGGGGATCCTCAACCCCTGGAACCTGCGCTTGATTATTGATCAGGCAAAAGTTCCTGTTTTGGTCGATGCGGGTGTCGGCACGGCCTCAGACGCCGCCATTGCAATGGAGCTTGGCTGCGATGGCGTGCTAATGAACACCGCAATTGCTGGCGCACAACACCCCGTGCTCATGGCGAGCGCCATGAAAAAAGCCGTTGAGGCGGGTCGTGAGGCATTTCTGGCTGGGCGCGTACCGCGCAAAACCTACCAGGCGGCGCCAAGCTCACCCACTACGGGTCTCATCGCGCCCCTTGCCTCGAACACCAAGACATGAGTGACGAAACTGCCGCACGCGTCATTCCCAACACCTTGACCATTGCCGGCATGGATCCCTCGGGGGGCGCAGGCATTTTGGCCGACATCAAGGCGATGAGCGCCTTAGGTGCCTATGGCTGTGCCGTGGTGGCGGCTCTGACCGCGCAAAATACTCAGGCAGTCACCGAAATTTCGCCCGTCAACCCACAGTTTGTACGCGCGCAAATTGACACTCTGTTTGCCGATGTTGAAATCCATGCCGTCAAACTCGGGATGCTGGGGCAAACTGGCATCATCGAAGTCGTTGCAGACCGCCTCGGGCACTTCTTGCCAGCCCATCTCGTTCTGGATCCCGTCATGGTCTCAAAGAGTGGCGATTTACTGCTTGAGCAAAAGGCGATCGGCGCCCTCCGTGAGCAATTACTTCCGTTGGCAACCTTAATTACTCCTAATTTGCCCGAAGCTGGGGTCTTACTTGAGATGCGTTCAGTCGAGACCGTGCGCGAGATGCGCCGGGTGGCCGAACGCTTGCGTAACCTGATGACCCACGGCGGGCATCGCTGGGTACTCGTGAAAGGTGGGCATCTGCCCGGTAACGACACGATTGACGTGCTGCACGATGGCGACAAAATGATCGAGCTGCCGGGGCACCGGATCCCGACGCGCAACACGCACGGAACAGGTTGCACGCTATCGGCCGCCATGACAGCCCTATTGCCACAGCTGCAAGACGTACCTGAGGTGACTAAGCGCGCTAAACACTACCTTGTTCAAGCCATTACTCAGTCAGGCGCACTCAAGGTTGGTCACGGGCACGGCCCCGTGCATCATTTTCATGCGCTATGGTCAGGAAAACCCTTACAATAAGGGTTTTCCGCAATAAGTGCCCTCGCACACTAGATTATGAATGCAATGACTTTGCCTGAGTTTGAACGTGCCCGTTTCAATATGGTCGAACAACAAATTCGGCCAGTCGGCGTGTTTGACGCCGATGTGATTGAGGCCCTGTTCAAGGTACAACGCGAACTGTTTGTGCCGACCAACTTTCGCAGCTTGGCGTTTGCAGATATTGAGATCCCCTTGCAGCTAGGCAGTGTCGACACACGTCAGTCAATGCTCAGCCCCAAACTTGAGGCCCGTCTCACCCAACTCTTGCAACTCAAACACGACGACTGCGTGCTCGAAATCGGTACCGGCTCGGGTCATCAGGCGGCCTTACTGGCGCAGTTGGCTCGCACCGTCACGTCAATTGAAATCGATCCACGCTTAGCAAGCTTTGCCCAACAAAATTTGCAAAAAGCACATTGCAAAAATGTCACTGTTGAAGTGGGTGACGGCAATAACGGTTGGGGAACCGCCGAATACGATGCAATTTTGGTAAGCGGTGGAGTCGACAAAGTGTCAAATGCGCTCAAATATCAATTAAAGCTTGGCGGGCGCATGGTCGTGATCGTCGGCCAGTCACCCTCAATGACTGCCTATCGCATCACCCGCACGACTGCAGCGAGCTTTGAAACCACATCACTGTTCGAGACCGTGATTAAGCCGCTCACAGGGGCCTGTGGTTCACGCTTCAAGTTCTAAAAACTTTTCTGGCGGTGTGCCGACCGCAAGTTCACTCTGGCTTGCAAAGCGCATCGCGAGCGTCCAGCTTAAACAGCTTGTCTCGCCATGCCAGACTTTAACCTTGTCGAATTTTTTCAACCAAGTTAGTCGTTGAGCGCGCGAACTCAAACGGTATTGCGACAGCCTTACCGCCCCACGACTCAACGAGCTTGGTTTCGGGCAACACTTGCATCTCGTAATCCCCACCCTTGACAATGATATCGGGCCGAAGTTGCCCGATGATTTCAAGAGGTGTGTCTTCATCGAAGACAACGACTGCAACCACGCATTCAAGAGCAGCTAACAACGCAGCGCGATCGGCTGCTGTGTTCAGTGGGCGGTCTGGCCCTTTGCCCAACCGCTTGGCAGAGGCATCCGAGTTCACACCTACGACTAAGGTTGCACCAAGCTGTGCTGCCTCATCTAGATAGGTGACGTGACCTCGGTGCAGAATATCAAACACACCATTGGTAAACACCAAAGGCTTGGGCCACTGACCGCCTGCGATCCTTTCAACACACTGCTGCTCTGAAAGGATCTTGGCTTCGAACCGCGCGCTCAAGCGACCGAGCCTACAGCCCCCGAGGCTGAGCGAATCAGTTCTTTGCGGTAGCGGTTCAAGTCTTGCACGGTCTTAAATGAGCTATCCATTAAGAGCGACATGTTATGCAAAATACGCGTGCTAACTTTATGTTCCCAATCTTTATCAAAGACAATTTGATTGTCTAACCAACGCTCAAGCCATCCTGGCTCAGGCAATTTTGACTGAACGGTATCATTGGGAAACATGTCTTTATTGACGTGAAGATTCGTTGGATGCAAGGCCTGAGGCGTGCGGTGCGCCGACGCCATCAACACACCGATTTTGGCAAACGCCATACGGGCTTGCGCGCCGATTTCTTGTCCGCGTTGCGTAAGCGCGCGCTTCATATAACGTAAATAAGCACCTGCGTGACGAGCCTCGTCTTGTGCGATGACTTTATAAATTTCTTTGATCACAGGCTCGGTGTGCCAATCAGAGGCACGACGGTACCAGTGATTGAGACGCACCTCGCCACAGAAATGCAGCATCAGTGTTTCGAGCGGCGGCGCTGGGTCAAACTCGAAGCGCACGCGGTGCAGTTCTTCTTCAGTGGGAACCAAGTCGGGGGCAAAGCGGCGCAAGTACTCGATCAACACGAGTGAGTGCTTTTGCTCTTCAAAAAACCAGACCGACATAAAGGCCGAAAAATCACTGTCGTCGCGATTATCACGCAAAAACATTTCAGTCGCAGGTAGCGCGGCCCATTCGGTGATGGCGTTCATTTTGATCGTCTGCGCTTGCTCGTCAGTGAGCTTGCTGCGATCAAAGTCTTGCCACGGAATATCGGTAGCCATGTTCCAGCGCACGGATTCCATTGACTTAAAAAGTTCTGTGTAGAGCATATTCACTGCCTTTAATGTTTAAATTTCAATCAACGCATTAGCGTCCAGAGTGCAACTGCCAAACTTAGGGCAGCCACGCCCGTTAATGCCACCAATACACGATTGCTTTGCTCGCGCGCGCGCCGCATTTGTTGCAGCTCGTGCAAGACCTGACTCGACACATCTGCGCGACTGAGTTGGGCATGCACCAACCGCGGTAATTCAGGTAACCACTGCGCCCACTGACCAGCCTCTTGCAACAGCTTCTTACGCGTTCCCTTTAAACCAACCCGCTCAAGCATCCAACGCTCAAGGTACGGTTTAGCCGTTTTCCATAAGTCTAACTGCGGATCGAGCTGGCGACCTAATCCTTCGACATTTAAAAGGGTCTTTTGCAACAGTACCAGCTGGGGCTGTATTTCGACATTAAACCTCCTAGAGGTCTGAAACAGGCGTAATAACACTTGTCCAAGTGAGATTTCAACCAAAGGCCGGTCAAAATAGGGTTCGCAAACAGCACGAACCGCCCCCTCGAGCTCTTCTTCGCGGGTGGTCGCTGGCACCCAGCCTGACTCAATGTGCAAACGCGCCACACGGCGGTAATCACGTTGGAAAAATGCTAAAAAGTTTTGGGCAAGATAGTTTTTATCAAACTCAGAGAGCGACCCCACGATACCAAAATCGAGTGCGATATACCGGCCGAGCGTCGCGGGCTGATCCGACACATAAATATTGCCCGGGTGCATATCAGCATGAAAAAAACCATCATCGAAGACTTGCGTAAAAAATATTTCGACGCCGGTACGCGCCAGCTTAGGAATATCAACCCCTGCTTGCTTTAGGCGTTCAATTTGGCTGACCGGGATGCCGTACATGCGCTCCATCGTAAAGACGGTCGAGGCGCAATAATCCCACATGACCTCGGGTACCCACAGCAGCTCACCGCGCTTGCTCTCAGGGCCAAAATTACGGCGTAACTGACTGCAATTTGCGGCCTCGCGTAACAGGTCAAGCTCGTCATGCAGGTGCTTATCAAATTCGGCAACAACCTCACGAGGCTTTAAGCGCCGCCCGTCGGGGACCAAGCGCTGTATCAGGCCGGCAAGCACGCGCATCAGCGAGAGATCTTTATCAATCACTTCGAGCATGCCCGGGCGCAATACTTTGACCGCAACATGACGGCCATCATGGAGCACAGCAAAGTGCACCTGAGCAATGGATGCCGAGGCCACTGGATCGGTTTCAAACTGTGCAAACAGTGTCGAGGTGGGCGCCCCAAGCGCCGCTTCAATCATGGCAGCGGCTTTGTCTGAAGCAAACGGTGCAACCCGATCTTGCAATAACGCCAGTTCATCCGCAATATCCATCGGAATTAAATCGCGGCGAGTCGACAGCACTTGTCCAAATTTCACAAAGATGGGGCCGAGCGCCTCAAGGGCAAGGCGCAGACGCAAGCCACGCGGCATTGTTGGGCGCGAACCTAAGCGCACTAGCCACAGCAAGCGATAGGCCACTGGGTGTTCAATGCCCGACAGCACGAGTTCGTCGAGTCGATAACGAAGCGCAACGACGATGATACGCAACAGGCGGGGCAAAGACATCATACCGAAGTGCCGCGAGGCGGCATGAGGCGCGATAGTCGCGCTTGCAGTGCAGCGTGTCGCCGATCGATTTGATCTAAGCGAGCCAAGGTGAGCACACGCTCTTGCGATAGCGATACGAGGGCAGGAGCAGCAGCCAAGGTGTTGGTTTCTTCAGAGAGATATTCAGCAAGATTTTCGGCCACGCCGCGCGCGAACAATTGGGCACCAGCGAACACGCCTTGTACGCCTGTAGTCAGGCGGCGCGCGGGTACATCTCCTAACCATTTGGCTAGGGCATCTTCGGGATCTGGGCGCAAATCTCGCGCCAGGTCAGATACCACTTGTGCTAACGCAGCCTGCCCGGTGACATGTACACCTTGGGCAATATCGGTGCGTGCATCGGGTGAAAGTAGGGCCGTTAACGATAGTTTTTCAGCGATCAACTCAAGCACGACATCAGGCACCACTGCTGGGTCTGCTGCCTCGAGAGTGCCATCGTGCCCGATGGTGAAGGTCACCTGAAAACCGCCAAGACAAATCCGCAGTGTTTGCCCTGCGTGAGCGGCCAAACGTTGCGCTGCCCAGGGTTGCTGCCGAGTCAATAGATTGAAGGCGTGCGCCCAGAACCTGACGGGGTGTAAGGCGAACCGCGTCGGCAGAGAAGGTAGGGCAATGGTCACGTAGGTGCAGGCACTAGAAGTCTATTCGAAGGCGTAGTTTAACGGGTGAACTGACCGTCGGTTGAAAGGCGCATAAAAACGCCCGCTAGGCGGGCGTTTTTAGCTGCAACGGTGAAGCACTAACTTAGCTGGCTTGAGTCACTGGAATTTGTTGAATACCTGCCAACAACCAACCACCTTGCTCAGGTTTAAAGAGGTTCCAGACTTCTTCGAAGCGGAATGCTTCTGCACCGGCCTGCTCACGCAACATGCCCGAAAAGCGCACGCTCGCCAAATGACCGTCAGTGACCTTCTCGATGCCTAGCATTTCAGCGTTGAGCAACACCACTTCGGTGTGGTTTTCGCCAACACGCCCTGACAACTGTGCCTGCAGCTCTTTCAGCAGATCGTCGGTCAAGAAGTTACGCATTTGAGTCAGATCGCCACTATCCCAAACTTTCTGAATCGAGACAAACTGTGCTTTAGCTTCTTGCAAGAAGCGATTGGTATCAAAGTCAGCTGGGATAAACCAATTTTGATCAGGCGCTGGTGCATCTGAACCAAACCCTGCTGCCGACATTGAGCCCGTCGCTGAAGCTGGCATCGCAACAGGTGCGGCGCTAGGCGCAGCACTTTCGCGGTACATCTCGTTGGCAGGTGGCTGCGCTGCCGCCGAGTTGCCTGCACCTTGTGCTGCAGGTTGTGCTGCCGAACCGCCGCGCATTCTACGCAATATGAACATCACAGCAAAGATCGCCACGCCGGCCAACAACGCCACCATTAAGAAATCGGCCATCGCGCCACCAAGACCAAAGTGCGACAACAGAGCTGCGATACCTAAGCCTGCAGCGATACCGGCCAAGGGGCCAAGCCAACGCGATGCGCCACTAGGCTTTGCCGCGGCGGCAGCAGGTGCAGCTGCGGGCGTTGCGCTCTTTTGTGCTGTTGAGCCAGTTGCCGCAGCTGGGGCTGCAGGCTTTTGGCTGCTGACATTGCTAGATTGCTTGCCAGAGCTGGTGCCGCTACCGGCACGCGCCGCCTGGGCGTCGAAAGTGACCGCAGACAACGATACGCCGCCTAAGGTAATGAGTGCTGCTGCAAACAGACGAGTAACAAATCGGGACATCTTGAGCTCCTCGGCGCCAAAGCGCCAAAACATTCAAATAGTGTTTGAAAGTCGAAGACTCTCAAATCTTACTAGAACCTGAATCTTACTTAAAGCTGAACAGGTTGTAAAGCATGGACGATAAAAATGTGCAGAAGTTCCGCTGGGCGTCATATTTCAGCGTTTAATCTTGGCTAATCGTTGCTTAATCATCGGCCAGACAGATCGCACGTTAGCCTAGCTTGACGCCCTCATGCAAGGCGGTTAAGCCCGCCGACAGGTTAAAAAACTGCACACGCGACAACCCTGCCTCGCTCAGCATGCCTTTGAGTGTTTCTTGATCGGGATGCATACGAATCGATTCGGCCAAATACCGATAACTATCAGCATCACCTGCCACTTTTTGACCAAGCCAGGGCAAGATCTTGAACGAATACCAGTCATAAGCCGGGGCCAGGGGGGCTGCAATCTTTGAAAATTCGAGTACCAACAGTTTGCCCCCCGGTTTAAGCACCCGTGTCATCTCAGCTAAGGCACGGTCTTTGTGGGTCATGTTGCGCAAACCAAAGGCTACCGTCACACGGTCAAAATAATTTGACGCGAATGGCAAGTGCTCACCGTCGCAGACTGCGCAAGGTAGCACCACACCATCGTCGAGCAACCGATCGCGCCCAACACGCAGCATCGAGTCGTTGATATCTGTCAGCCAGACCTCACCCTGCGGGCCTGCCTGCTTGGCAAAGGTGCGCGCCAAATCGCCGGTGCCCCCAGCAATGTCCAACACCTTCATGCCGGGGCGCACCGCGGCGCGCCCGATGGTGAAGGCCTTCCAGACGCGGTGTAAGCCGGCAGACATCAGATCGTTCATGACATCGTAGCGCGAGGCCACAGAGTGAAACACCTGTGCGACCTTGGCCGCCTTCTCTGATTCAGCGACCGTCTGATAACCAAAATGCGTGTTTTCGTCTGCCATCCCTCTTACCCCGCTTGTTGCGTGATGTCCACTGCCCGAACGGCAGAGGCATCGTTTGGCGTTGCGCATCGCGCATACCGCCGCTTGGTTAAGTAAACTGTCATATACATGACATATTGCCGCCATACTATATTCATGTCGCGCGCGTAAGCGGGCTATTTAAACTGGTTTCCACCATGTCAAGCACCATTCTAGTCGTTGAAGACGAACCGGCCATCCAAGAGCTCATCGCCGTCAACTTATCGTTTGCGGGTCATAAGGTCTTGCGCGCCTTCGATGTCGCGCAAGCAGAAACGCTCATTCGAGCCGAATTACCCGATTTAATCCTACTTGACTGGATGCTGCCGGGTTCTTCGGGCCTCACCTTAGCGCGAAAGCTACGTAGCGATGAGCGCACCCGTTTGGTACCCGTCATTATGCTCACAGCAAAAGGCTCCGAGCAAGACAAGGTAGACGGGCTTGAGGCGGGCGCAGACGATTACATCACTAAGCCCTTTTCGCCCAAAGAACTGATGGCTCGCATCAAAGCAGTGTTGCGCAGACGCGCCCCGCAACTGACCGATGACCTGATTGAGGTCGAGGGGCTCAAACTAGACCCCACCTCGCACCGCCTCACGGGCAATAGCCAACAACTTGCCATCGGGCCGACCGAATTTCGTCTGCTTCATTTTTTTATGACGCATCCCGAGCGAGTGTTTTCGCGCGGCCAGTTGCTCGACCAGGTATGGGGCGATCACGTATTTGTTGAAGAGCGTACTGTCGATGTGCACATTCGCCGCCTGCGCAAAGCGCTAGAACCCTCGAAACACGACCTTCATATCGAAACGGTGCGCGGCAGCGGCTACCGATTTACTCCAGTGATTCCGAAATCTTAAGCTTGATGCGACAATCAGGCGCATGAGCTGGAAACGCACTCTTTTATTAATTGGGTTTTTGTCAGCGATTGCTCTGGCGATTGAATATCGCTGGCAAAACCCGCTCGGCTGGGTCGCGCTGTCACTGACCACCGGCTTACTGTTGGTCATTCGGCGCCGGCACGCTGAGCGGGTGGCGCGCTGGATTCTGTCGCCGGATCAAGAACCGCCCGCTGACGTGGGCCTTTGGGATGACGTTGTGGCGGCCCTCTACCGCCGCCTGCGCGATCAAGCCGCCACCATCCAAGAGCTTGAAGAAACCAGCACTAGCGCCATGGCCGCTGGTCAAGCACTCCCTGTCGGGGTCGTCACCTTGACCACCGACCTACAAATCAGATGGTTTAATCTCGCGGCAGAAAAACAATTGCACCTGCAACCCGAGCAGGATCTCGGACAAAACTTACAAAATATCCTTCGCGCGCCGGCCTTTGCGTCTTACGTCAAGTCGGGCAACTGGTCTGAACCACTCACTCTCAAAATCAACCACGCAAGTGGTAATTACAATCTGCTGCTGCGCTTGGTTCCCTACGCGCGCGATCGCACGCTGCTGATCACTCGCGATCTCACTCAAATCGAGAAACTCGAAACCACGCGTCGCGATTTTGTTGCAAATGTTTCACACGAAATGCGCACACCACTGACGGTGCTGGCGGGCTTTGTTGAAACCTTGCGTGATGCCCCTGAGGGTGCGTTAAGCGCGCAACAACGCGAACAGTATTTTGGGCTCATGGCTGAACAAGCGCAACGCATGCAGGCGCTCGTGACCGACTTGCTCACGCTATCCGACCTAGAGACATCCCCAAGCGCAGAGTTCACAAGTGTGCGGATCGCGCAATTGATAGACACTACGCGCACGCAGATTGAAGCGCTCTCTGGCGGTCGCCATCACTGGGACTGGCAAATAGAAGCAGGTGTGGATCTTGCAGGCAATGCCTCAGAACTCGCCTCTGCGTTCTCGAACCTACTGACGAACGCGATTCGTTACACGCCTGATGCAGGCACCATTCGCGTCAAGTGGCAAAGTCAACCAGACGGTCGCGCCCGTTTTAGCGTGACCGACACAGGGATTGGAATCGCCTCTGAACACCTGCCGCGTTTAAGCGAGCGCTTCTATCGGGTCGATCGTGGCCGCTCGCGCGCACTTGGCGGCACAGGGCTGGGGCTCGCCATCACCAAACATGTCGCCATGCGGCATGATGCAATCCTCGACGTACAAAGCAAAATTGGGCAAGGTAGCTGTTTTAGCTTAGTGTTCGACGCCGAGCGCGTACTACGCCCTCTCTAACCGGTAAAGCGCTGCCTCTGAAAATCAAAAAAACCGCTTAAACTGCAACTGTTAACGCGCACATGGCGTTTGTCCACTGCAGCTTGATGCACCGCATGATCGCACCGACCTTCACGTTACGCCACCTCGGCGACCACTGCCTAAGCCTAGATTTTGGCGATACGATTCTCGCCGAGACCGGTTTGATTTGCCTGGCCGCCGCTGAAAAAATCCGGCTGGCGCACTTGCCTGGTGTCAACGATGTGGTGCCCTCTTACACAAGCGTGGCAGTGCATTATCACGCAGAGCCTTCAACGGGCTTGCCAAACTTTCAAAGTCTGTCCGAAAGCCTCACTGCACTGATTCAAGCAGGCCTGGCGCCCGCGACGCATGCGCAACGAACCGTTGACATTCCAGTCTGCTACGGTGGCGAACATGGCCCTGACTTAAGCGACGTTGCGAAGGCCACAGGCCTCACCGAGCAACAAGTCATACAAATGCATTGCACACCCGGCAGTATGGTTTTCATGCTGGGCTTTGCCCCTGGTCATCCTTATTTCGGCATCCACGACTCTTTATTCGCACTGCCACGTCGTGATGTCCCGCGCACGGTCGTGCCCGCCGGCTCTGTCGCCATCGCTAATCGCCAGTCAACCATCTATCCCACGCGACTGCCTGGCGGCTGGCATATTTTGGGCGCCACGCCACTTAAGTTGTTCGATTTGACGCGCGTCCAACCGACCTTATTGCTGCCTGGCGATCACATCCGTTTTATTCCGATCTCGCCAAAAGAATTTGACCAATTGGCCGCCGAGCAAAGTCAGGTACAAGCATGAGCATGGTAATTTTGAAGCCGGGCATGCTTAGCACCTTTCAAGACCTCGGCCGCTTCGGGCACCAGCACTTAGGGGTGTCGGTGGCGGGTGCCATGGACCAGCGCGCCCATCGATTAGCCAACATGCTTGTCGGAAACGACCCCGCTTTGGCCACCCTTGAGATTACGTTAACAGGCCCAACGCTTCGTTTCACAAAGCCGTGCTGCCTCGCACTGTGCGGCGCAGACTTAAGCGCCAACTTAAACGGACAACCACTTATCCTGAATCGGCCTATCGTCGTTCGCGCAAAAGATGAACTCAGCTTTGGGGTGCGCCAGCACGGCACGCGCGCTTACCTCGCGGTGCACGGTGGCTTTGCGCTTACGCCGGTACTTGGTAGCACCAGCACCTATCTGCGCAGCGCCATGGGCGGCTGGCACGGCCGTGCGTTGCGACGCGACGATGAGATCCCTCTACTGCGCCCTTTAAAAGATAAGGGGCTCGAAGACCTCGCCATGGATTTATGGTCGCTCAAAATCTATCTGCCAGCTGCCCTGGCAGAGTCACGTCAGGCCTTTGTACGGCTGATTAAAGGCCAACAATGGGACGAGTTCACCCCCGAAAGCTGTGCCGCCTTACTCACCGAACCCTACCGCGTCAGCCCTGACTCTGAGCGCATGGGTTATCGCCTTCAAGGTGCACCGCTTTTGATGACAACGCCCAGGCAAATGATCTCTGAAGGCACGACCTTCGGCACCATCCAAGTGCCTGCAGGTGGCCAGCCAATCATCCTGATGGCCGATCGTCAAACCACTGGCGGCTATCCCAAAATGGCTTACGTAGCGAGCGTCGACTTACCCCGTTTAGCTCAGATGGGGCCTGGCGATATGGTGAGTTTCAAAGCCATTAGCCTTGAGCAGGCGCAGACCCTTGACGTTGCCCGCGCGCAGGCTTTTGCGACGCTTGCAGACGCGCTACAACCTGTACGAAACTTACTGCTAAATCACTAAAAACGTATTGCTCAATTGCTGAGAACTTGTTGCTAAACGACTGAGGACATGATGACACTAAAAATTGATCTGAACTGCGACATGGGCGAGAGCTTTGGCGTCTGGAAGCTCGGCAATGACGAGGCCATTCTGCCCTTCGTCTCATCCGCAAATATCGCCTGCGGTTTTCATGGTGGGGATCCGGCCACCATGCGTAAGACAGTGGCCGCTGCGCTTAAACAAGGCGTTGCCCTCGGCGCCCATCCGGGCCTGCCTGACCTACAGGGCTTTGGCCGTCGCAATATGGCCATCACCGACCAAGAAGCCTACGACATGATGGTGGTACAGATAGGCGCCTTGGCGGGCGTCGCAGCCTCGCAAGGGGCCCGTCTGCGCCATGTCAAAGCACACGGCCAGCTGTACAACATGGCGGTCAAAGACGAAGGGCTGGCCCGTGCCTTGGCACAAGCGACCTACGATGTGGATCGCGAGCTTGTCTTTTTTGTCTTAGCAGGCAGCGCCATGGTACCGATCGCTCAGTCGATTGGGCTGCGTGTCGCGCAAGAGGTCTTTGGTGATCGCACCTACTCACCTGATGGCACGCTCACCCCTCGCAACAAACCAGGCGCCATGATCGAAGACGTACAAGTGTCGATCAAACACGTCTTGCAAATGGTGCAAACAGGCACTCTTACCGCCAACGACGGCAGCGTCGTGAAAGTGCAAGCGGATACGCTATGCATTCATGGCGACCAGCCTGGTGCAGTCACGTTTGCCAAAGCGATCCGCGAGGCGCTTCTCGCTGCAGGGGTTGAAGTCGGCGCTTGAGCTTGAGCTTGAGTCAGTGCTTGAGCCGGTGATTAAGCTGGAGGCCTAGCCGCTGACTGGGCAGGCGCTTAACAAACGCTCGGCGATATAAAGGTCTTGCAGCGCAATGCCTGAACTATCAAAAATGGTGATGGCTTGGTCATCTTGGCGACCCAAGGCCTGACCACTGAGTACGGCGCCGATTTGCGTCAAGGTCACAGTGCCGGCCTGAATCAATGCGGCAGCGTGTTGAAACTCACCAATCACCACTGATTGTGTCGCTAAGTCACAAAACAGCTGCGAGCTACCATACAAGGCCGTGGGCAACTCTTGCTTGCCGACGCCATCAGCACCCATGCACGAAATATGTGTGCCTGGACGTATCCAATCCGCTTCGAACAACGGCGATTTTGCTGGTGTTGCCGTCACAATGATGTCGGCGCGTGCACAGGCCTCTTGCGCCGACGCGCGTTCGACTTTCAACCCGTGGGCAGCTAGGCGCTGGGCAAAACGCTCTGCGCGCGCTGCATCCGCATTGACCACCAACACTTTGTCGATTTTTCGAATGCGAGCGATTGCCATGCAATCGTAGCCAGCCTGATTGCCGGCGCCAAAAGCCGCAAGCGTCTTGGAATCTTTACGCGCCAACTGATTAGTCGCTACGGCATCGGCCGCAGCTGTGCGATACGCGTTCACGACACCCGACTCGATCACGGCATGCACGCCGCCAGTATCTTGATTAAACAAAACCGTGACAGAGTTATGCGTAGGCAAACCCCTCGCAGTGTTGCCCGGCCAGATAAACCCCATTTTCAAACCAGCGATAGCCTCTGTGGCACCAGACTTTACAGAAAAGCGATTACTCGGATCTGAGCCGTGAGCAATCAGTGCCGGAAACACCACTGAGCCTTGTGCGCTAGCCGCCTGAAAGGCCTGGCCTATCGCCTCAAAAGCCATTTCATGTGTGACGACTGTAGACGATTGCGCTTCAGGTATATATCGCATGAACGTTCAAACCTTATGCTTCAGTGTGTTGTGACTTACCGCCCGTTTTGGCGCGATCTCAGCGACAGGAGCGCGTTGAGTTTGCTCACTCAGTATGCCAAGAGCGCCTCAAGTTTAGTACCCTCTCAGTACCAGCAGCACGCTAAACCAACACGCGCTCAATGCCGCCATCGTTCGCTTTTTTCACGTACTCTTCAAGCCAGTTTTCACCCAAAATCAGTCGCGCCATTTCAACCACGATGTAGTCGGCTTTGGCTTCAGTATCTTGCTCAAACCGCGACAAGCCCTGCATGCACGAAGGGCACGAGGTCAACATTTTTATGTCGCCCTCGAAACCATCGGCGCGCAATTCTTGCGTGTTTTTAGCGAGCTCTTCTTCTTTACGAAACCGCACTTGGGTCGAGATATCAGGTCGAGTCACTGCCAACGTGCCAGACTCGCCGCAACACCGCTCGGTCTTAATCGCCGAGTCACCCACTAACGATCGCACGGTTTTCATTGGGTCTTGCAGCTTCATGGGGGTATGGCAAGGATCGTGATACATGTAACGCGTACCTTGCACACCCTCGAGCTTGATACCCTTTTCAAGTAGATACTCGTGAATATCAATTAAGCGGCAGCCCGGAAATATCTTGTCAAACTCATAGCCCGCCAACTGGTCGTAACACGTGCCACAACTGACCACGACGGTTTTGATGTCGAGATAATTTAAGGTGTTGGCCACGCGATGAAATAGCACGCGATTATCGGTGATGATTTTTTCGGCTTTATCGTCCATGCCGTTGGCGCGTTGGGGGTAACCGCAGCACAAATAACCTGGCGGCAACACTGTTTGTACTCCAGCGTGCCAAAGCATCGCTTGCGTGGCCAGCCCAACTTGCGAAAACAAGCGCTCAGAGCCACAGCCCGGAAAATAAAATACCGCCTCAGTTTCGGCCGAGGTTTCTCGCGGACGGATGATTGGGACGTAATCAGCGTCTTCGATATCCAATAATTTGCGCGCGGGCTGCTTAGGCAAATTACCCGGCATTTTTTTATTTATAAAATGCACCACCTGCTCGCGCAACGCTGGCTTGCCCACTGTTGCAGGGGGTTTCGCGGTTTGCTTGCGCGCAAACTTTGAAAACAAATCGTGCACAAACCGCTGCACCTTGTAACCCACGCCAATCATCGCCATCCGTGTCGCGTTGATCGTTGCAGGGTCTTTGGCATTTAAAAAGAACATGGCCGCGGTGGTGCCAGGATTAAATGATTTATGACCCATGCGGCGCAGTACAGCGCGCATGTTCATCGATACCTCGCCAAAATCAATATCGACCGGGCACGGGTTGTAGCACTTATGACACACCGTGCAATGATCGGCGACGTCTTCGAATTCTTCCCAATGTTTTAGGCTGATCCCGCGGCGGGTTTGCTCTTCGTATAAAAAGGCCTCGATCAACAGCGACGTGGCCAAAATTTTATTGCGTGGCGAATACAACAGGTTGGCACGTGGCACGTGGGTCGCGCATACGGGCTTGCATTTGCCGCAACGCAGGCAGTCTTTGATCGAATGACTGATTGCACCAATATCGCTTTGCTGCATGATGAGAGATTCATGCTCCATCAAACCGAAGCTCGGTGTCCAGGCATTACGCAAATCGGCCCCGGGCATAAGTTTGCCGGCGTTAAAGTGATCGTTTGGATCAATCTTGCGCTTGTAATCCTGAAACGGCGCCAGCTCGGCCGAAGATAAAAATTCGTACTTGGTGAGGCCAATGCCGTGCTCGCCCGAGATCACCCCATCAAGGTCGCGTGCGATTTGCATGACGCGCGCCACCACCGCGTTAGCCTCGCCAAGCATTTCATAATCATCAGAATTAACAGGGATGTTTGTGTGCACGTTGCCGTCGCCCGCGTGCATATGCAAGGCCACAAAGACGCGGCTTTTTAACACCCGAGCATGCACGGCCTGCAACTCAGTCATCACAGGCGCAAAATCTGTTCCGCTGAACAAGCCCGACAGCTCGGCCTTGACTTCAGTTTTCCAGGAGATG
>JARXAG010000048.1 GCA_029866055.1 Burkholderiaceae bacterium
ATGGTCGGTACTGAGTGATAGCACTCGGTGAAAATCGTGAGGCGACCGGTATCAGGCTGATTGGCTAGGGTAGACGTGCATAAAATGCCCCAGGCCTCTTCAGCGGTGAAGGACAGAATCGGCGCCATCAGTTTGAGCAAAGTCTGGGTGATGTGCAGCAACGCCGTTTGTGCAGAGCGACGTGCCTGGCTCTTAGGTGCTGAGGTATACAAGCGGTCTTTTAAGACATCTAGGTAAAAAGAGCCTAAATCTTCAGAGCAAAAATGTTGCAACCGAGACATTGCCGGTTGAAACTCGTACTGCTCAAAGCTTTTAAGCACCTCGGCCTGCATCTGTGCCGTCATCGCCAGTGCATAGCGATCAATTTCAAGCATGCTTTCTGGCGACACTGCATCTTTTGCTGCGTCAAAGTCGGCTAGGTTCGCGAGTAAAAAACGTAAGGTGTTACGAATGCGGCGATAGCTTTCTACCACTCGCTTGAGGATTTCGTCAGAGATGGATAACTCGCCCGAGTAGTCGGTGCTGGCGACCCACAAGCGCAAGATCTCGGCACCTAAGCTGTCAGAGACTTTTTGAGGCGCGATGACATTGCCCACTGACTTACTCATTTTGCGACCCTGTCCGTCAACCACAAAGCCGTGTGTCAACAAACTGTTGTAAGGGGCGCGGCCTTCGAGCATGCAGCCCGTCAAGAGCGACGAATGAAACCAGCCGCGATGTTGATCCGAGCCTTCAAGGTACATATCGGCTGGCCAAGGTAACTCGCCATGCGAGCCTTGCTGTGAATTATTCAAACCACCTAGCACGGTGGCATGGGTCGTGCCCGAGTCAAACCATACATCGAGAGTGTCGCGATTTTTTTCGTATTGATCGGCCTCAGGCCCAAGTAAATCAGCGGGTTCAACCGCTTGCCAGGCTTCGATGCCGCGTTGCTCAACAAGCTTGGCAACGGCCTCAAGTAATGCTGGGGTATCGGGGTGCAAGGCGCCGGTTTCTTTATGAAGAAAGAAGGCCATGGGCACGCCCCACTGGCGCTGCCGCGATAGGGTCCAGTCTGGCCGGTTAGCGATCATCGCGTGCAGGCGCGCGCGCCCCCAGGCTGGGTAAAAAGCGGTGGCTTCAATCGCGGCCAGCGCGCTGGTACGCAGCGTTGGCCCGTGGTCTTTGGGTTGCACATCCATCCCAGCAAACCATTGACTGGTTGCCCGATAGATGATTGGTGTCTTATGGCGCCAGCAGTGCATGTAGCTGTGCGCGTGTGGTTCTTGCTTGAGCAGGGTGCCGGCTTGCGTCAAGGCTTCAACAATTTTTGGATTCGCAGCCCAAATGCTTAAGCCGCCGAAGCCGGGCAAACTAGGCACGAACTTACCATCGCCCATGACTGGGCTGATGATGTCGCCATCTTTCATGCCGTTGGCTTTGCAAGATAAAAAGTCTTCGATACCGTAGGCGGGTGCCGAGTGCACCACACCTGTACCCGTATCGAGCGTGACGTAATCGCCTAAATAAATAGGTGCTGTGCGTTGGTAGCCAGCGTCAAAACGCGCTAGCGGGTGTTCGAACTCGAGTTTGTTTAACGCCTGCCCGAGGCAGCGAGCAATAACTTCGCCTTGTAGATTCCATTCTTTGAGGCAAGCTTGGACACGATCGAGTGCGATCAGCAGCAGCGCACCCGTGGCCGGTGCCGGACTGACACGCACCAAGGCATATTCGAATTCTGGGTGCAGGTTCAGCGCTTGGTTTGAGGGGATGGTCCAGGGAGTTGTTGTCCAGATCACCAAGGCGCCAGGCTCAACCTCGTGCAGACCAAAGGCTTTTGCGAGTGCAGCGCGATCGATAAACGGAAACGCGACATGAATGGCCGGATCTTTGCGATCGGCGTACTCAACCTCGGCTTCAGCCAAGGCCGAGCCGCAATCAAAGCACCAGTTCACGGGCTTGAGCCCTCTGAATACATAACCTTTATCTAGAATCCGACCCAGTGCACGAATCTCGTTCGCTTCGTTGCTGAAGTTCATGGTCATGTAGGGACGATTCCAGTCGCCCAACACACCGAGTCGTTCAAAATCCTTTTTTTGACGATCGATTTGCTCAAGGGCGTAGGCGCGCGCTTTGGCTTGCACTTCAGCTACTGGTAAATGTTTGCCGTACTTTTTCTCAATCTGGATTTCAATTGGCATACCGTGGCAATCCCAGCCCGGTACATAGGCCGCATCAAAGCCAGCCATGTTGCGGCTTTTGACGATGATGTCTTTTAGGATTTTGTTGACGGCATGCCCGATATGAATGTCGCCATTCGCGTAGGGTGGGCCATCGTGCAGTAAAAACGTCGGGCGCCCTTTGCTGGCCTCACGAATCGCCTGATAAACGCGTTTTTCTTGCCATTGTGCGACCCACAGGGGTTCGCGGCGAGGCAGGTCACCACGCATCGGAAACGGTGTGTCGGGCAGATTGAGTGTTTGTTTATAGTCCATGGGGCGCAAAATAAGCCCGCGCATGCTGTGCATCGGCATGCATGGCGGCAGTCAAGGTGGGGAGATCAGGAAACTTCTCTTCGTCTCGAAGATGTTTGAGAAGCTCAACGCGGATGAGTTTACCGTACGCATCGATATTGACATCGAAAAGATGGGTCTCGAGCAAGATCCGGCCATCGTCTTCGACGGTCGGGCGTACGCCCAGGCTCGCGACCCCAGGCAAAGCTTGTTGCGCTAAACCGTGTACCCGCACAACATAGATGCCTGAGCGGGCAGCACACCTTGGGGTCACACGCATATTTAAGGTGGGCATATTCAAGGTGCGGCCTAGCTTTTTACCGTGTACGACATGGCCAGTCATTGCGTAAGGGCGTCCGAGCAGGCTTTGGGCTTGTGTCAGATCGCCTGCGGCTAGTGCAGCACGAACCTCAGAGCTTGAAACACGATGGCCTTGTTGATCTTTGACCTCGGAAAGTGTGTGAACCTCAAGCCCGAACTGCGGGCCCATTTGTTTGAGTAAGGCCACATCGCCCGATCGTTGGCGACCAAAGCGAAAGTCTTCACCCACGATCAGCCAGCGCGCGTTTAGGCCTTTGACCAAAAGCGTTTCGATAAAGTCTTGTGCCGACATTTCTGCAAAACGTTGATTAAAACGTGCGAGCAGCACTTGTTCGATGCCTGCCTCGCGTAGCGCAGTGAGTTTGTCGCGCAGACCATTGATTTGCGGCGGCGACAACTCAGGTCGTCGATTTTTTTCGGCAAAGAATTGGCGCGGGTGCGGAGCAAAGGTTAAGACGGTAGGCACCAACGCGCGTGCGCGGGCAGCCTCAGTCACTTGGCTGAGCATGGCCAGATGCCCTAGATGCACCCCATCAAAATTGCCGATAGAGAGCGCGGTGGGTCGCCGCAATGTGGGGGCCGAGGCCTGACGAAAAATGCTGAAAGAGGTGTTCACGAGCAACAGTTTACAATTTCGCACTACCTTGTCTGTGAAAAACCATGTCCGAACCCGAAATTCTGCGCTGCCGCTTCGTTATTTTGATCTCTGGCCAGGGGTCAAACATGCAGGCGCTCGTGGCGGCATGCCAGTCAAAGGCGTGCCCAGGCGAGGTTGTCGCGGTCATATCGAACCGAGCGCAGGCTGGCGGCGTCAAGTGGGCGCAAGGTCAGGGCATTGCCACTGAAGTCATCGCACACACCGATTTCGCGTCGCGTGAGGCGTTTGATCAGGCTTTGGTCAAGGCCATCGACCGTTATTCGCCTGATTATGTCTTGTTGGCTGGGTTTATGCGGATTTTGACCCCAGCCTTTGTCGAGCATTATGCATCGCGTTTGGTCAATATTCATCCCTCTTTGTTACCCGCGTTTCCTGGTCTGCACACGCACGAGCAGGCCTTGGCAATGGGGGTGCAAAGCCATGGTTGCACGGTGCATTTTGTGACGCCAGTGCTAGATTACGGCCCAATCATCGCGCAAGGGGTGGTGCCAGTGTTGGCCAACGATACCCCCGACACGCTCGCTGCACGGGTGCTCACGGTTGAGCATCGTGTTTATCCCGCAGTTGCCAGTTGGCTTGCGCAGTCGCGCGTCAAACTCATGCCTGATCAACGCGTACAGGTTGAAGGTGCACCTAGGCGCTTATTTGTATCGGAGCAAGCGCAATGATTGATTCAAAAAAAGTAGGTCCCCGAACCCCGTCAGGTGGTGCAAAACGTTCAATTCAGTCGTTTGCGCAGGCCCGTGCGACGGGTCAGGACAGCCGAGGTAAACGTGACGCCAGTGGCGCTGTCGGTGCCTCGCGTGTAGGCACTAAAGAGGCGGCTCGTGAGGCGGCCCGTGCTTCAGGCACAGCTCTACCGCGCAAAGGTTCTGCGACCGAACGACTCATGAACGCTACACCCTTTGCGCCGCGCTCGGGTGCACCACGCCCAGGCGGTGGCTATGGGGGTGAACGGCCTGCCGGTCCACTTGGTGAACCGCAACAGTCCACTTACACCGGTCGTGTCAAACCTCGTTTGCCACCGATGACGATTCGGTTAGATCAGATTCGGCAAGTGCTTGATGAGGTCTTAACTTGGCGCTTTGCGGCCGATTCTGTGGTGTCGCATTGGTTTCGGGCGCATCCCAAGTTAGGGGTACGTGACCGCGCCGAAGTGGCCGAGGTGGTTTATGACGTATTGCGTAATTTGCGCCGCTATCGCCAATTGGCTGAAAGTGGGGTAGGCAATGCGGTACGACGTTTAGCGATTCAAGGCGCAATCGTCATGATTGACAATGGCCGCGTGCGCGAGGTGCTAGACCCGGGTGAAATTGCTTGGTTAGACCGCATCGCCCAAATTGACGAGCAATCGCTGGCGGTTGAAGTGCGCACGAGTTTGCCTGATTGGTTGTTTGAGCGTTTGCAGCACATGCCCAACCTTGAACAACTGGCACAAGCCTTGAATCAACCCGCGGCGCTGGATATTCGAGTCAACCCCATGAAGGCTGAGCGCGACGATATGCTCGCTGATTTGGCGCGCGGCAATGCCGTGCGACACGCGCCCGTGGCCACGCCTTACTCGCCCTGGGGGATTCGTTTGACGGGTCGCCCCACCATGAACAAGTGGCATCAGTTCGAGCATGGCTTAATTGAGGTGCAAGACGAAGGGAGCCAGTTGCTCGCCTTATTGGTGGGGCCTAAGCGCGGCGAGATGGTGATCGACTTTTGTGCTGGCGCTGGGGGTAAAACTTTGCTTCTGGGTGCGCTGATGCGCTCGACTGGCCGCCTCTACGCGTTAGATGTTTCGGCGACACGGTTGGCCAAGGCCAAGCCGCGGTTTGCCCGTAGTGGCTTATCAAATATTGTGCCGGTGGTGCTAGAGCACGAAAACGATACGCGGGTGCGACGCTTGGCGGGTAAGGCTCAACGGGTTTTGGTGGATGCGCCGTGCAGTGGTGTCGGCACGCTGCGACGTAATCCTGATCTCAAGTGGCGCCAGTCGGTGCAAAGCCTGCACGAATTGACGGCTTTGCAGGCTCGTATTTTGGCCAGTGCTTCTCGCTGTGTTGCCCCGGGTGGACGCTTGGTTTATGCCACCTGCAGCGTCTTGATTGAAGAAAATCAGGCTCAAGCAGAGCGGTTTTTGGCAGAACACCCCGATTTTGAACTGATCGACGCGGCGCAGCTGCTAGCGGCACGCACGTCTTTGCAACTTGAAGGCCCTTATTTGAATCTCAGGCCGGATGTGCATGGCACTGACGGTTTTTTTGCTGCCGTATTTGAACGCCGCAAAGCTGGCGGCGCGGCATCACCCGATGCCAACGTCGCCGCGATTGAGGTGAAAGTCGCCACCACGGGCAAAGTAGCAGCTGAGGGTGAGGTAGCAGCTGAGGGTGAGGTAGCAGCTGAGGGTAAGGTAGCAGCTGAGGGTAAGGTAGTGACTGAGGCTAAGGGAGCTACCAAGGCGAAGGGAGCTACCAAGGCGAAGGGAGCGACTAAGGCGAAGGGAGCGAATGAGGCTCAAGTGGCGTTGGAAGCAGACTCGACCGAGACTGCAGAGGGTTCTGAGATCGCTCCGGCGCCCAAAAAGGCAGTCAAGGCCAAGCCGCGCAAACAGGCTGATCCAGCCGAGCCAGCAGATGAGGTGACTTCTGCAGACGCTGCAGATTCGATGAAGCCAGTCAAATCTGCGAAAGCAGTCAAATCAGTGAAGTCAGTTGAATCGGCTGTTGCACCGGCCTCGGCAATAGACGCGTTTGCTGCGTTTCTTGCCAAAGACGCTTTAAACCCCGCGCAACCGGATGAGGCCGAGGTTGAAGATTCCAAGACCGACAAACCGGCTAAAAAACCACGTGCCAGTCAGGCGGCAGGACGGGTTAAAAAGGCTTAGTGGCTTGATTTGACGCAAAAACCTTGCGGTAATGCTCGTATCAAATAGATGGGTTAGGCTAAAATGGACCTGACTTTTTTGTCTTAGGCGGTCAATATATTTATGAACGAAATTATTTCTTTCGCCGCGGGCGGTTTGTTGCAGGCGTCGTGGTGGCAGGTTGCCCTGATCACTTTGGGGCTCACCCACGTCACGATCGCGGCCGTTACGATCTTTTTACATCGTAGCCAGGCTCACCGTGGCCTTGATCTGCATCCGATTGTCATGCACTTTTTCCGCTTCTGGTTGTGGCTGACCACCGGCATGGTGACAAAAGAATGGGTATCGATCCACCGTAAACACCATGCGCGTTGCGAACGCGAAGGCGATCCTCACTCGCCCATGATCTACGGCATTAATAAAGTCATGTTTAGTGGGGCCGAGCTTTATCGGCATGAATCTAAAAATGCTGAAACACTGTCTAAGTTTGGTCACGGCACACCCGACGATTGGGTCGAAAAACACATTTACAAGCGTCACAGTGCGCGCGGCATTTTGATCATGCTAGTCATTGATGTGGCCCTCTTTGGCGCGCTTGGTCTGACCGTCTGGGCGATTCAGATGGCTTGGATTCCTTTTTGGGCTGCTGGCGTGGTCAACGGCGTGGGTCACTACTTCGGCTATCGTAATTTCGCTTCGCCAGATACCAGTACCAACGTGTTTCCGATCGGCATTTTGATTGGCGGCGAAGAGCTTCATAATAACCACCACGCTTTTGGTACGTCGGCGAAGTTCTCAAGCAAGTGGTATGAACTAGACATCGGCTGGATTTATATCTTGGGTTTGCAAGCCGTTGGTCTGGCCAAAGTTAAAAAAGTCGCGCCTCGTTTGAGGCTTGAAGCGACGGGTAAAGCCGGGGTTGATGCGCGTACCTTGCAAGGTGTGATTGCCCATCGATTTGAGATTCTTGAACGCTATACCAGCATCATGAAGACCGCTTGTCGCGCCGAACTCACGCGCTTGAAAACTTCAGCGCCCAACAACCACGATGCCAGTCACACTGAGGCGCTTGCTGCCGCGACGCATTGGCTTGGACGCGGCGACGAGACCCTGCCTGCAGTCGAGCGTGCGCGCATAGATCAAGCCCTATCACAGACGGCTTCGCTGGCAACACTGGTGCAAATGCGTCACGATCTGGCTAAGCTTTGGGATAGCTCGACGGCCTCAAGCGAGCAACTACTGCACGACTTGCAAAACTGGTGCCAGCGCGCGCAGCAAAGTGGTATCGCTAGCCTTGAAGAGTTCGCCTTACGCCTACGCCGCTATGCGGCATGATCGACAAACTTAACGCACCTCAGCGCGAGGCAGTCACACTTGCGGCGCAGCATGCGTTAGTGCTGGCGGGTGCGGGTAGCGGTAAAACCCGTGTGTTAACCACACGTATGGCGTGGCTCATTCAAACAGGTCAGGTGAGCCCGCAAGGCCTGTTGGCCGTCACTTTTACCAATAAAGCAGCGCGCGAAATGCTCGCGCGGGTATCAGCGTTGTTGCCGATTGACCCGCGCGGCTTGTGGATTGGCACCTTTCACGGTCTGTGTAACCGCATGCTCAGGGCGCATCACCGCGATGCCGGTCTGCCTCAGTCCTTTCAAATTTTAGACACCGCCGACCAACTCGCTGCAATTAAGCGCTTGTTAAAAGCCAATGCGGTCGATGATGAAAAGTATCCACCGCGCGATGTACAACGTTTTATCAACGGCGCTAAAGAAGACGGCCAACGACCCGGCGACGTTGAGGCGTTTGATAGTTTTCGTCGACGCATGATTGAGATCTACACGCTCTATGAGGCGCAATGTCAGCGCGAGGGAGTGGTAGATTTTCCTGAGTTGTTATTGCGCGCCTACGAGTTACTGGCGCGCAACGAACCCATCCGCTCGCACTACCAGCGCCGCTTTCGTCATGTGCTAGTTGACGAGTTTCAAGACACCAACACCTTGCAATACAAATGGCTCACGCTGCTAGCCGGTGGCGGGGCCATCATGTTTGCGGTGGGTGATGATGATCAGTCGATTTATGCGTTTCGCGGGGCGAACGTTGGCAACATGGCTGACTTTGAACGCGACTATGCGCACGGCACAGTCATTCGTCTTGAGCAAAACTATCGCTCGTTCGGTCACATTCTAGATGCTGCGAATGCGCTGATTAGTCACAACGACGGGCGCTTAGGTAAAAACCTCTGGACCGAGCAAGGCGAGGGCGAACAGATTCGGGTGGTTGAGCAACCGACTGATCTTCTCGAGGCCCGCTGGTTGGTGGACGAGGTCAGAGGCCTGATCTCTGACGGACGTGATCGCAGCCAGATTGCCGTGCTTTATCGAAGCAATGCGCAATCGCGTGTGATCGAACACGGTTTATTTTCGGCAGGTGTCGCCTATAAAGTGTATGGTGGTTTGCGCTTTTTTGAACGACAAGAGGTCAAGCACGCACTGGCTTATTTGCGTCTCATGGCCAACGCCAATGATGACACGTCGTTTATGCGAGTGGTGAATTTTCCGCCTCGCGGGATTGGTGCACGCACGCTTGAACAACTTGGCGATCAGGCCAAAGCGCTTGATACCAGTTTGTCAGGCGCCGTGGCGCGTGTGGCAGGCAAAGGTGGTTCGAACCTAGCCCAGTTTGCCTCGATGATTCAGCGCCTAGCACTTGAAACGCGCGACTTACCTTTGCCCGAAATGGTCGAGCACGTCATTGCTCAAAGCGGTTTGATCGAACACTATCAGCAAGATCGCGAAGGCGCTGATCGTATTGAAAATTTAAACGAACTTGTGTCTGCTGCTGCAGCCTTTGCTTCAGAGGCAAACGTGTCAGGGTTGCCGGCAGGTGTTGTGATCGTGTCTGAGGCGCAGACCAACGCTCTTGATGCAACGATCGCCGATTCAGACTTGGGTGAGTCCTCAGCGCGGGCGGCGGACGTGGGTCTTCAAGAAGCAAGTGTCAGTCTTGCCGAAGGCTCTTTTGAATCGTTTGACGGAAACTTTGGTGGGTTATCGCCCTTGACGGCCTTTTTGTCGCACGCCTCGCTTGAGGCCGGTGACAATCAGGCGCAAGCCGGCCAAGACGCTGTGCAACTCATGACGGTGCATGCAGCCAAGGGGCTTGAGTTTGATGCGGTTTTTATCACCGGTTTAGAAGAGGGGCTGTTCCCTCACGAAAACAGTATCCTCGAACAATCGGGGCTCGAAGAAGAGCGTCGTTTGATGTATGTGGCGATCACGCGCGCACGCGAGCGGCTGTACTTTAGTTTGGCGCAAAGTCGCATG
>JARXAG010000005.1 GCA_029866055.1 Burkholderiaceae bacterium
GACCGAGCCCGAGGCACGCAACTGATCGACCACAGACATCGCCTCTTCGATTGGAATCGCTAAGGAAATCCCCATGAAGCCACCACTGCGAGAGACGATCTGGGCGTTAATCCCAACCACCTCACCTTTCAGGTTAAGTAGGGGCCCGCCTGAGTTACCAGGGTTCACAGCCACATCGGTTTGGATGAACGGCAAGTAATCGCCAGTTTCACGACCCAATGCACTCACAATCCCTGAGGTCACTGTCGACTCAAGACCAAAGGGCGAACCAATTGCCATCACCCATTGCCCTTTCTTAAGCAACTTGGCGCTGCCAATCGGCAAATAGGCCAGGCCTGTGGCTTCAACTTTAAGCAGAGCGACATCGGTACGCTTATCGCTACCAATGACCTTCGCTTTAAATTCGCGCGCATCGGTCAGCGTCACAAAAATATCGGTGGCACCTTCAACCACGTGATGATTAGTCAACAAGTACCCGTCCGCTGAAATAAAGAACCCCGAGCCGACGCCGCGCGGTACTGAGCGCTCTTCGGGTTCAGTACGAGGCTTGCCACGCGGATTCTGTTGAGGACCTTGACGCCCGCCTGGTGGCTGAAAATCAGGGCCAAAAAAATGGCGGAACATCTCGTAAGGATCTTGCCCTTGCGGCCCAGAACGCGCCGCGACTTTTGCCGTTGTGCGGATATTGACGACAGCGGGCTCAGACTTTTCAACAATGGTCGTGAAATCAGGCAAGCCCGCAGCTTGCGCTTGCACGTTAACGTGTTGCATACCGCCTGCAATCAGTATCACGGCCATCAAGAGCGCGAAGGCAACGCGACGGGCACGACTCACAGACTGGTACGCAGAGAAATGAAATTGTTCTTGCATCATAGACTCCAGTAAAACATTCTAAGAAGGCTCGCTAGCGCGAACCCACCGGTGGAACGTATTGAATCGACTGCGCCAAGAGTTCTAGGGTGGTAGCCGGCACTTCACCCAAAACAGTCAACCAGAAATTTGCAATACGGATCCCAAAGATATTGACAGAACCGCTGCGTGCAGCGCCCTGGGATAGATACTCAGACCGCTCTGCGCGATAAGGTTCAATAAAAATTGAAATTGTTGCAAGCCCATCAGATAACACGAGTTGATTGACCGTGCGTTGATCGGCAAACGCGCGCGCGAGCTGCGAGGTTGGTACATATCCCGGCGGAGCGGGCACGCGCCAACCCATTGCACCTAAATCAATGACCTGCTGTTTGGTGTGTTGTACTGACCAGTCTGCGGTCGGCCAAGCAGGCTGCAACGCCTGTTCATTGATCACTTGCCCGATCGTCACCTGCGTAAAGGCAACCTGCTCGAGCACAGCACCTTGGCCCGTAATCGTTTGTGCCTTGAGCAATAAATTCGAGGCAATATCCGCGCATAATCGATAGCCATAGCGGTGTGCATCGCGCGGCGTAATGTCAATGACACGGCACGTGCGTCCAGCCACCCGATAGGGTTCAGGCAACGTACGTAACTGATAGTGAGCTTCGAGTGCCGCCGGGTCTGTCACGAGCAAACCAGGAAATCGATCGCCACGTTGCTGTTCACGCAAGATTATTTTTTGCTCGGGGATTAGGCTCTGCACCTCATCGTTGTGCCGCAGATATTCACGCGGCGGCCCATCGAGCACTTCAATGCGTTCTTTTTCGTCTTTACCATCGAACACATGGATCATGCGTGACGACTCGATCGACTCGCCTTGCTGAAACGTAAAGACCCCTTCGTAGTTTAAGTGTCGTGCTGCTTTCTGTATTTGCCGCAAGAGGGTGGCCTCTGGCGAACTCGACACGACACCACGCGTCTCACTAGACTGCGAACTTGCAGTTGCACCAGAGGGTGTGACGGCACCCGCTACGGGCAGTGCGAGCGGCGTACCTTGGCCAAGCGCCTGCAGGGGTAGCCCAAGCCACAATCCCATGCAAACCCATCGCAACAGACGATGTGAAGCTGCAGCCGATACTTGCTTAAACCGGGCAGCGTTGCGCCCCCGTCGCCCGTGCTCGCTAACCATTAGCGCGACGCACCAAACGAGGCAGGCCGAACGTTAGACGGCCCAGAAATCTGACGATGCGCCGTCACGTAGTCACGCATAGCCGAGGTTTCAAGATTGGTCGCCACCGGACTCTGCACATTAACGTTGGCAGTTTGCGCCGAGGGCGCTGACAATTCGGGTACAAACAAGGGCTTCGCGACCCATACGACCGAGGCCACCGCAGCAGCCATGGCAACGCTTGGCCACACCACACGACGTAACAATTTTGACAGCGGGGCGAGCTTGCGAGCCTCAGCCAAGGCTGGTGTCAGGCCTGGCGATTCGACTGGCACTGTGAGAGTTGGTGAGGCATCGATAGGGCTGTTGTGACGAGCGGCCTGTACAGGCGCAGACGCACTCAGTGCAGGCTCGGCGACCAAGGCCTGCGCCACACGCTGAGACAAATTCGCCTGTGTCGACAGGGCTAATTCGGGTGTGCGCAAGGTGTCGCCAATCAAGTGATACACCTGCCACGTAGCGTGCCCTGAAGCCGTAAACAACTCAGAGGGCAAACTGGTTTGCGTATCACCGTCCATCCACGCCGAAATCGTGACAGACACCTCGTTTGAGGTCAGGGTAACGGGTTCGCTCGCAGCGACTTCGTGTAGAAGACCAGTGCTAGCCTGAGGGGTGATGGGTTGCTCTTTCATAGAATTATCCTTACCAGCGCCGACTGCCGGTGTCACCCAGCAAAGGACGCAAACGTGTCGCAATAGCCTCGCGAGCCCGGAAAATCCGAGACCGAACCGTACCGATTGGGCAATTCATACTTTCTGCAATGTCTTCGTAGCTCATACCGTCAATTTCACGCATCACAATGGCATTACGCAATTCTTCGGGCAAATCGTTAATCGCTTTATTCACTGTTTCTGCGATTTGGCGACTCGCCATCTCAGATTCGGGGTTGCTTCCATCGGTTAGTACGTCAGATTCGTTAAAAGTTTCACCTTCTTCGTTTTCAAAGCCAGAAGGCGTACTCGGAGCACGCTTATTTGCGGCTAACCAGTTGCGCGCAGTATTGATTGCAATGCGATACAACCAGGTGTAGAAGGCGCTATCGCCTCTGAATTGCGGCAAAGCGCGATAGGCCTTGATGAAGGCCTCTTGCGCGACGTCTTCAATTTCAGCCGGATCGCGAATCATGCGAGACAGTAAGCGCATGATTTTTCGCTGATATTTGATGACCAGCAGGTCAAAGGCCTGCTTGTCGCCGGCCTGCACTCGGGACACTAACTCGGCATCGACATCGCGTTCACTCACGCGGTTTCCCCTTTGGATAACGGCGTGCAACGAGCCGCCTGCCACGAAGCCCAAATATTGAGGCGTCGGTAGGTTTGAGCAGGCAGCTGACTGCGCCAAAGCGTCAAGGTGACAACTTCAGGCTTGTTATGGGGGTGATTGTGCAAATTCAAGCGTAGCGTCAATCCAAAAATGTGCGTCCAGTGCTGTTGCAAAGTAACAGGTGTCACACTGATCTGACCGGTAATTTTAGAAAAAGTGCCCAAAAAACTACTGGGAGCTGTCGCAAACTTGCTTGTTGACGGTTGAAAAGACAGGTGATGATTTTTTTGCCATGCTTGCCGGCGTCGTTGAACACGAGCGTGAGCAAGCCCACCCAAAGCAGCCCCAAGCAACAGTACCCAACTTGGCACGCCCTGCCAATACCCACTAAGTGCCAAGGCAGACCAGGCAAGCGCCAAAGCAACCCAACCCAATACCACCGCCCAGCGAGGGTGGGTCAGTGGCAACTGCAGGGGTAAGGTCGGGTGCTCAGGCCACGCACGGCGAAACACTAGATGCGACGCACTGCCATTGAGCCGTTGGTGCCACCAAACCCAAAGGAATTGGAGAGCGCCACGTCAATGTTGAGGTCGCGTGCCGTGTTGGCGCAATAATCCAAATCGCACTCTGGATCTTGATTAAAAATATTAATCGTGGGTGGCGAAATCTGGTGATGTACCGCCAACGTAGCAAAGACAGCTTCAATACCACCGGCTGCGCCCAACAAATGCCCGGTCATTGACTTGGTTGAGTTCACAACCAGTTTTTTAGCGTGCTCACCGAAGGCGAGTTTCAAGGCTTCGGTCTCATTTTTGTCACCCAAAGGCGTCGAGGTGCCGTGGGCATTGACATACTGAATCTGATCGGCATTGATACCGCCGTTACGCAAGGCGTTGATAATGCCGCGGCGTGGACCATCGCGATCAGGTGCAGTGATATGGTGGGCATCTGAGCTCATGCCATAGCCAGCAAACTCGCCATAGATACGCGCACCGCGCTTTTTAGCATGCTCGTACTCTTCAAGTACCAATACGCCGGCACCTTCTCCGAGCACAAAGCCATCACGATCGCGATCCCAAGGGCGCGAAGCCGTGGTGGGGTCATCGTTACGTTGCGACAGCGCACGCATGGCCGCAAAACCACCAATCCCCAAAGGCGATACAGTTGATTCAGCGCCACCGGCCACCATCACATCGGCATCGCCGTACTCGATCATGCGCGCGGCGTCACCGATCGAGTGCAAGCCCGTTGTGCAGGCCGAGACCACTGCATAAGACGGGCCTTTGAGGCCGAGCATGATCGTGAGCTGACCTGAAATGAGATTAATCAGAGAGGCCGGCACAAAAAATGGCGAGATCCGACGTGGGCCGCGCTGTAAATATTCTGTTTGAGTTTCTTCGATACGCTGCAGACCGCCAATACCAGACCCAACGATCACACCGACCCGCTCGGGGTCCGTTTTCGCAATATCCAGGCCAGAGTCTGTCCAGGCTTGCAAGCCTGCTGCAATGCCGTAATGGATGAAGGTATCCATGGTGCGCGCTTCTTTGATCGGAATAATCGAGGTGACGTCAAAGCCCTTCACTTCACCAGCGATATGTGCATTAAACGCGCTAGGATCAAACCGTGTGATGCGCCCGATACCCGAACGACCGTTCACGATATTGTCCCAAGCCGTAGCAATATCATTGCCCACCGGGCTCACGATACCAAGACCTGTTATGACGACTCGTCGCTTCACGGATCACTCCTTATATGTGATAACGGCGGCCAAGCCGTATGGAGCAGCACAACAACAGGTCGTAAAACCTACGTCGCGTTTGCGCCAGACTTCTTAACCGCCTAACTGACCCTACCCTGCGCAATCTTTGTGAACGCTCACGCCATTCACAGAGACTGACGGCAGCCTATTACTTAGAACGCGAATTGATGTAATCAACGGCCTGTTGCACAGTCGTGATTTTTTCAGCTTCTTCGTCGGGGATTTCGGTTTCGAACTCGTCTTCGAGTGCCATGACTAGCTCGACCATGTCGAGTGAATCGGCACCGAGGTCGTCAAGAAAGGAGGATGCGTTCTTGATCTCGGCTTCGTTTACGCCGAGTTGTTCAGCGACGATCTTCTTAACGCGCTGTTCGATGCTTTCCATTCATATCTCCAAAGGGGGAAAAGTTCGCCGAATTATAGCGAACCGGCAGAAAAAAAACCTGTTACATGTACATGCCGCCATTCACATGGAGTGTCGTACCTGTAATGTAACCGGCTTGGGGAGACGCCAAAAAGGCTGCAGCATGAGCAATATCTGCTGCAGACCCAAGGCGTCCAAGGGGAATTTGGGTTAAAAGTGCGGCCGTTTGACCTTCATCGAGGCCGCTCGTCATGTCGGTGGCGATAAAACCGGGGGCGATACAGTTGACGGTTACGCCTCGGCTGCCGAGTTCTCGGGCCAGCGCGCGACTCATGCCCGCAACACCAGCTTTGGCCGCGGCATAGTTAGCCTGCCCTGGATTGCCGCTCGAGCCCACCACCGAGGTAATATTTATAATACGACCCCAACGTGCCTTCATCATGCCGCGCATGACAGCTCGCGACAACCGAAACACCGAGGTCAGATTGGTGTGCAGCACAGCATCCCATTCGTCGTCTTTCATGCGCATTGAAAGATTATCGCGTGTAATACCGGCATTGTTGACCAAAATGTGAGGGCCGCCCGACTCTTTAGCCAGAGCGTCAGTCAACGCATCGCAGGCCGCAGCATCAGTGACGTTGAGCACAACACCCCGACCACCATGAGCCGCTAGCGCCTCTGTGATGCCCGCAGCGCCGGCTTCGGTCGTAGCGGTACCCACCACGATTGCGCCGCGCGCAGCAAGCTCTAGGGCGATCGCCTTGCCAATTCCGCGCGAAGCACCTGTCACTAAGGCGACTTTATCTTTTAGATCCATGGTGTTGTCCTTAGGCCGCTGCCAGCGCGTCGAGCGCGGCTTGCATTGATTCGGGGTCTGTGATCGACAGCGCAACGAGCTCAGGATCAATACGCTTGACCATTCCTGATAAGACTTTGCCGGGCCCGCACTCAATAATATGCGTAATCCCTTGCGCTTTCATAGCCTGTATCACCTCAACCCAGCGCACTGCATGCCAGGCTTGTCGTACCAAGGCGTCGCGAATCGCGTCTGGCGACTGCTCGATCGCCACATCCACGTTGTTCACCACCGCAATAGCTGGGGTCGACACGTTGATCTTGGCCAAAGCGCCCGCTAGTACTTCTGCGGCAGGCTTGAGCAAGCTTGAATGAAATGGGGCAGACACCAGCAAGAGCATGGCGCGCTTAGCACCCGCAGCCTTTGCCGTAGCGATCGCACGTTGCACGGCCGTAGCATGACCAGCAATCACGACTTGTGAGGGTGCATTAAAGTTAACGGCTTCGACTACCTCACCTTCGGCTGCATCAACGCACGCTTGTTTGACCAAGTGATCGTCAAGACCCAACACAGCAGCCATGGCACCAGTGCCGACCGGTACGGCAGCCTGCATCGCATCGGCGCGGATGCGCACCACACGCACTGCATCTGCCAGGTTCAACGCCCCCGCAGCCGTCAGTGCCGCGTATTCGCCCAAGCTATGCCCGGCCATCAGGCTAGCTTTAGGGCCGCCTGCAGCACACCAAGCCTCGTACATGGCCACACCGGCCGTCAACATCGCTGGCTGGGTATTGGTGGTGAGGTTTAATTGCTCGGCCGGTCCTTGCGCCATCAAGGCACCTAGATCTTCACCCAGCGCTGCGCTAGCCTGAGCAATCACCTGCATCGCTGCAGGGTGACCTGACCAGACATCCATCATCCCAACCGACTGCGAGCCTTGACCCGGAAAAACGAAAGCAAATTTCATGGCGTTTAGTATTTAAGATTTTTAGTGTTCTGTGTTCTACGTTTTGCGTTCTGCGTTCTGCGTTCTGCGTTCTGTGTTCTGTGTTCTGCGTTTAGTGTTCTGCGTTTTGCATTCTATGTTGTATGTTCGGCGTTTTTTGTTCTGTGTTCTGTGTTCTGTGTTCGGCGTTTCTGTATCGAGTGCTTCGGCTTTACATTTTGACGAGAACAGAGCCCCAGGTGAAGCCGCCCCCAACGCCTTGCAACAGTACCAACTGACCGGTCTGAATACGTCCATCACGCCGCGCGACGTCAAGCGCCAAAGGGATACTTGCCGCCGACGTATTGGCATGCTGATCCACGGTCATCACCACTTTTTCAAGCGGGATCTCGAGCTTGCGAGCCAAAAAGGTCAAAATACGCGAATTAGCCTGGTGCGGTATAAACCAATCCACTTCAGACAACTGCAAACCGGCCTGAGCAACAACCTCACGCGCAGAACGGTCAAGTACAGTGACAGCCTGCTTAAAGACTGCCTGACCATCCATACGCAAAAACGGATCACCTGTCACCGCACCGTAGGCAACGTTACCCGCGGCCGACAAAATACCCATCTGACTACCATCAGCATGTAATTCAGCCGACAAAATGCCGGGCTCGGCACTGGCTTTGACAACCACCGCGCCGGCGCCATCACCGAATAACACACAGGTGCCGCGGTCGTTCCAGTCGAGGATGCTGGAAAACACTTCAGCGCCAATCACCAAGGCACAGCGAGCCCGACCGGCACGAATAAAAGCCTCGGCCGTGGTCAGTGCATACACAAAGCCACTACAGACAGCCTGCACATCAAAAGCGGCTGCCCCTTTGTTGCCTAAGTTGGCCTGCACTAAACAGGCGGTACTCGGAAATACAAAATCTGGGGTTGAAGTTGCCAAAATAATCAGATCAACTTCGCTCGCATCGACCTGCGCATCAGCAAGTGCAAGGCGTGCGGCTTCAGTCGCCAGTGCGCTGGTCTTCACACCGCGCTCGGCAAGGTAACGCTGTCTAATACCAGTGCGTTCGAAGATCCACTGATCAGAGGTTTCGATGTTTCGTGACGCAAGATCGGCAGCCAGTTCGTCGTTACTGACGCAGCGCGGAGGTAAAAAACTACCTGAACCTATGATTCGCGCATAGGGCAATGCCTGTGTCATGCGAGGTCTCCGGTACCATCGGTCGCGGCGAGGGATTGTGTTTGCGTCAATTGCGCAATAGCCGCCGTCGTGCGAGATAGTAAATGATTTGCCACCGAGGCGCGGGCGCAGTCTAGCGCAAAACCAAAGGCAATCGCATCAGCCGAGCCATGGCTTTTAATCACGACACCACGAAGACCCAGCAACGCAGCGCCGTTATAGCGCCGATTATCCGCGTGCGCGCGAAAACGCCTAAGCACTGGCAAAGCAATGAGCCCAAGAACCTTTGCACCCAAATTGCGGGTAAAGGCTTCGCGCAACATCTGCGACATCATGCGCACAACACCTTCGGCTGTTTTTAGGGCCACGTTACCCACAAAGCCATCGCACACGACAACGTCGACGGTACCTTTAAAAATATCGTCGCCCTCGACATTGCCATAAAAATTTAACGAACTGTTGCGCAGCAATTCGCCCGCCTGCTTCACAACCTCGTTGCCTTTAATCGCTTCTTCACCGATATTCAGCAAGCCGATTGAGGGATTGGGGTTTTGCTTACCGACCTGCGCAAAGGCGGTACCCATGATGGCAAACTGCAATAAATGTTGGGCCGAGCAATCGACATTGGCCCCTAGATCTAGCATGATGGTCGTACCACCGAGCTGATTCGGTAAGACCGACGCAATCGCTGGTCGGTCGATACCGTCCAGTGTTTTTAATACGTATTTTGAAATCCCCATCCAGGCACCGGTGTTGCCCGCAGAGACACAGGCATCAGCCAGGTTGTCTTTAACCGATTGGGCAGCAACCCGCATTGACGAATCTTTTTTGCGTCGCAACGCGATTTCAACAGAGTCGTCCATATGGACGACCTCAGTCGCCGCCACAATCGTCATGCGGTCTGACGATACGTCTGGATAATGTTTAGCGTGCTCAGCCACTGCCTGTTTGATTGGCTCAGCGAGCCCAACCAACAGCAAATGGGTATCTGGAAAGCGTTGGGCAAAAGCGAAAGCAGCAGGGATTGTGACTGGAAGTCCCGAGTCACCACCCATGCAATCAATCGCGATACGAATCACGGCAGACACGTGAGGATGCAGCGGCGCGCGGGGGCCAGTAGCCCGTCAACCAGCTTTATTCGTCAGTCTTGGTCTTGAGGATCTTACGGCCACGATACACCCCGGTTGGGCTGATGTGGTGACGCAGATGCTGCTCGCCAGTATTAGGCTCGACCGCCGTAGACGGATTAACCAAAAAATCATGCGAACGGTGCATACCGCGCTTTGATGGGGATTTTTTATTTTGCTGAACAGCCATGACAACTCCTGTGGATCGGCGAATTGTACGCCAACCATCTCAATAATAACTACTGACTTTTAATCTTAAGCTGCCCCAATACTGCAAATGGCGAGGGGCGCTGCATCTCTGCGGTAGGATCTGCAGCTTGCGCCTCAGTTCCTACCTCACCTAAGGGCTCAGGACATATCTCATGCCTGGGCACATAGGGCACTTCTAAAATCATTTCATCTTCAACAAGCTCTAACAAATTGAATGTTGGAGATCCCATTATCTTTTCAGGTGCATCTAAATCTGTATCCTCAAGATCACCTTGATCGAGGTCGGACTCACGCACCACTAATTCAAATACCGTTTGCCGATCAACCGGGAACATCAAATCCCCAAGGCATCTTTGGCACTCAAGCAAAAGCAAAGCCTGAATCTTTACAACCAACTGCAATTTACCGACCTTACTGCGACGCCCTTGAAGCAGATATTTTACCAATCCGGGATGCTGCGGGGGTTGCTCAAGAGCGACCAACTCTGCAAAGGGCTGCTCTGGCACATCTTCAAGCAAGCGATCTAGCCGATTGACTGAAAATACCCCTTCCATCAACTGACCGCGACGCGCAAACTCAAACACGTCTACGACAGGCGGCACACCTAACCTAAAGCCTGGACTAAGATCTTTTGACATCCTCTTATCCTTGCCGCCTTTTATGCTTTTAGAACAGAACAGCAGCGCGGTGTAACTAAGTGAGCTTTTGTGCGGCTATAAAAGCAGCAAAGCAAGAGATAATAGCGTGTTTACCCCCTTAACGTCAATAGATAGACCCACACCACCCTGCCCTCGTGGTTCCCATTTTAATTCTTAGTTAAAGTTCAAAATACACTCATGGCCCCTCTTTTAATTCTTGGCTAAAGTTCAAAATACCCTCGTGACTCCTCGCTTAATCCTCGCCTCAAGCTCGAAATACCGCCAAGAACTCCTCACTAGGCTAAAAATTCCTTTCCTGTCTGTCTCGCCGGATGTGGATGAGACGCCTTTTCCAGGTGAGCCGCCCGAGCAACTGGCCTTGCGACTGGCGCTTGCCAAAGCACAGCATATCGCTCAGGCCTATCCCAAGCATGTCGTGATTGGGGCCGATCAAGTCGCCTCATTGCACGACCTCCCCTTAGGCAAACCAGGTCATGCAGCGGCCGCACACGCGCAATTGCAGCAGTTGTCGGGCCAGACAGTCACTTTTTTTAGCGCGATGGCCGTGGTGCTAGGCTCGCACGTGCAAAGCACGGTTGTGCCAACCCATTGTGTCTTTCGCCACCTCTCAGAGGCTGCAATCGCGCGCTACATCGCCATCGATCAACCCTTTGACACGGCAGGCAGCGCCAAAGCCGAATGCCTGGGTATTGCGCTGATGCAAAGCATGCATAGCAGCGACCCAACTTCAATCATTGGGCTGCCGCTCATCGAGTTGACTAAAATGCTCGCCCAGGTCGGGCTCGATCCACTAGATGAACACATTCAATGACAACACCATCGTCTTCTTCCGCGCGCGGCACCCTGCATCTGATGCCTGTTGGCTTGGGGTTGGCTCCGATCGAGCAGTGGCTACCCGCAGCTGCGCAAGCGCAGGCCGGGTTACTGAGCTGCTATATCGCAGAAAACGCCAAAACTGCCCGAGCATTTTTAAAGTTGGTGGCGCTCGCTCGGCCTCTGCAAGAGATCACCATTCATGAATTAAGCCCACGCGTCGATGACGCGCAGTTGCAAAGCTGGCTGCAGCCCCTGCGCGCAGGTCTTGATATCGGTCTTGTCTCTGAGGCGGGCTGCCCAGCGGTCGCTGATCCAGGTGCGCGTGCAGTCACCATCGCGCACAACTGGGGAGTCACGGTCAAACCTTGGGTGGGGCCGTCTTCGATCTTATTAGGTTTGATGGCTAGCGGGCTTGACGGTCAACGATTTGTGTTTCATGGCTATGCGCCGGTCGATGCCACCGATCGCAGCCGGCAGCTACAAGTTTGGGAGCAAACCTCAAGCAAACAAAAGCAAACTCAATTGCTGATTGAAACGCCCTACCGAAACTTGGCGATGTTCAGCAGCTTGCTTGAACACCTCAAGGGCAACACTCGGCTGTGTGTCGCACGCTCACTCACCACCAACGATGAATGGATACGCACGCTCACAGTCACACAATGGAAATCCCAACCCAAGCCCGAGCTCGACAAGCACCCCACTCTGTTTTTGTTTCAAGCTGTTTAGCGCCATCTTTTGCGCGGGCGGGTGACTAAGCGCGATTGACCAAAATTTTTGATGATTAAAATTTTTAACAATTAAAATTTTTTTGACTAAAATTTTTTACGATTGAGATTTTAGAGACTAGAATTTTAGTCGCTAAACTTTTTAACAACTAAAATTTTTAACGGCTGAGATTTTCAATGAATGAGTTTGTTTTACCGCAATATCAAATAGGCACTCGGCTCCAGCCACAAAAGACCCTCTTTACTTTCGTGCGAGATCAGGCTTTGGCAACACTCGCTTGCTGTCGGTCGCTATTAGTCGTTTTGCTGTTGCTGGCGTTAGCGGGCTGTGCGTCGCAAAAAAGTGGTGGTCCTTACCAATTGGATGAGACGCTTAAAGCAAACGGCAAAAATAGCCGCATCGATATCATCGTGCTGCACTACACGGCGTCTACTAAGCCAAGCGCTTTGCTGACCCTCACCAATCGCGAGGTCAGCGCACACTACGTTGTGTCTGACGACAGCAAACCGGTGGTCTATAAGTTGGTTGACGAGAACCTGAGTGCCTGGCATGCCGGAGAAAGTAGCTGGTACGGCCGCACCTTCATCAACCCTCGGTCAATCGGGATTGAAATTGTGCATCCCGGTTGGGCGCGCAATAGTAGCGGTGATGCCGGCCCTTTATTTCCTGCCCCACAAATCGACGCAGTGATCACGCTGACACGTGAGGTCGCCAAACGTCACGGTGTTGCACCTGAAAATATCGTGGGCCATAGCGATGTCGCACCGCTGCGCAAGCAAGATCCTGGGCCTGCGTTTCCCTGGAAAAAACTTGCACAAGCGGGGGTTGGCCGTTGGTTTGACGAGGCTGCCGCCGACAAATACCAAGCAGAATATGTTCGCTATGGCCCACCCGATGCCGGTTGGTTTCAAAAGCAATTAAAACGTGTGGGCTACAGCGTGCCCGAATCTAATTACTTTGACGCAAACACCCTGCACACGATTGCTGCGTTTCAGATGCACTATCGACCTGAGCTAGTGAACAGCAAACCCGACGCACAAACTGCAGCCAGATTACGCGCCCTACCCACCAATGGCTCGGGGCTTTGAGATCTCGCCAGTTAGGGGCTACGGGCTTGACGAGCTCGGCGTTTTTGAAAGCGCCACAAACGCCAGCCCAGTAGTAGCGCCATAACGGCTGCGTAGATCGTGACGGTTGTGAAATCATTTTTACCAGCCTTGTGCCAGTAGTAGTGCAGCAAACCAAGCAAGGCAATCGCATAAATCAAACTATGCAAGTGCTGCCAGCGTCGCCCAAGCCTGCGCATCCAGCCGTGGGTTGAGGTAATCGCCAACAACAACATCGTCAAAAAGGCTGCCATGCCGACCGTGATGAAGGGTCGTTTCCAAACGTCAGACAACATTGGCGCCCATTCAAAGCCGTGATCCCACCATGCCCAAGTTAGCGCATGAAGGCTTGCGTAAAAAAAAGTAAACAGACCACACATTCGGCGCCAACGCAGCAACGCGGGTTGATTTAACCATTGGCGCAGCGGCGACACAGACAGCGTCACGAGTAGGCAAACTAAAGTCCAGGTGCCCGACGAGCGCGACAAAAACTCAATCGGGTTCGCCGTCAAGTCGTTTTGTAGACCTAGCCAAATCCAGCGGGCTAACGGAAACAAACCTGCGGCGAAAAGTACGATCTTTGCACGATCAAGCGTGCGAACAGAAACTGTGCGAATCATCAATAATTTTTGCGCAGATCCATCCCTGTGTACAAAGACGCCACTTCGTTGCCATAGCCATTGAACATCAGCGTTTTGCGCTTCGGCGCAAACACGCCGTCTTCACCGATGCGCCGCTCTGTCGCCTGACTCCAACGGGGGTGTGACACCTCGGGGTTCACATTCGAATAAAAGCCGTATTCGCTTGGCAGAGCTTTCATCCAGCTGCTCACGGGTGGTTTCTCAGTCAGACGAATCGTGACGATGGACTTGGCCGATTTAAAACCGTATTTCCAGGGCACCATGAGGCGCACAGGTGCACCGTTTTGATTGGGCAAGATTTTTCCGTACATACCCAGCACCAACGTTGTTAAGGGATGCATGGCCTCATCTAAACGCAGGCCTTCGTTGTACGGCCACTGAATCGCGCGCGAACTCAAACCAGGCATATTTTTAGGCTGTACGTCAGTAATAAACTCTACGTACTTCGCATTACCTGTCGGTTGCACTTGCTTTAAGAGCTCGGACATTGAGTAACCAATCCACGGGATCACCATCGACCACCCTTCGACGCAACGCATGCGTAAGGTACGCTCTTCAAGAGGTGCGAGTTTACGAATGTCATCAATATCTAAGGTTTTAGGGCTGACCACCTCGCCTTCTATGCGAAGCTTCCAGGGGCTTGTTTGCAGCCTGTGCGCATGCTTAACCGGATCACCTTTATCCAGGCCAAACTCGTAAAAATTGTTGTAAGACGCAGCGTCTTTTTCTGGTGTGCGGGGTTCCATGGTGAAGAACCGTTTTGAGACCGTTGCCTCAAGACTAGGCAAGGTCGCTGCGCCACCAATCGAGGGCCAACCCGCTGCCGCCCCAGTCAACACTGAGGCGCCCGCCGCTTTCATCCAGTAGCGACGGCTTTGCCAAACCTCTTCAGGGGTGATTTCAGAGCTGTGAATCTGGGGGGCACGGTAATTGGGCATCTGGCTCTCAAGTTTGAAAGTTTAGAAAGACGGCTGTTGAAGCCATCGAAAATGCTGCTCGAACAAGTGGTGATTAAACCAAAAAAAGGTCCGCACGGCTAAAAATAATCTAGCGAGATAATCACCGCTTTAGAATAACCAACGCCGCCCGATTTGCCAACGATAACCTTGCAGAGCGGCGAAATTGCAGCCAATGAAATCGGGCAGATTCCAACGGTCGTTAAAACAGGTTGACGTGTCGCGCCTTTGAATCAGGCCAGACGCTCAAACAACCATTGACGTAAATCGGCAACTTGTTCGACCACACCTTGATTGGGGCACGCGCGTAGTTCGTCAGCGGGGTGTGCACCGCCATACGCCACCCCTACCCCGTGCACACCGGCATTGGCGGCCATTTGTAAGTCGTGCGAGGTATCACCAATCATCACCACCTGCTCGGGCTCGACCATCAACTCATCCATGAGTTCGAGCAACATGCCGGGATGAGGCTTACCAAAGGTTTCATCGGCCGTGCGGCTCGCCTGAAAGGTGCTGTGCAGCGCGGTGGCTGTTAAAGCGCGATTAAGTCCCACCCGGCTCTTACCCGTGGCTACCGCAAGGGTGGTGCCCGTTGCTTTCAAATCGGTCAATAATTCGGGGATACCATCGAATAACTTGAGTTCTTTATCCTTGCCTAAATAATGATGGCGATAGCGCTCTAAAAATAAAGGCTCGAGCGATTTTGTGAGATCGGGCACAGCGCGGCGCAAGGCCGGCTCAAGCGACAGACCAATCACCCACGCCGCCTGCTCGGCGGTGGGAACCTTTAACTCAAGATCGCGACAGGCGCCCTGAATGGCTTGCGCGATGCTGTGGGTTGAATCCATCAGGGTGCCGTCCCAATCAAAGACGATGACCGAATACTTATTCATGAGATGCCGAGTGTTGGGTTTATTGCAAAGGTTGCAATTGTTGCAGAAGTTTCTCGCAAACCGCAGGCAATGGCGCGACTAACTGTAAGGGCTCTTGGGTAAGCGGATGCGGCATATTAAAACGATGCGCGTGCAAAAACATACGTGTAAAGCCAAGCTGGCTAAGCTGCGCTTGGCTTTCGTCGCGACCGTATTTATCATCGCCCACAATCGGGTAGCCGCTAGACGCTAGATGCACCCTAATTTGATGAGTGCGACCAGTGCGAAGTTCGGCATCGACCAAACTGAATCCCTTAAACCGCTTCAGGCCAGACACAATGGTGTGCGCCACCTGCCCTTCGGTCTGAACCTTGACTCGGCGCTCGCCAGTTTGGGTGGTCCATTTAGCGAGTGGCAGCCGGATATGCTGACGTGCATTGACCCAATCGCCCTCGACCAAGGCTAAATAATGCTTGCTTCCACCGCCCAAACGAAACATTTCGTGCAAGGCGAGCAAAACGTTTCTTTTTTTGGCAATTAGTAATAAACCCGAGGTATCACGATCAAGTCGGTGAGCCAACTCTAAAAAGCGGGCCTCTGGGCGCGCGGCACGCAGCGCTTCAATGACGCCAAAAGAGACGCCGCTGCCGCCGTGAACCGCCGTTCCTGCGGGTTTATCAATGACCAACAGGCCTTCGTCTTCAAAAACAATCGGAAACTCAAGCCCCGGCACAGCCCGCTTTTGCTCGGGCGTGGGCAAACGCATCGGGGGCACCCGTACGACATCCCCAGTGTTGATGCGGGTATCAGGAGCCACCCGCCCCTTATTAATACGCACCTCGCCCGCTCGCACAGCTTTATAGATATGACTTTTAGGCACACCTTTGCACAAGCGCATCAAAAAGTTATCAAGGCGCTGGCCGTCGTGCTCATCGGTGACTTCAACCATTCGAACCGCAAGGCCTAGGCTTGCTGCGGGTTTTGGGGCAGAAATCGGTGCAGATACTGAGAATTCTTTGCGCATGGCTAAAAGCGGCATATAATCCGCGAAGCCTTAAAGGGGTTGAGAAAGCCCTCTGGCGTCGAGATGCATTAAGTTGTCGCGTCTCCGTCTGGATCGCGGACTTCATTGTACCGCTTGCTTTCTGATCGCTTGTGGGTTGCTGGTCGCCGGCTAGACCGGGATGCATTTCAAGCACGCCGTTGCGACGTTTTAACGTTACGCCCGCGCTTAAAAATGTGTGCCCCTCGTGTCGCGCGCGATACAAAAGCACATGCAAGAAACCGTCGTATCCCTGCAGCAGGCGCCTGACTCTACGTCGCGCCTGATGTTCTCAGCACCTTTTTTAGTCAACCACAACTGTGACTCTGACCTTTTTGCTGAACGAACCTCGCGCCTACTGGCGCGCCGTGCCGGTCTAAAGACCTTTTCTTCGCGCGCCCGTTGTTGGTGCGCGAACACTCTTGCCAACTTCTGTGTTTCGCAGCCAGCAACGCGTGGCTGCGCGTCGATTTCCGACGCGCCATTTAAATGGAGAAACATCCCATGAAGCGTATGTTATTTAATGCAACACACCCTGAAGAACTTAGGGTTGCCATCGTCGACGGGCAAAAGCTCATCGACCTTGACATTGAAATCGCCGGTCGTGAACAACGTAAAGGCAATATCTATAAAGGTGTCATTACCCGCATTGAACCCGGTCTCGAGGCCTGCTTTGTCAGTTACGGCGAAGAGCGCCACGGCTTTTTGCCCTTCAAAGAGATCGCTCGCAGTTACTTTAAAGAAGGTATTGATGTTCGCACCGCGCGCATTCAAGACGCCCTGCGCGAAGGCCAAGAACTGATCGTTCAGGTCGAAAAAGAAGAGCGTGGCAACAAGGGTGCGGCACTCACCACCTTCATTTCGCTGGCAGGCCGCTATTTGGTCTTGATGCCCAACAACCCACGTGGCGGCGGCGTATCGCGCCGCGTCGAGGGTGAAGAGCGTCAAGAACTGCGCGAAGCCATGGATCAGCTGACCATCCCACCTGGCATGAGCATCATTGCCCGCACCGCCGGTATCGGCCGCAATGCCGAAGAGCTGCAGTGGGATATGTCTTATCTCATGCAACTTTGGACCGCCATCGATGGTGCCGCCAAAGACAATCCAGCCCCGATCCTGATCTATCTTGAGTCGAGCTTGGTGATTCGCGCGATTCGTGATTATTTCTCGCCAGATATCGGCGAGATCTTGATTGATACCGACGATATCGCTGATCAAGCCACTGCCTTTATGAGTGTGGTGATGCCCGACAACGTCGATCGCGTCAAACGCTATCGCGATGACGTGCCCTTGTTCTCGCGCTTTCAAATCGAACACCAAATCGAAACAGCGTATTCGCGCACCGTCGAATTGCCCTCGGGTGGTTCGATCGTCATTGATCACACCGAGGCCTTGGTGGCGGTCGACGTCAACTCGGCGCGCTCAACGCGTGGCGCTGATATTGAAGAAACCGCCACGCGCACCAACCAAGAAGCCGCCGACGAAGT
>JARXAG010000049.1 GCA_029866055.1 Burkholderiaceae bacterium
GGGGTCATTTCTGGGCTTGAAAGCATTAAGCGGTCGTCATGGGTATGCGCATCAATAAAACCAGGTGCGGCCACTTGCCCCTTGAGATCAATCTCTGTTTTACCAGATGATGTTGACAGATCGCAGATTTTAACAATACGATCGCCGTTGATACCAATATCGGCAGTGTAGCGAATCGCCTCGGTACCATCCACAATCGTGGCATTTCGGATCAAAAGATCGTAAGAAGTCTGCATAAAAGGCCCTTTTTGTAATTTTGAGCGATTAACAAGGCCCAAGCCCTTTGATTTTTAAGGGTATTTGAACTGATCGCCAACATGAATCTAAAACTATATACTGAATCTAACAGGGATCGGGATTTAAGCGCCAATGCCGCGCTGACGCTGACCCACCAAATTCTCACGCAACGCGTTCTCGCGTACCGAGGTTTTTATGCAAGTTTTTTCTGACACCGCTTCGATCGACGTTACCGACATCACTCCTTACCTTGGCAAACTGATCCGTTTTAGGCGCGATCTGCATGCTCACCCAGAGCTACGCTTTGAAGAGGTACGCACCTCAGACCAAGTCGCAAATTACCTGACAGAACTGGGCTTGGATGTTCACCGCGGTATGGGCAAAACCGGTGTGGTGGCCACGTTGCGTGGGCGCGGCGCCCAGGCCAACGACCCTGCGCGCGTGCTAGCTCTACGCGCCGACATGGATGCTTTGCCTGTCACAGAACTGAACCAGTTTGAGCATGCCAGCACCTACGCCGGGCGCATGCACGCCTGCGGTCATGACGGTCATACCGCCATGCTGTTGGGCGGTGCCACATTGCTGGCGGCCAACCCCGACTTCAACGGCACCGTGCATTTTATTTTTCAGCCGGGCGAAGAGGGCGGCGCAGGTGCGCGCGCCATGATCGAAGACGGCTTGTTTGATAAGTTTCCAGCCAAGGCTGCTTTTGCCTTGCATAACTGGCCCGTGCTACCCGCTGGTCAAATGGGCGTGCGCGTTGGCCCCATCATGGCAGCGGCAAATCGCTTTGAAATTCGCGTCAACGGCAAGGGCGGGCACGCCGCGCAACCGCACATTGGCGTTGACCCGATCCCAGTGGCCTGCACCATCGTCGGTCAATTACAAACGCTGGTGTCGCGCGGTACCGACCCGCTAGACAGCGCAGTCGTCACTGTTGGCAAGATCGAATCAGGCACCGTTGAAAACATTATCCCGAACGAAGCCATCATTTATGGCACCACTCGTGCGTTAACCCAAGAGACCTTAAATCGCCTGACTGTGGGCCTTGAGCGAATCAGTGAGCATATCGCTGCAGCACATGGCGCGACCGCGAAATTTATTCTCAAGCCAGGCTATCCCAGCACCGACAACCATCCAAAAGAAGCCGCGTTCATGGCAAAAATGATGGCAGCCACTGTTGGTGTCGAAAATGCTTTTGATAACATTCCACCCGCCATGACGGCCGAAGACTTCAGCTTCATGCTGCTCAAGGTTCCGGGCGCCTATGGCTTTATCGGTAATGGCAAAGGCGGCAAACCGGGCGTCAGTCTGCATAACGCAGGCTATGACTTTAATGACGACATCTTAGGTGTGGGCGCGCAATTCTGGGATCGCCTTGCGCGTGAATGGTTTAAGACGCAGGTCGACTGAGCCGTAGACGTAACACTGCGCTGGTTGCTGCAGTGTTTTGGATTTCCCGAGAAAGCCGGGCGCAAAAGTGTGGAAATAGGTCAGGGGCTAGCTGCCTCAACCTATCCGCCGTGCTAAAAGCTAAGCCGTTTTAGACGCAGCGATCTGCGCGCCCTCATCGCCAAGATCCCAAAACAAGCCCGCCATGAGTTGCAGTGACTCGCGTGCGACTGAGCCCAGCATGTGTTCGTTTGGGGCGTGTTGCGAACAGGCGGCGTATGAGTGCGGTACCCATACGGTTGGCAAACCTAAAATCTTAGAGAAAGCATCGTTGGGCAAGGTGCCACCCAAGTTTGGTAAAACATCAACCGTTTTACCCGTACTGCGCGTGATGGATGCGACCGCCATTTTGACCCAAGGATTATCAGGATCTAAACGCGTCGCTTCAGCCGCCTCACCACGACTGGCGGCAGCCTCAACATCGGTGAAACCATGCGCATCCAAGTGGTCACGAATATGCTTTAAAAAGTTTTCGTTGTCACTACCTACGACATAACGCAACTGACAAAATGCAATCGCGTAACCAGGGATCGCGTTCACCGGCGCCTCTGGATTACCTGTTTTAAACGCAAGGGTTTCAAAGGTGTTCCAGGCAAATACACGCTCGGCCTGTGTGAGGCCGGGTTCGGCCCAATCAGGATCGATCTCAGGATCATTGGGCCCGCCGCCCACTTCAATATTGGCGAGTGCACGTTTGACATTTTCAGGTAACGAACTAGGCAACAGTTTAGGCACCAAAATGCGCCCCTTCGCGTCGACCATCGAAGCAATCGCATGCGCCAGCCGAATACCGGGGTTACGCAGCAAGCCGCCCCAGTTACCCGAGTGATGTGCACCTTGGCGTAGATTTAACTTCAATTCAAAGTTAAACGCGCCGCGTGACCCTAAAAACAAAGTCGGGCGCGAGGCTGATACGCGCGGGCCATCTGAAGCTAAAAACAAATCTGCTTTTAACAAGTCGCCGTATTGTTCGCACACTTCACGCAAACCAGGCGAGCCCATTTCTTCGCCCATCTCGATCAATAGTTTGATGTTGTAGCCTAAGCGTCCAGCACGCGTGTTGATGACTTGCTCTAACGCCGCGAGGTTAATCGTGTGCTGACCTTTGTTATCTGCGGTACCGCGGCCATACCAACGGTCACCTTCAATTTTCAGGTCCCAGGGGGCTAGGCCTTTGTTCCATTGCGGTGCATAGCCACGCACCACATCACCATGGCCGTAGCTCAACACGGTGAAGTCAGCACCTTGTTCAAGACGCTCTGCCACTAAAAATGGGCCACGATCCTCAACCGGATTCGGAATCATTTTGCAGGTAAAGCCCATGGTCTTCAGATAGGGCGTGAGCTCTTGCGTGAGATATGACGTAAGGATCTCGACCTTGCCTGGCTCTTGGCTCTCGGTGGCCATTCCAACGCGACGTGCGAGTGTGGCCTGGAAGTGACCTTGATCAAAGTAGGCAGTAGCGAGATCGATCGATTGTTGACGGCTCATGGGTAGGCTCACGTAAACGTTATCTGGATAGAAAATATTATTAATTATCTGTTATCACTGAAGTGCTAGCGCTGAATGCACCATCAGCGTTTCATGCATGATTGATGAAGTCACTAGTATTCAATGATACGTCACCGACCCTTGGTTTGGCATCAAATCCATTAATGCTTCTTTACTCGTCTCGCGCTGACCAATTGCAGTCACATCAAACCATTGGGCACGACGGGATAACTCAGTCAAGAGTTGAGAAACGCCCAAGCCCAAGTGCGCTGAGAGGTTCAAATTGACAGGCTGCAAGGGCTCAATCAAAAAGGTAAAGGTCAACCCGGTATCCGTTTGCTGGCAAGCCGCGTTGTTCACCAAGACCGCCGCGCTGCCAACATTCAACACATTACCTTCAGGCGCACGCTCTTCGAACGGCGCCGTGTCTTTGCCAATTTGTCCAAGCGCGGCAGGCGCTTCATTTGCACCCGCACTTGGCGCGGCTGCAGCGGCGCCAGCCTTTGGTGCATGTGTAGCCGGAGGCGAAATGCGCTGCAACAAAACCGAAAGGCTGTCGAGCATAAAGCGCACAATTCGCCTGGTGAGCACCAAGGTCAAGTGTTGCTCAACTCCCATGTTGATCCGCAGCACCATGCGGTCTTCAACATCGATGTAATTGAGTTGAATTTGAGAGATTTCCATACACTCGCTTAAGAAAAAACGCCAAGAACCTTGAAGCAACGTACTGGCGACAAACACTTGAACCAAACTTGGTTAATAATAGCCTGTGCGGCCAACGGACCAAACCAGAATTCAAACGATCTACCGCGTTGGCTGACTTGCCGTTCAACCTTTAAGCCCTGACCCAATGACCAAACGCGTCTACCCAATCGTCACCGTCGTGGGTGCTGCTCAAGTGATTTCGCATGCAGGCGCCTATTATCTGCCCGCGGTGATGGCAGTCCCCGCAAGCATTGAGCTATCGATCTCGAGTGCCACGGTTTACGCCGGCTTATCGCTCGCACTGGCCGTCTCGGGGCTTGTCGGCCCCACGGCCGGAAAACTGGTGGATCGCTTTGGCGGCCGACCCGTGCTGATTGCCTCAAACTTGTTGCTGGCAGCAGGGCTTTCGCTATTGGCGCTTGCGCAAGGGCTCGGTCTACTGTTGCTGGCTTACGCGGTGTTAGGGTTAGGCATGGCCACCGGCATGTTCGAGGTCGCCTTTGCCGCAATCGTACGAATATTTGGCAAAAAATCACATAACGCGCTCGTTGGGGTCACGATGGTCGCAGGGTTTGCCAGCGTGGCGGGGTGGACCATCTCAGTGTTTGTCGAAGAGCGCTACGGCTGGCGCGGAGTCTGTTGGTTTTGGGCAGCCATGAATGTGTTGGTCGCGCTACCCCTTAACGCTTTCATCCCGCGTGCCTCTGCCAGTGCTGATCCCGAAGCCCCTGCTGAGTCACACAATCAAACTGCACAGCCGAGCACCATCGTGCTCGACCCCAAGCGCGAAAAATACATCACCGTGTTATTGGCCTTTGTGTTCGCTTCGAGCGGCTTTATCAGTATGGGCATGATGTCACACCTGCCCCGTCTATTAGAAGGGGTCGGCGTACCTCTGGCGATCGCCTTTTCGATTGGTGCGCTAGTGGGTCCTGCTCAAATTACAGGTCGAATCCTCGACTTCACGTTTTTAAGACGGCTACACCCCTTAATTGGTACGCGAATTGCCGCTGTGGCTCACCCATTGGGTATCGCTGTGCTAGTGGTGTTAGGTGCCCCCTTTGCTGCGCTCTTTGTCATTTTGCATGGCTTAGGCAACGGCATTTTAATTATTGCCAGAGGAACCTTACCTCTAGCCCTGTTTGGTCCGCAAGGCTTTGGTCGTCGACAAGGATGGCTCACCATGCCCGCTAAGTTTGCGCAAGCCATCGCCCCCTTCACGTTTGGCTTAGCGTTAACGCAATGGGGCACTGGCGTACTTTGGCTTACCTTTGGGCTCGCGATGTTCAGTTTTGCGGCGCTGTGTCTGATTACTGTGACGTCGTCAACGCAACCAAAATCTGAGCTTTAATTTTCTTAGTACAACTTTCACCTCATTTTTTTCCTGCCTCGCGTTTGAACCAATCCCATAAATTGGGCACACTACGCCTTGTACTCATAAAAAATCAAATCAGGAGACCGCAGCCACCATGATGCTGCTTGAACACGACGCCAAGGTTTTACTGGCGCAATTTGGTATTTCAATTCCGGTTGGCGTACTCGCCAATCGCTCAGCTCACCCAACTGTGAGCTACCCCTGCTTTGTCAAAGTACAGATACCCGTTGGGGGGCGTGGCAAAGCGGGCGGTATCGTCAAAGCAAACAATGCACCCGAGCTTGAGCAGGCGCTGCACAAGCTAGTGGGTGCGACTGTACGCGGCCATCGTGTACACGAGTGCCGTATCGAGCAGCCCGCCGCCGGGCAAGAGTGCTATGTCAGCCTGATGCTCGATCCCTCTTCGGGCAAAGTCATTATTTTGATGTCAGCAGAAGGTGGCGTTGAAGTTGAGCAACATTCCGCCGCCGGTGCCATGCTGCAGCAGCAAGCCAACTTTGAAATCAGCGCAGTGAAGCTTGCCGCGCAAGAACTTGCACAACAACTGCCTAAGTTTGCACAAGCCGCTTTAACTCAGGCGGCACATCAACTGTGCGACGCTTTATTTAAACTTGAACTCACGCTGGCTGAAATCAACCCCTTATTCGTGCAACCCGACGGCAGCTGGATTGCCGGTGACGCAAAACTTGTCGCTGACGACAATGCCATCGAACGTCAACCGCTATTACTTGCACTATTAAAAGAGCGCGGTCATGCCTACCCCGAAGCCGCTCTCAAAATCGATCACGGTTTTGATTTTGTACGACTCGACGAAGATGGCGATGTGGGTATGCTGACAACCGGTGCTGGCTTAAGCATGCAACTGGTCGATGAACTAACGCGCCGTGGCTGCAAGCCGTTTAATTTTGTGGATATTCGCACGGGCCAATTTCGTGGTGAACCTACCCGCTTGATTCAGGTGCTTCGCTGGATTGGTGAAGGCAAAAATGTCAAAGTGATTTTGATGAACTTCTTTGCTGGTGTCACCGACTTAGCAGAGCTCTCACGTTTAATTCTGATCGCGCTCGAACAAACACAAGATATCAAAATCCCGATTGTGATTCGCTTAATTGGTAATGGTCTCGAAACAGCCATCCAGACACTGACAAGCGCGAACGCGTCATTGGTCGTTGAAACTGATTTAGAAAAAGCGGTCGATCAAGTCGTCGCACTCGCACGGGGGCACGCAGCATGACAACCCACCTCTTCCCCAATGATCCCTTGGCACTTTTATTCGACCCCACTGCACCCTTGCCCACCATCGTGCAAGGCATTACGGGTCGCATGGGGCGCAAGCACGCTGCGTTGATGCGGGCCTATGGAACGGAAATCGTCGGCGGTACAGCGCCGGCCGGCAGCAAGTCGGCTGACTTGAAAGAGGTTGACGGCAATCCCGTGTTTCGGTCTTGCGCTGAAGCGGTCAAAGCAACGGGCGCCGTTGCGAGCGTTGCGATGGTGCCACCCTTTGAAGTGCTGGCCGCCATCAGTGAAGCTGTTGCGGGCGGCATCAAGCTGATTGTGACAGTGACCGAGGGCATGCCCGTGGCGGATGCAATTCGCGCGCGGGCCTTGGTACAGGCCGCCGGTGCACGCTGGGTGGGCGCTTCGACCCCGGGTGTCGCTGTCCCTGGTCGTACCAAGCTTGGTTTTATTCCGTCAGTCTCTTTGCAGCCAGGCTCGGTGGGCGTCATCGCCAAGAGCGGCACCTTGTCTTACGAAACCAACCATCGGTTGGTGGATTGCGGCCTAGGGCAAAGCGTTTGGATCGGTGTCGGTGGCGACGCGTGCAAGGGCACACGATTTGCTGAGGTACTGCCTTTTTTTAATGCAGACCCGCGTACCAAACAAATCGTTTTAGTCGGCGAAATTGGCGGCTCTGAAGAAGAAGAATTCGCGCAGGCCTTAATCGACACCCAGTGCACCAAGCCCACGTTCGCGGTGATTGCCGGACATGGCGCGCGCGAAGGGGTAGTGATGGGGCATGCGGGCGCGGTGGTGCATGGTAATACGGGTACCTTTGATGCAAAAAAACGTGCCCTGGAAGGCGCAGGAGCACGTGTTTTTGCGAGCGTTGACGATTTGATTAAAGCCATGCTTGCGGCGCATTAAACTAACCTCACTTTAGACAGACCCAATCAAGGATTGAGCAGCATGGATTTCAAACTCAGTGACAGTCAACGGCAATATGTTGAAGCAGTTCGTGCGCTTGCGCAAAACGATTTCAAACCGCGTGCCGCAAAATACATGGATGGCACGTTTCCGTGGGAAAACATGAAGCAACTTGCCCAGATCGGCGTGTTGGGCATGACAGTCTCTGAGCAATACGGTGGCCTGGGTTTACCTGTGTTTGAAACCGCGTTGATTCTGGAAGAGATCGCTAAGGTTTGCTACCCCACTGCCATGGCGGTTCTGGGCGAAGCTGGTGTGCAAACGCGCATCATCGAAACGTACGCACCCGACTCCATCAAAAACAACATTCTGCCAAAAGTTTGTTCAGGTGACGCGATTTTATCGATCTGCATGACAGAGCCTCACGCTGGCACCGACGTCAGCAGTTACCGTACCAACACCCGTTTGCATCTGGATCATGCAACCGTCAATGGCGTCAAGACCTTGATTAGTCGTGCTCAAGAGGCTGCCATGTTTGTCGTGTTCACGCGCGTCGATGATCAACCTGGGCGTGAAGGCATTGGTTGCGTCTTGATCGAAGGGGGCACCCCTGGCCTTGAAGTGACTGCCAGTTATCACACCATGGGTGGTGAGTACTTGCACGAAGTGCGTTTTGATAACGTCGAGGTACCGCTTGAAAACGTTGTTTTAAAAGAGGGTGGCTTTCGTAAGCTCATGAGCGCCTTTAATACACAACGTTGCTTGAACCCCAGTATCTCGCTGGGCCTCGCTGAAGGCGCCTTTGAAGAAGCGGTGAATTACACACGCAACCGCCCAATCTTTGGCAAAACGCTCACTGATTTTCAAGGCCTACGCTGGAAACTCGCCGAAATGTATCGCGACATCGAAGCAGCCCGCAGCGTGTTGTATCGCGCGTGCGCTTCAGCCAATCCGTTTCCGGATCCCTTTTTGGCAGCAGTCGCCAAAATCACCTGCAATGAAATGGCGTTGCGCGTGACCAACGACGCCTTGCAACTGCATGGCGGCTACGGTTTCACCGATGAGTATCCGGTGTCACGCCTGTATCGCGGTGCGCGCTATGGCTCCTTAGGCGGTGGGGCCACCGAAACGCTCAAAGATTTAATTGCCAAGCGAATTCTTGACGGCATGGATCCCACTGAAGGGATTCTATCCTTCAATAATTTTTAATACGAACACTCCCCTCCGAAGAGAACACCAGATGATGTTACTTTTGAAGCCGCGCGGCGATAGGCCGCACAAAGCCCGTTTACCAGGTCTTACCGCGATGAACAGAGCCTCTTTACTGGGTCTTCTGGTGTCCATCACACTGCTGTCGCTCGCCTCGTTCACACAAGCGGTGCAAGCTCAATCGAGACAGCCCGCAGATCCGCAGGTGGCCATCAGTCAATACCCCACGCGCTCAATCAAGATGCTAGTCGGATTCCCGCCGGGCGGGCCAAACGACCAGTTAGCGCGTTTACTGGGCCTGCGTCTGTCAGAGCGTCTGAAGCAGCCCATCGTGATCGAGAATAAACCAGGCTCGAGTGGCGAGATTGCAGCCACGCAAGCCGTAGCGGCGAATCCTGATGGCTACACGCTATTGTTCGGCTCAAGCGGCGCGTTGACGATCAGCCCTAGTCTGAATACCAAACTCCCTTACGACCCGCTCAAAGACCTGACCCCAATCTCGATGGTGGCACTTAACCCAATGATGCTTGTGGTGTCGCCTAAGTCTGGCATCACGAGTGTGCCGGATCTGATCGCACGCGCCAAGGCACAACCAGGCAAGCTGACCTTTGCGTCGGCGGGTACCGGTAGCCCAACCCACCTATCCGGTGAGTTGTTTCGAAACATGGCAGGCATTGACTTACTGCATGTGCCATACAAAGGCGGCGGTGCCGCCATGAACGACGTCATGTCAGGCGAAGTTGATATGTATTTTGCGGGGCTATCTACCGCCTTGCCACTTGTCAACGCGGGTAAATTACACGCCCATGCGATCACGACTAGCAAGCGCTCAGACACCGTACCTAA
>JARXAG010000070.1 GCA_029866055.1 Burkholderiaceae bacterium
GAATAGCCCATGCTACGTGGCTTGCACATCCGAGACTTCGTCATCGTCACTGAAGCCGATATCAGTTTTGACGCGGGTTTTACCGTTTTTTCAGGAGAAACCGGCGCGGGCAAATCAATTTTGATTGATGCCTTGGCATTGACACTGGGCGAGCGCGCCGATTCGTCGGTGCTGCGCGAGGGGGCTAGCCGCGCTGAAATCAGCGCGGTGTTTGAGACGCCCGACTCACTCACCACGTGGCTCACCGAGCATGATTTACGCCCCGATCACGAGCTGGTCTTGCGCCGCGTCATTGACGCTCAGGGCCGCAGTCGAGCCTACGTCAATGGCTCGGTTGTCACAATCACACAGCTGCGCGAAATTGGCGAGCAACTGATTGACATACACGGCCAGCATGCCCATCAAAGCCTATTACGTGCCGACAATCAACGCGAATTACTTGACGCGCACGGCAATCTTCAGCCGTTGCGGCAGACTACCGCGCTCGCCTTTAAAGCCTGGCGCGCTGTTGAAAAGCAATTAGCATTATCCGAGCAAGACGCAAGCAGCTTAGCGCAGGCACGCGAGCGACTTGAATGGCAAACCAGCGAGCTTGCGCGTTTATCCCTTGGGGTGACAGAGTGGGCCGATATTTCAGCCGAGCACACCCGCTTAGCCAATGGTCAGTCGCTCTTGGATGGTGCGGCTCAAACACTCGTTTCACTCGATGAAGCTGAAGCTTCGGTGCAACACCAATTAGGTGCAGCCGTGCAACGTATTGGCCAGTTATTACGTCACGACTCTCAGTTAAAAACAGTCTACGACGCACTCGACTCTGCCCGTATCGCGGTAAGCGAGGCAGTGTCGGATCTCAATGATTATGTCTCGCGCGCCGAACTCGATCCGGCCCGCTTGGCGGTACTTGACAACAGGCTGCGCGCAATTTTTGAATTGGCACGCAAATTCAAAACCGAGCCAGACGACCTGTACGCCCTTGAACAAACGCTCAAAGCCGAACTTGCCGCGCTGCAAACATCAAGCGATATTCAAGCTCTGCGAGCGCAGGTTGTCGGGCGACGCGCAGACTACGAAACTGCGGCCAAAGCCTTATCCGCAGCGCGGGCCAAGGCTGCGACAGACCTTGGCAAACAAGTCAGCAAGGCCATGCAAACGCTTGCCATGGAGGGAGGGCAATTCAGCATCGCCATGCACGCGTGCCCAGCCGCAAGCCACGGGCAAGATCAAGTTGAGTTTTTGGTGGCAGGTCATGCCGGCAGCACCCCGCGCCCTTTGGCAAAAGTGGCCTCTGGCGGTGAGCTCGCTCGTATTTCACTGGCGCTCTCAGTCATCGCCAGTCGCGCTGCCCGTGTCCCTACCTTGATTTTTGACGAGGTTGATAGTGGCATTGGAGGCGCTGTCGCTGAAGTGGTCGGTAATTTGCTACGTGAACTCGGCTCACGCCATCAAGTCTTATGCGTGACGCACTTGCCTCAGGTCGCTGCGCGTGGACAACACCACTTTCAAGTCAGCAAGCAAAATATCAAAGGTAAAACGCAATCCAGTATTACTTTGCTGCAGCAGCCTGAACGCATCGAAGAGGTTGCCCGCATGTTGGGGGGCATCAAAATTACCAGCACCACTCGCGAACACGCTAAAGAACTTTTGCAGCCTTAGCCAGCGCCTGGCGCATCAGAGTGACCGAATCCCAATCGGGCAACTAGCGACCCGTCCCGTGGCAGGTCGTACAGACCCCATACAACACCATCGCATGGCTTTCTAAAACAAAGCCATTGTCGCGCGCGACCTTATGTTGGCGTTTTTCAATATCGGCGTCGGTAAATTCAGCCACCTTGCCGCAATGCGTGCAAATCAAATGATCGTGATGATCACCATCATTGAGCTCAAAAATCGCCTTGCCACCATCAAACTGGCTACGCGCCAAAATGCCGGCCTGCTCAAACTGCGTTAAAACCCGGTATACGGTGGCCAAGCCAATGTCGATATTCTCGCCAATCAACGCGCGATAAACGTCTTCGGCGCTTAAATGACGCGCCCCAGATTTACGAAAAATATCAAGTATTTTCAGACGTGGAAACGTCGCCTTTAAGCCCACATTTTTAAGATCGTTCGGGTCGTTTTCGGTGTACATCGGCAATTCCTCGTTTTAGCTCTTAATCTTCGTGGATTTTTGAGAAAATCACCAAAAAAATCCGCAAGACCGTGTGAGAGAGCAACGTTTGACCGCGTAAACCTTTATGATACCGTCTTTGGCTGTTTATCAAATAGAGGTTCGCAGTGGTCAAGTTTCATACTTTCGCTTTGCACCTGCGCACAGGCTTGGCGCTCGCCCTCTTGGTCGTAGCCGCCGCCGGTTGCGGCTCAAACCGCTTCGGCTTTCCGTATAAAGTCAGCGTCCAGCAAGGTAACTGGATCACTAAAGATCAGGTGAGCCTGCTGCGCCCAGGCATGACACGCGAACAAGTTCGCTACGCCTTAGGCACACCGATGCTAACAAGCGCCCTGCACAGTAACCGCTGGGATTATCCCTATTTTTATCGCGCAGGCTCTGGCAAGATCGAAGAACGCACCCTCACGATTTTCTTTAATGGCGCCCAGCTCGAAAGCTGGCGTGGCGAAGAGCAACCCGAGATGCAACCGTTTCAAATTGCTCGCGAAGAAGTGCGTACCGTTATTCTCGAAGACAAGCAAATTAAACTTGATAACGAGCGCATAAATAACGATGGTAGTGCCGCCGTTCAGCTCATCCCTGGGGTCAGTATCGATCAGATGCAAACCAGCGGACCGCCTCTAAGCGATCCACAAGCTTTGCCTGGCGCGCCCCAAGATGCGCCCATACAGCTGCGCTAATCAACGACTTTAGGTAAGCTCGATATGATGCGAATTGCAATTGCTGGTGCCAGTGGCCGCATGGGCCGTATGCTGATTGAGTCGGTTTCTCAGTCAACCGATCTCACCTTGGCTGCAGCACTTGATGTGGTCGGCTCTCCCATGATTGGCCAAGACGCCTGCGCCTTTTTAGGCAAACCAAGCGGCGTGCTGATTACAGAGGATTTGTCTGTACTCAAAGACGCCGACTGCCTGATCGATTTCACTCGCCCCGAAGGCTCGTTGCTACATTTGGCAGCCTGCGCGCAGTACGGGGTCAACATGGTGATTGGCACGACAGGGTTTGACGATGCTGGCAAAATCGCGATCACCGAGGCAGCAAAAAAAATCGGTGTGGTGTTTGCTCCAAACATGAGCGTTGGGGTCAATGCGACGCTTAAATTATTAGACATGGCAGCGCGTATTCTCAACTCGGGCTACGACGTCGAAGTCTTTGAAGCCCACCATCACCATAAAGTTGACGCGCCGTCTGGCACAGCACTAAAAATGGGCGAGGTCATTGCACAGGCTTGGGGCAAGCCCCTTGACGACATCGCCACCTGGACGCGCGAGGGCCATACAGGGCCGCGTGAGACTGGCACGATCGGCTTTTCAGTCGTGCGCGGCGGCGATATCGTGGGCGACCATACTGTGTATTTTTGCGGCATCGGCGAGCGCATCGAGATCACTCACCGCTCGAGCAGTCGCGCCGGCTACGCTGAAGGCAGTTTGCGTGCGGCGCGGTTTTTGAAAGACAAAAAAACGGGTCTGTTTGATATGCAGACCGTTCTGGGGCTTTAAATAGCTGAGTTCAAGACTGGGCAACGGGCTGGGTACACCAGAGGTTAAGCGCCAGGCGGTGACACGTCAGTCACTCAAACGACCACAGGCTCAATCTCAAGCAGAACTCCAAAGGTTTTTTGCACAGCCTCACGAATGGTGCTTGCGAAAGCGAGCAACTCATCTGCTTGAGCATGACCATAATTCACTAGCACCAAGGCCTGTTGAGCGTGCACTCCGACCGCGCCTGACCGCAAGCCTTTGAAGCCACAGTATTCGATCAGCCAACCTGCAGCGAGCTTAAAGCTCCCCTCTGGCTGCGGGTAAGCAACAAGCTTGGCGAAGCGCGCTTGCAGCGCTTGATATTGCAGTGCAGACACCACTGGATTTTTAAAAAAGCTACCTGCGTTACCCAGCACTGCAGGGTCTGGTAGTTTGCGGCGTCGAATATCGCACACCGCTTCTAGCACAGCCTGCGCGGTCACGGCTTGTGAAACCAGCGCAAGCTGCGGATGGCCTGCCAGATCAGGATAAGTCAATACGGGCTGCCAAGCTTTAGGCAAGGCAAAGCGCACCGAAACGATGAGCCATTCACCACGCTTAGCGCGCTTGAAAATACTATCGCGATAGCCAAAGTCACACTCTGCGCGCGACAGAGTCACATACTTTTGTGCGGCGACGTGCCAAGCCGTCACAGACTCAAGACGCTGACACAACTCAACACCATAGGCACCAATATTTTGTACGGGGGCCGCGCCCACTGTGCCCGGAATCAACGCGAGATTTTCAAGGCCCCACCAACCTCGCGCCGTGGCGGTGACGACCCAGTCGTGCCAGTTTTCACCGGCAGCCACATCGATCAACCAGTGATCGGCAGTGCTCTCGACAAGCTCGATACCTTTGAGCGCAACACGCACCACTAAAGACGACAGCGTAATGGGCAAAATCACATTGCTGCCACCGCCCAACACTAAACACTCAGGCGCTCGCACCAGTTCACGACCGAGTTCGTTCATTTGCTCGAGACTTTGCAGGTCGACCACTTGCTCGGCCTGACACTGCAGCCGCAGGGTATTGCATGAGGACAAGTCTTGAGCTTGCGCGATCAACGAATGTTGCCCCTTTTGTAAGAATCGATTTGACATGATGGGGGATAGGTGTGCTATAGTCGCTGACGTTGTGAATGATACAGCAGTACACAAGCGGGAGTAGCTCAGTTGGTAGAGCGCAACCTTGCCAAGGTTGAGGTCGAGAGTTCGAGACTCTTCTCCCGCTCCAGATTTTTCTGGAATCAGGTCATCAGCAGTTTTCCGTTAGTCGCTAAAGTTATTTGTACAAAACGGCACGTCACTGCACAGAGGCGATTGAGTTGAGTCCCTTGCCCAAGCCCTCCTACAAGCACACAACCCAATATAAAAAGCCTGAAAAGAGCTCGCCTCTGCAGTGCGCCTTGAAGACATCGTTATTCGTCGCATTGGGCTTGCTGAGTTCAAAGGCGGTTCAGGCTGAATGGGTTGAAATCGCCTCAAATGCCACGGTCAACAAAACCTTATATATCGACCCCTCCAGCAAAAAAAAGAATAGAAAATTCGTCACAATCTGGGCAATGTATGACGACGCCAAGCCCCAGTTAATTAACAACAAACCTTCTCTGTCTTCGATTCACGAATATCAAGTGGATTGCAGCATCTCGTCGCAACAGTCAATGCGCAGAACGTTTTATGAAGGCCCTAAGGGCACGGGCGTAGAAGTTGGCAGTTCGATCGACACCAACTGGGTGCCGATCAACCCCACGACCGTTGCCGAGGCGATCTACAAAGTGACCTTGGCGCAGGCACTGACTCAGGCTGCCTGTTCAAAGGACTAGCGCCCGATATCTAATCCAGCTTGGCGCCTGAGACTTTGACCACTTCGGCCCAGCGTTTGATTTCAGCACTGACAAACGCACCAAATTGCGCGCCTGTTAAGTCTGGAAACTCGGCACCATTTGCAGCCCAACCGTCTTTGATCAATGCATCCAACGGTAGCTTTTTAATCTCGGCCAACATCCGAGCCTGCGCTTCTGGAGGCGTGCCCTTTGGCGCCCAAAGACCGTACCACGTCGTCACGGTGTAGTTAGGAAAGCCTAACTCGGCTGCGCTCGGCACATCAGGGATGGCAGGATTGCGCACGCTGCCAGCCACCATCAAGGCATTGAGCCTGCCACTTTTGATATGTTGTGCAGACGAGCCTAAACCGTCAAACATCAGATCAACGTCACCAGCTAGCAAGCCTTGCAAGGCTGGGCCCGCGCCTTTGTAGGGAATATGCGTGAGGTCAGTTTTTGACTGGATTTTAAAAAGCTCACCGGCCAAATGGTGCGAGGTGCCGCTACCGGCAGAACCGTAATTCAGTTTGCCTGGATTGGCCTTTGCCATTTCAAGAAATGCCTTGAAGTCACCGGGCACCTTTTTAGGATTAACGACCAACACTTGTGGCACCCGCGCCACCATCGCAATGGGTACGAAGTCATTTTCGATACTGTAATCAAGATTAGGGTACATCGAAGGTGCAATCGCGTGATGTACCGCACCCATAAACCAGTTATAGCCATCGGGCGCTGCACGTGCGGCCAACCCCGCCCCCAAATTACCACCTGCACCGCCTCGGTTATCAATCACCCATTGCTTGCCGAGCGATTTTGAAATGACTGCCGAAATCGGTCGCGCAAAGGCATCGGTTCCGCCGCCGGCCGGAAAAGGCACAATGACCGTCATTGCTTTTGAAGGCCAATCAGCCTGAGCCCATACCGGCAAGCCAGCTAACCCAACCGACCCCACGCCTACTTGCAAAAGTGCCCTGCGTTTAGTGTTTATCATCACAATGCCTCGATATTGTTATGCTTAGCCCTTCACTACGAGATACGTCCGGGAAGGGCAAACCGTTGTCCTTGTCAAACACTCACTCAACACATCCGAAATCGCCTTGGCTGTCTTTACATACAACCCAAGCTGGGCCAAGCCTGTGCGAACAAAACCCAAATCGTCTAAGTTTTTTGTTTATTGTTGTACTGTAATGCAAGCGCAATAAAAGGAAAACCCCCTTTTGTAGTATGATCGCCCTCCGGCAAGCTCAGCATTGACGGCGCAATGGCAGAGTGGTTATGTAGCGGATTGCAAATCCGTCAAGCTCGGTTCGATTCCGGGTTGCGCCTCCAAAAAGCGGTTTGGCCCTGTCGACTCAAATTTATGACAACTACAGCGGCACCTAGCTCACAGCCCCCCTCACCCTCCTACTTAACGGGGTTCTTAGGCGTCAGGATTTTTTTAGCCTTCGCCTCTGGGTATTTTCTTTCGTATGCATTACGCGCGGTCAACGCCGCGATCGCCCCCTTTTTGGCCGACGACCTGAGACTGTCAAATAGTGCCCTGGGATGGTTCTCTTCAGCCTACTTTTTAGCCTTTGGGGTAATGCAGATTCCGGTAGGCATCTGGCTTGATCGCTACGGCGCGCGCCGAACTGAAGCGGCGCTCTTACTAGTTGCTGCACTGGGCTCGCTCTTGGTCGCCGTCGGGCAATCCCTGTGGATGCTGTTCTTAGGTCGCATCCTGATTGGCATTGGGGTCTCATCCTGTTTAATGGCCTCGTACTCGTATTTCAGGCGGTGCTACCGGCCAGAGCAACAAGCGCGCTTGGTGATGTGCATGTTAATCGCGGGCACAGGCGGGGCGTTGATTGCCGCGCAGCCAGCCCTATTACTGGCCGAGGCCGTAGGCTGGCGTCATGTCTTTAGCTTAGCCAGCTTTGCGCTGCTAGTCTCGGCGGCCTTGGTGTTCTTTTTGACCGGCGACTACGACCGTCAAACAATCAGTCAAAGTCGCGCCTCAGCTCACTCAGACAGCTTCTTATCTTTGTGCAAGCATCCGATCATGCTGCGCGCGATACCGCCGTCTATTCTGATCATCGGAGGCTTTGTCGCCTTGCAAACGCTATGGGTGGGCCCGTGGCTGACGCAGGCGCTAAACATGACGGCCGAGCAGGCCAGTCAAGTCTTACTTTACTTAAACGCCACGATCCTGGCTTCATACCTGGCGATGGGGATTCTGAGCCCGTGGCTGGTTAAGCGTGGGGCCTCGTTATTCAAACAATCCTCGATCGCGCTGCTTTGGCTGACGCTCTGTTTCACCGCAATCCCTCTGTGGCAAACTGAAGCGTCTTGGATACTTTGGCCGCTCATCGCGTTAGCAGTCCCCGCAATGTTTTTGCTACAAACACAAACGGCACTCGAGTTTCCCAGCGAGGTCGCTGGCCGCGTGCTCACCACGCTCAATCTGATGATTTTTGCCGGCACCTTCATTGTGCAATGGGGGCTCGGTGTTATCACTGATGTATTTGTCTCAAATGGCTTTGATCGCACGCAGGCACTGACTTACGCACTACTTGTTTTGGCGGCTACGCAGTGGTCTAGTTTGCTTTGGTTCTGGATGAAAACACCGCATGGATCAATCCGTACTTGATGCCCAAATTCGCTGGCCCGATGTGCCCGCAGCATATGGCTGGCTGTCTCTCTCGGCGCGCGGTGAGTGGCGCCTGCATCCACTAGGCGATGCCCACGCAGGCGGTCAAGGTCAGGGGATCAGTAACGTTCAAATCCTGAGCTTCATTGGCAGAAACTACGCGTCTGAGCCAAACGGCGAATGGTTTTTTCAAAATGGGCCACAGCGGGTGTATGTACGCCTCGATGCCGCGCCCTTCGTGCTGCGCCTAGATCCCAGCCTAGGCACCTTAATCAGTCACAATGGACAAACCATCTCAAGCGTGTCTCAATGGCTGATGGATGAGGACGGGCAACTCTTTGCTCAAACCAACCTAGGCGCCGCCAAAATCGATGACCGCGACCTAGGGATCTTAGCCAATTGCCTGAGCACGTCAGATTCACGCAACCTGCTAGAGGTGCTTGAACAAAGCGATCTCAATCAAACGCCTGCAAACGGGCTCAGCTTTTTTGACCAGACCGAGGTCTTTGCTGCACTCGCGCAACCCGCTTCTTTTCTGATCGTCCTGAGAAAAGAGCTGCCCGGCGTCCTAAATTTCGTTGCAAATCCGACCGGCGCACCTACCCAGTGAGCCTCTTTGGCTTTAAAATAGGGGCCTATGAGCCACCCATCTGAGTTTTATTTTCCGGCGCCGCGACAGCAAAAATTTTGCAGTCAATGCGGTACGCTAAACGTTCGCAAACTTCTCGAGGGCGACAATCGCGAGCGAGACCTTTGTGAAGCCTGCGGTGCCGTGCATTACCAAAACCCACGCTTAGTCGTGGGCACGCTGCCAATTTTGGATGACAAAATCTTATTGTGCCTGCGTGCGATCGAGCCGCGTGCCAATACTTGGACCCTACCCGCAGGGTTTATGGAGCTTGGCGAAGCGATGGATGAAGGCGCTGCACGAGAAACCCAAGAAGAAGCCGGCGTACGCATCGAACTTGGCCAACTCTACACTGTGATTAACATCCCGCATGTGGATCAGGTTCATGTGTATTTTTTAGCCAAGGCTTTAGGCCCCGAACTTGACCCAGGCCCTGAAACGCTTGAGGCGCGCTGGTATGGACTAGATGAAATTCCCTGGGAAAACCTCGCCTTTAAATCTGTTTCAACCACGCTTAAGCATTACCTTCGCGAACGCGAAACCGGTCACTTCGAGACGCATCATTACTCGCTAGGTCTGACAAAACGTTAAGGATCTGAGTCGATCTTGGGGTCTTTGCCGCTAACCTGGCTTGAGCCAGACTCACCGTTTCCGCCGGTCTCTCAGGCGCTAGCCGAACCTGCAGGTCTACTAGCGGTGGGCGCAGACTTATCCATTCCACGTTTACGCGCGGCTTACACACAGGGTATTTTTCCGTGGTTTTCAAACGACGAGCCGCCCTTATGGTGGTCGCCTGATCCGCGCATGGTCCTCAAGTGTGACGCGCTTCATGTGTCGCACTCTTTACGCAAACGCTTACGTCAAATTGCCACAGCCCAACGGGCTGCAAACTTTGAGGTCGTCGTAAAGGTCGATACCGACTTCGCTGCGGTCGTACGAGGCTGCGCCCGAGCTGCAGCCGGCGGCCAGCCTGGCACTTGGATCACCGCCGAGATGCAACTGGCCTATCAGGCGTGGCATCTGGCGGGGCAAGCGCATAGCATTGAAACGTGGATCAATGGTCACTTGATGGGCGGCCTCTATGGCGTGAGCATCGGTAAAATGTTTTTTGGTGAGTCAATGTTTAGTCGCGCAACCGACGCTTCAAAAATTGCGCTGGCACACCTGGTATGGTTTTTACAGCAACAGCAGGTCAGCTGGATTGACTGTCAAATGCAAACCTCTCATTTAGCAAGCATGGGGGCGTGCCCGGTGCCACGCGAACAATTTCTTGCGCATGTGCGACAGCACACGGCTGCCCCAGATATTGCCTGGCAAACTGGCTGGCTAGATGATACGGGCGTTTTACACCACCCCCGCTCGTGCCAAGTGTGACGATCTGTACTATTCTTGCAATCATCACACAGGCGCTCTTTAGACGTTTCGCATGAGTCAAATTAAAGAACTACCGTTCGCTGCGCTCCAGTTTTACGCGACTGCACCCTACGCCTGCAGCTATCTTCCTGAGCGTCAAGCGCGCTCGCAGGTGGCAGCGCCCAGTCATCTCATCAACAGTGACACGTACTCACAACTCGTTGACGAGGGATTTAGGCGCAGTGGGTTATTTACGTATCGACCGCACTGTGATGACTGTCAGGCGTGTATACCCGTTAGGGTAGACGTCAACAGCTTTGAGCCTGGCCGTACACAACGACGTGTTCTCAAACGACACCAAGATCTGCGCCCGTTGGTCGCAAAGCTCGCTTGGTCACAAGAGCACTACTCGCTATATACGACCTATCAAGCCGCGCGTCACCCTGGCGGGGGCATGGATGAAGACAATCAGGCGCAATATGGTCAGTTTTTATTAGCGAGTCGAGTCAACACTCGACTGGTTGAGTTTCGCGACGAAGACGGCAAGTTATGCATGGTGTCAATCATCGACGTGCTTGAACAAGGCTTATCGTCGGTATACACCTTTTACGATCCTGCACTAGCAGGCAGCTTGGGCACCTACAGCATCCTGTGGCAAATTCAGCAGTGCCGTCAACTCAATTTACAATGGTTGTACTTAGGCTACTGGATCGAACAGAGCCCCAAGATGGCCTACAAATCAAATTACATGCCTGCGCAATACCGCTACCGAGGCGCCTGGCGTGACGACCCGCCCGCCTCTGTCCTCCAACGGTAATTTTTAAATCCTTAGTCTCTCGCTATTTGATCTCTCGATTTTTGACACCTAGATTTTTTTATAACTAGATTTTTTTATAACTAGATTTTTTACAGCTCGATTTTTCAACCTCTACATTTTTACACTGCTTATGTCATTCCTTTTTCAAGCCTATCCATTTGCACGCCAAGCACTTTTTGCGCTTGATGCCGAAGCCGCACACGAGACCACTCTGCATGCGCTGCAAAAGGCCTACGATTGTTCGCTGACACGCGGGATGATGCATAGCAGAGTGTCCGATCCCGCCACACTGATGGGTTTGCCGCTGCTTAATCGCGTTGGGCTGGCTGCCGGACTTGATAAAAACGGAGCGCATATCGATGCGATGGGCAATCTGGGTTTTGGTTTTATCGAGGTCGGTACAGTGACACCTCGGGGGCAGACTGGTAACCCAAAGCCCCGCATGTTCCGGATCCCGCAAGCCCAGGCATTAATCAATCGTTTAGGCTTCAATAACTTAGGGCTTGATACGTTTTTAGCCAACGTGTCGCGCAGCACTTGGCGCAGCAAGGGCGGAATCGTCGGGCTCAACATCGGAAAAAATGCCGATACGCCGATTGAACAAGCCGCCAGTGACTATTTGATTGGCTTAGCTGGTGTGTACCCGCACGCTGATTACATTACGGTCAATATCTCTTCGCCAAATACAAAAAACTTACGTGCACTTCAGGGTGAGCACGAGCTCGATCAACTGTTATCTCAGCTCCAACAACGTCGGCTTGAGCTCACCGAGCAGCATGGTCGACGTGTCCCCTTAGCGGTCAAGATCGCACCCGATTTGAACGAAGAACAAATCGATATCATTGCCCAAGTGCTACCACGACACGGTATTGACGGTGTCATCGCCACCAACACCACACTTGAGCGCTCTGCGGTGCAAGGCATGCCGCACGCAGACGAAGCCGGTGGCCTGTCAGGCGCCCCCCTACACGCGCGCTCGCTCGAAGTGATCGCACGCTTGCGACAGCGCGTAGGGGCCGAACTCGCGATTATTGGGGTAGGAGGGATTGTTGCTGGCCAACATGCCGCTGAAAAAATCGCTGCGGGTGCTGATGCGGTACAGGTCTATACCGGGCTGATCTATCGTGGCCCAGCGCTGGTCAGTGAATGCGTCAAAGCGATGGTTGCTGCACGCCGCTAAGCGCCAAACTGACACGCGTCACTTACCAAAACTCCCGAAACGCGCGATAAAAAGCCTTTTGCCCACTTGGCTGTTGCAACCAGATCCTTGACAACTAAAAACTGTCAGGACTAGAAGCAACACCCTAGCGGGCAAAAGGCTTTTAAAGCTTACTGAACTGCTTCACGACTCAGTTCAAATAACCCTTAAGCAAGGTTTTTACTTAAGCGACTTTACGACCACGTGCGGTGGCTTTCACTGTTTCAGCTGCATCACCGGCTGCTTTGAAGGTTGCTGCGGCGGCCGCAGTTAGATTCTTTTCAGCGGTTTCGGCGGCTTGTTTAGCAGCTTTGGTCATTGCGTCATAGGCGGTTGTGGCTTGAGCCAGACCGCTTTTAATCATAGCGACAGCGCTTTCTGAGCCAGCTGGAGCATGCTTGCTGAACTGTTCA
>JARXAG010000085.1 GCA_029866055.1 Burkholderiaceae bacterium
GCAGAACTTTCCGTGTGGCACGCAGGCGCCGATGGGATCATTGAAGGGGAAATCTTGCTTGGGCGCGAGTGTGTTTGTCATTGGTTGGAATTGCTGTTGTTTGAGCTGTTGTTTGAGCCGAGTGGTGGCAACAGATGATGAGTGCTACCTGTGGGTAGAGGAATTTTGGATTATAAAGGTGGTTAAGCTTGGCAATACAAGCGCTTGGCATGACAAGCCAATCAGATTCCATTCAAGCCAATCAGATTCCATTGCAACTCAGAGAGCTATGACAACTTCAACAAAGTCTCAGCGTTCCGTTCCCTGTACGTTATTCGTGATGAACGACATCAATCCAGTCGTCGAGTCAGAGTTTAACGAGTGGTATCAAACTGAGCATGTGCGTCAGCGGATGCAGATACCGGGGTTTTTATCTGCGCGTCGCTATCGCGCGCTCGGTGCTTCGCAGGCTTACATGGCAATCTATTCATGTACCGAGGCCGCGGTGCTCGAACAAGCTGAGTACAAAGATATCCTTGTTGAACCGACACCACTCACGAAAAAAATGATGCCGCATTTTCGTAATATGGTGCGCTCGGTCTGTGACGAGACTTGGGCAGCAGGGACAGGCTTAGGAGGTGAAGCCGTGGTACTAAGGTGCGCGCCCAAGTCTGGTCAAGAACAAGTGGCCCGCGATTTCATTGCCCATACACTTTATCCTCAGTTTGCCCAAGCCAATTGCTTAGTGCGCCTGGCCCTCTGGGAGGCCTCTGCCAGTGTTGGGGCTGCACCAAGCCCCGAAGAAGCGCGACGCGGCGCACCTGATCAACGAGTGAACTGGGTGCTGTTCTTTGAAGCCTACGATTTAACAACCTGCGAAAACGTATTGCAGCAATCAGCGATGCAACAAGCGCTTGAGCAGCATGGGGTCATGATTGAAGCGCAGTCAAGCTATCGCTTGATCAGCACGTTTGAATCAGAGGTTGGGTGAGTCTCACCTTACTCTATGTTCATCGCCTGTTCGCGCATTTGTTCGATGAATAGTTTGAGGTTCATGGCGGCACGCGTCATTTCAAGGCTACCGGCCTTTGAACCCAAGGTGTTGGCTTCGCGATTCATTTCTTGAAACAAAAAATCTAGACGTTTGCCGACGCTGGTCGCTTCCGCGCCTGGTTTGGGTTGGCTTTGTTTGGTCGGTTGACCTGACAATAAATACTCAAGCTCAGTGAGATGCGACTTTAAGCGTGCAAGCTCTTCAGCGACATCGATGCGCAAGGCAAACAAGCTTGATTCACTGGCGATACGCTCTGACAGTTCAGCACCACTGATGTGCGTGAACCCATTCGGGAAGGCATTTTGCAGCGTGTCTTTCAGTTTTTGGGCAAGCTTGTCGCGCTGAGTCGCAAGTAAAACCGGCATCAGCGTTTCAACTTCGCTCACGATGGTTGACACTTGTTTAGCTGTATCAAGCATGGTTAAGGCCAGGCGAGCGCCTTCGCGCTGGCGACCTTCAAGCAGTTGCGCCAAGGCGGGCTCGAGCGCCGCCAAACACGCTTGTGCCCATTCTTCGGGCTCGGTTTGTGTTTGTTGCCCACCGGCCATATTCATGATTTCGTGAAAGCGGGGGCTTTCGGTATCGGGCAAAACTGTACGAATGTGAGCCAACTGTGAAGCGATACGCTGCATGGCTGCGTCACTGAGTTGTTGTTCGATATCGAGCGCAGGGCGCGTAAAACTGACGCGAACTTCAACTTTGCCTCGCGTTAAGCCCTTGGCCAAACGCTCTCGAATCGGTTGTTCGGCCAGACGCATTTCGTCGGGCATACGAAAGAGCACATCAAGATAGCGACTGTTGACCGCTTTAATTTCAACTGAGATGACGCCGCACTGTGCGGTGAATTTACCTTGCCCAAAGGCGGTCATGCTAGCGATCATGGTTGACTCCGTAAAAGCGACTGATCCAGATTTAAAAGCGACGGCCTCAGAATGCCTGACAGCCCCAGTTCGGCGGACCAGTCTGTTTCGGTTAACCCTGCCCGCAATGTGAAGGTGCTGAGGTTGCCTAGATTTGAGGCTCTCACGGGATCAGCCCAATACCAAGCGCTGCGCCATCAGGGTTGCGCGGGTCTGAAGCACCCCAAAAGAGATTCGACTGACGTTGCACGGTTTGCACACGCCCCATGGTGGGCATGATCCTAACCTCATGCCCCATATTTTTTAGTAATGCAACCGTATCGGGGCTAAAGCCTCGTTCAAGGCGCAGAAAGTCTGGCAGCCATTGATGATGCATTCTTGGGGCGGCAATCGCTTCGGCGATGTTCATTTTAAAGTCGATAATATTGATTAGATTCTGTAACACTGTGGTGATGATGCGGGCACCACCCGGAGAGCCTGTTGCCAGCATGGGTCCTTCTGGGCCTGAAACAATCACGGGAGTCATCGAGCTCAAGGGCCGTTTGCCAGGCGCGATGGCATTGGCATCCCCACCGATTAGACCAAACGCATTCGGTACGCCGGGTTTAATTGAAAAATCGTCCATTTCATTATTCATCAACACACCTGTACCGCGCGCCACAATACCTGAGCCGAAATTCAAATTAAGTGTGTACGTACAGCTCACGACGTTACCGGCGGCATCCATCACTGAAAAGTGCGTGGTCTGATCGCTTTCAAAGGCTTGTGGCTGTCCGGGCTTGACCATGGCGCTTGGGGTGGCACGATCGAGCTTGATTTTGCCGGCCAGTTCGTTGGCATATTTTTTTGAGATCAAGCCTTTTTGTGGAACCTTTACAAAATCCGGATCGCCTAAATGTTCAGCGCGGTCGGCATAGGCCAAGCGAGCGCTTTCTGCAATCAGATGAACCACCTGAGCGCTGCCGGCACCGTACTGTGCAAGCGGATAACGTTCAAGCAAGTTGAGCATTTGAATTAAATGCACGCCACCAGAACTTGGCGCGGGCATTGAATAAATATCAAAGCCCCGATACGTGCCATGCACAGCTTCGCGCTGCACCACCCGGTAGTCTTGTAAGTCTTTTAGGCTCAGAGCCTGACCGTCAAGATTGAGTTCGGCAACGATTTTCTGTGCGATGGGACCTTGATAAAAATCTGCCGCGCCGTGCAGGGCAATCAAGCGTAGTGTGCTTGCAAGATCTTTTTGGATAAGTCGTTCACCCGCGCGATAGGTGGTTAACGCGTCGAGCGAGCACTCTGAAAGCGCACAGCTAGTGTTTGAGGGATCTTTGTGTTTAAAAAATATCTCACGCGTGCCGGGCCAACGGCCTAAGTGCGTGCGTTGCAACGAGAACTGTTCAGCCAACACTGCACTGACGATAAAACCGTTTTCAGCTAAATGGATGGCGGGCGCGATGACCTGCTCGAGCGACAGCGTGCCGTAGTCTTGCAGGGCGCGGACTAAGCCCGCAACCGTGCCAGGTACACCGATGGCGTAAGGGCTTTGAGTCGATTTTCCGACAATGACGCGATCTTTCTGGTCGAGGTACATATCGCGTGATGCCGAGGCGGGCGCGACTTCACGAAAATCAAGCGCGACAGGTTTGGTTGCTTTGGCGGTTTGCACCAGCATAAAACCGCCACCGCCTAAACCACCAGAGTTGGGCAACACAACTGCCAAAGCAAAGCCTACGCCAACCGCTGCATCAATAGCGTTACCGCCTTGCGCCAAAATATCGATACCCACCTGTGAGGCGAGTCGTTGCTCACTGGCGACCATGCCGCGTTGCCCACGTTCTGGGTGAAAAATAGAAAAAGAATTGTCGTACTGTGTGATGGCGGTGTTTTGAGCCACAGCCGAGAGCGGGGCTGGCTGAGGCTGCGTATTTAACGAAGATTGCGCTTGAGGTTGAGCAGGCGATTGAATCTGGGTCTGAGGTTGGTTTTGGCCTTGAGTCTGCGCCCGGGCCGGGCCGAGGGCGAGAGCGACGGTGCTACCTACAATGAGCCCGCCCAGACATAAGCGGTACACAGCACCTCGAGCGCTGCGTATACTGTGAGTCCATCGCACTTGCTGCCTACAACAACCCTCAAGCATGCGTCACCTTATTCATTTAGTCTTTGTGAGAACTTAACGTGTCAAATACTAGCATTAGCCAGCCACGCCCCTCAGGTCGCGTTTTCGATGCCATGCGTCAGGTCAAGATTCAACGACAATTCACACGCTATGCCGAAGGCTCTGTGTTGATTTCGATGGGCGAGACGCAAGTGTTATGCACGGCCAGTGTGCTTGAAAAAGTGCCGCCGTTTTTAAAAGGTAAGGGGCAGGGCTGGGTGACCGCCGAATACGGCATGTTGCCGCGCTCAACCCATACCCGTTCTGATCGTGAAGCGGCAAAAGGCAAGCAATCTGGGCGCACGCAAGAAATTCAGCGCCTGATTGGGCGCAGCTTGCGCGCGGTGATGGATATGTCGTTATTGGGCGAACGCACAATTCAGATCGACTGCGATGTGCTGCAAGCCGATGGCGGCACGCGTTGTGCCAGCATTACAGGGGCCTGGATCGCCGTGGCCGATGCCGTGGATGGTCTGCTTTCAAAAGGCTTGTTGACGAAAAATCCGCTTAAAGATTCAGTCGCTGCGATCTCGGTAGGGATGGTCGATGGGCGCGCCGTACTGGATTTGGATTACCCAGAAGATTCAGGCTGCGACGCCGATATGAATGTCGTGATGACCGGCGCTGGCGGCTTCGTCGAGGTGCAGGGCACGGCAGAAGGCCACACTTTTGACCGTACCGAGCTCAATACCTTGCTGCAATTGGCTGAAAAAGGCATTAGCGAGCTCGCCCAACTGCAAGCGAGCTCACGGGCTTAGATCGTGCGGCCGCCGTCAACCGGCAACTCAACACCCGTCAAAAACGACGCCTCGTCAGAGGCTAAAAACACCGCCGCATTGGCGATGTCGCGCGGTTGACTCATGCGGCCCATGGGGATGGTGGCAATAAATCGTGCACGATTCTCGGGGGTGTCGGGTACGCCCATAAAATCACCGAGCATGGCCGTGTCGCCAATCACTGGGCAGATCACGTTAACGCGAATATTATCGGGGGCCAGTTCAACGGCCAGCGATTTGGTCAGCAAGTTCGCTGCGCCTTTTGATGCGTTGTACCAAGTTAAACCGGGTCTTGGTCGAATCCCTGCCGTTGAACCCGTGTTGATGATGCAGCCTGATTTTTTTAAGCGCATCATCGGTACGACAGCGTTGATCATGTGGTAAATCGCTTTGACGTTGACATCAAAGCAACGATCAAACGAGGCTTCGTCAACATTCAGAAACGGCTGGTTTTTGTGCGTGTAGCCAGCGTTATTGACAACAATATCCACGCCGCCAAACGTCGATACTGCTAAAGCAACCGCCCGATCGACATCAGCGCGCTTGCTGACATCACATTTAACAGCCACCGCTGCAGCGCCAAGTTCGGCGGCTACCTTTTGGGCACCCGCTTCGTTTAGATCGGCGATGACAACCTTGGCACCTTCACGCACATAGCAACGAGCG
>JARXAG010000213.1 GCA_029866055.1 Burkholderiaceae bacterium
GCCCATGTGTTGCCCAACCATTCAACCGGCATCAACCCTGAAGATGTGGTCACCGCCGCCGAGCGCGAGCAGGTGGTCGGTCGTGCTGTTGTAGTGAAACGCTTGAAGCCAATTTTGGTTGAGGCCGTCGCACGTGGTTATTTGATTGGCTCGGGCTGGAAAGACTACCAAGCAAGCGGCTCAGTCTGTGGGATTGCGTTACCTGCCGGGCTCAAGCAGGCCGGTAAGTTACCCGCGCCGATTTTTACGCCAGCTGCCAAAGCTGAGTTTGGCTTGCATGACGAGAATGTAGACTTTGATTACGTGATCAAAGAAATCGGTCTCGAAATGGCAGAACGCATTCGCGAGGTCACCTTGCGTTTGTATTCTGAGGCGGCAACGTTTGCTGCTACCAAAGGCATCATGATTGCTGATACCAAGTTCGAGTTCGGGCTTGATGCCAACGGAACTCTGCATTTGATGGATGAGGTGCTCACGCCCGATTCATCGCGTTTTTGGCCTGCGGATGGCTATCGCGAAGGCATTAGCCCCCCCTCCTTTGATAAGCAATTTGTACGCGACTATCTTGAAACGCAAGATTGGGGCAAGACACCGCCTGCGCCAAGATTGCCAGCCGAAGTGATCGCTAAAACTGCCGCTAAATATCGCGAGGCACTTGATCGTTTGGTGGCCTGAGGCCTTCGGGTCACCACCGTTATATTGTTTGTTGCGGGTTCAACCTTTAACAGGGCTTTGATATGTCCTCTACTTCTAGTGCCGCCACCAACGCAAAGGCATCGACCGCGTTCGGCGTTGTCAGCGAATCCTCAGCAGCAGCTTCGCCAATCGTTGGTGTCGTCATGGGCTCCTCAAGCGATTGGGAGGTCATGCAACACGCGGTCAATATGCTCAATGATTTTGGTATTGCCTGCGAAGCGCGGGTTGTGTCGGCACATCGGATGCCTCAGGATATGGCTGAGTATGGGGCTGCTGCGGCAGGTCGTGGCTTGCGGGCTATTATTGCGGGAGCGGGTGGGGCGGCACATTTGCCTGGCATGATGGCGGCGCTCACTGAGGTGCCTGTCTTTGGCGTGCCGGTGCCTTCTAAATATTTGCGTGGCGAAGACTCGTTGCTCTCCATTGTGCAAATGCCAAAGGGTATCCCTGTTGCGACCTTTGCAATTGGTGAGGCCGGTGCGGCAAACGCAGCGTTGCACGTGATTGCAAATTTGGCGACAACCGATGGCGCGTTACGCGAGCAATTACGTGCTTTTCGTGCGCGTCAAACCGAAACAGCGCGTGCAATGAAGGTGCCTCTGTGATCTTACCGGGTGAATGGTTAGGCCTGATGGGTGGTGGGCAGCTAGGTCGCATGTTTTGTCAGGCTGCTCAGTCTTTGGGGTATAGAGTCGTTGTGCTCGATCCTGCACCTGAGGGCCCGGCGGCCTCAGTTGCCGATATGCATATCCAGGCTGAGTTTGATGACGAAGAAGGATTGCTGCGCTTAACACGACAGTGTCGAGCCGTGACGACTGAATTTGAGAATGTCCCTGCTACGAGTCTAAAAAAATTGGCCAAGCATTGCCGGGTGACACCCGGCGCTCAGGCGGTTGAAACCGTACAAGATCGTATTACAGAAAAAGCTTATATCGCGAGCCAAGGGGTGGCGGTCGCCCCCTATACGCCAGTACGTTCGACAGATGACTTGCGCGCAGCCGGTGCGCATTTGTTTCCGGGGATTTTAAAAGTTGCTCGTCTTGGCTATGACGGGAAAGGGCAGGCACGTGTACGCACTTGCGCTGAGGCTTTGGCAGCCTTTGAAGAGTTTGGTGCCGTGCCCTGTGTGCTCGAAGCGATGCTTGATCTACAAGAAGAATTATCGGTTGTGATGGCGCGCGGTCTCGATGGTCAGTGCAAGGTGTTTCCGGTGGCATCAAATGTGCATGATCACGGCATTTTGGCGGTATCGACCGTTGACATTCAGCCAACACCCTTCGCACAACGTGCAACGCAGGCGGCTCTAGCGATTGCGAATGGGCTGCAGTATCAGGGCGTGCTGTGCGTTGAGTTTTTTATCTTGCGTGATGGTCAGTTGCTGGTCAATGAAATCGCGCCGCGTCCACATAACAGCGGCCACTACACCATGAACTCGTGCGTGACGAGTCAGTTCGAACAGCAGGCGCGTGTGATGGCACGCTTACCGTTAGGCAGTACCCAGTTGTTAACGCCCGTGGTGATGCTCAATATTTTGGGCGATGCGTGGTACACCGACGAGACCGATACCCAAACCGAACCTGATTGGTCGGGTGTGTTGGCGGTACAGGGTGCCTCGCTGCATTTGTATGGCAAGCGCGAAGCCCGCCGAGGCCGCAAAATGGGCCATGTGAACTGCGTGGGCAACACCCTGGCTGAGGCGACTGCTGCGGCGAATCGAGTGGTTAGCCTCTTGCGCTTACCAGTCGCTCCCTGACGTGTCAGAGCGTGGTCAACCTGTTGTGAATGCAAGCGCAAGTGCAAGTGCAAGTGCAAGTGCAGCCGAGATTGCTCTTGCAATCGAAGTCTTGGCGCAGCAAGGCCTGGTCGCCTTTCCAACAGAAACTGTTTACGGTCTGGGGGCCGACGCTGAAAGTGCTTTAGCGGTCGAACGCATTTATCAGGCAAAAGGCAGGCCTTCTAATCACCCGGTGATTGTGCATGTCACACCCGAAGCTGATTTGTTGTATTGGGCGGCGAGTGTACCGCCCGAGGCACAGTTGTTAATCGATACCTTTTGGCCTGGGCCGCTCACACTTATTTTGAAGCGCGCTTCACGTATTTCGTCGGTCGTGAGCGGTGGGCAAGATAGCATCGGTTTGCGCTGCCCTTCGCACCCGGTGGCGCAGGCTTTGTTGCGTGGGTTTGCTGCGACGCGTGCGTCAGGTCAAGGCGGCGTGGCTGCGCCATCGGCCAATAAGTTTGGTCAAGTATCACCGACCACAGCCGCCCATGTGCGACACGAGTTTCCTGAACTGGTTGCACAAGGCATGCCGGTGCTTGAAGGTGGTGCGAGCGATGTCGGCATTGAATCCACAATCGTTGACTTGTCGCGTCTTGAGCAGGGCGTGGGGCCAGTGCTCTTGCGCCCAGGGCACATTACTGCCGCCCAGCTTGCGCAAGTGTTAAACCAAGAGGTCGCCGCACCTGATGCGCAAGCGCCGCGTGTCTCGGGCGCGTTAAAGTCGCACTACGCGCCGCAAACGCCGTTACGCTTGCTCAGTTTGGCTGAGTTGCAAAGCGCAGTAGCGGCTGCGCAAGCCACCAAGCTCGCATCAAGCCAGCGTATGGCAGTGGTAACCCATACGCCTGAAGGAATCCCTGCAGACCTAGGCGAGCAGCTAGAGCGAATCAGCTTACCTAGCGACCCTGCAGTCTACAGTCGGGTGCTTTACGCTACGCTGCGGGCACTAGATCAGCAGGGCTACAGCCAATTGCTCTGGCAAAGGCCCCCGACAGGGCTTGAGTGGGCAGGGGCCCAAGACCGTCTTGGTCGAGCTGCTGCTGGTTTTGGCTGAGCGCCGCGCATTTCAGGCGACTGCTAGTGAGTCCGATGATCATGGCCGGTTTCAGCGATCACGGTGTTGTCCAAAGATCACGGTGGAATTCAACTATCAAGCTTGCATCCCCTGTTAATTAGACGTTTAATTTTGTATCACAAGTTAGACAAATAATTAATTTTTGTATAATATGTGATATGCCTAGTAAAAAACAACCTGTTTATCCAAATGAACAAAGGCTCCTGACTGAGCTTGGTGAGCGATTACGCCTTGCGCGAATGCGACGTAAGTTTTCGTCAGAGACTGTCGCAGCTCGCTCCTCGATCTCTCGCATGACGCTTTATCGAGTTGAGCGAGGTGATCCCTCCGTTTTGATGGTGACTTATTTGCGCGTGCTAGCCACCTTGCAACTAGAAGAGGATTTGGGTCTGATCGCGAAAGAAGATCGTCTCGGGCGCAGTTTGCAAGACCTTGACTTGCCGCATGGACGAACCCTACATGCCCGATGAACAACTTGAAGTCTGGCTGGACGCTCAGTTTTGCGTAAAGCCAATGCTGGTTGGGTTCATCTCGAATGATCATGGGCAACTGCGTTTTCAGTACTCGCAAGATTGGCTGACCGACTCTGGTCGCTTCGCAATTGACCCAGACTTACCCTTGAGCAAAGGGGTTTATTTTCCAAATAAAGATGCCGGCAACTTTGGATGTTTTTTAGATGGTTCGCCCGATCGTTGGGGGCAAACGCTAATGAAACGCCGAGAAATGCTAGAGGCGCAAGATGAAAAACGCCAACCTCGAAATTTGTATGAATGGGACTTCATGGCTGGCGTGCAAGACCTCACGCGTCAAGGTGCCTTGCGTTTGCGCTCAGCCTCGCAACAGCAATTTGTGAGCCAACACCGCCTGTCTGCACCACCCCTCGCGCAACTGGCTGAACTCGAACTCGTTGCTAATGAACTGAGTCATAAACGTATCGACAACCTGAGCGCGTTACGTCGGTGGCTCAGCGTACTCGTGGCGCCAGGCGCATCGCTTGGGGGCGCTCGTCCGAAAGCAAACTTTACTCAGAACGATGGCTCGTTGTGGATTGCGAAGTTTCCATCACGCGAAGATGACATGGATATCGGTGGATGGGAGGGTGTGGTGCACGCGCTTGCTGTAAAAGCCAATCTTGATGTGCCTGATGCCAAGGTCTTTAAATTCGGTAAATATTTTCATACGTTTTGCGTCAAACGTTTTGATCGGTTGCAAGGTGAGCGGGTTTTCTATGCCTCGGCCATGACACTTTTAGGGCGACAAGACAGTGAGGGTGCTAGTTATGTAGATCTCGCAAGATTGCTGTTAACGCTCGGTAATCCAGCAACGCTTAAACATGACCTTGAACAGTTATTTCGTCGCGTCGTGTTTAATGTTTGCGTGTCTAACCGAGATGATCATTTACGTAATCATGGTTTTTTGTTCGACGGAAAAAACTGGCGTCTGTCGCCAGCCTTTGATGTCAATCCAAATTTAGCAAAGGCGGAGCATGTGCTCAATCTGGATGCCCTGACGAATCGGTCAGATTTAGATCTCATCGCGAGTACTGCATCGTACTACGACCTCAACGAATCACAGGCGCAAAAAATAATTGTTGAGGTGAAGGCCGTTGTGCGGACATGGAAAGCACAAGCACGTACTTTGAAATTGAGCTCTGCGGACATCGCGTTGATGGAGCCTGCATTCAATTTAGTCAATTAAAAAAAACAGCGTCCGCATTTAAGTGCGCACGCCGCTTTTGAACTAACAGTGAAACCGACTTAGAAAAACGCTTGGATCCCTGTTTGCGCGCGACCCAAAATCAGGGCGTGTACATCGTGGGTGCCTTCGTAGGTATTCA
>JARXAG010000034.1 GCA_029866055.1 Burkholderiaceae bacterium
TGACGAAGATCGATTGGTCAGCCAAGAGTTTGACTTCAATCCCCTCGGGTAGCAAAGGTAATAACGAAGGTAGTTTTGCTTTGACCGCGTTGACGACATCTAGCGTTGAGGCACCGCCATTTTTTAGTGCTGTGAGCAGCAGACCACGCTGGCCATCTTGGCGAACAATATTGATTTGTGGTGAAAAGCCATCGCGCACGTGCGCAACTTCACGTAAAAAAGTGGTAGCGCCACCGACCGTTCGTACCGGGATATTGTTGAGTTCGGCAATGCTAGGCGGAGACGAGTTTAGCGTCACATTAAATTCAGTATCGCCAATTTTTGTTGTGCCAGCCGGTAGCGTCAGGTTCTGCGTGGTGATGGCGTTGATGATGTCTGACGAGGTCATGCCCTTCGCAAGCAAGGCTTGTGGGTCGATATCCACCGACACGGCGCGCACCTTACCGCCATACGGAAACGGCATGGCAATACCGGGAATTGTAATCAGTTGCGGTCGCAGAATATTGATGGCTGCATCGAATAATTCTTTTTCAGCCATTACAGTACTCGACATGCCGAGTTGAATCACAGGGACTGACGAGGCCGTATATTTAATGATGAGAGGGGGGGTGATGCCCGGCGGCATTTGTCGCAGAACAGATTGCGACACGGCAACCACCTGCGAGAGCGCAGCTTGGATATTGACGTTTGGCTGAAAAAAGATCTTAATAATTGCTATGCCGCCCAAGGACTGAGATTCAATATGCTCGATGTCACTGACGGTAGTTGTGAGTATTCTCTCGTGCGCTTGTGTGATGCGATTACCCATTTGCTGGGCAGATAAGCCGTTGTAGTTCCAGATCACACTGATAACAGGGATGTTGATCTCGGGCAAGACGTCGACTGGGGTGCGCATCACTGCGAGTGGCGTAGTGATCAGGATGAGAATTGCCATCACGATAAACGTGTAAGGTTTCTCTAGTGCGGTTCTAACTATCCACATCCTGAAGTACCCAAGCTAAGCTTTTTAAAGATAAGAATTCACTAGGCAAGACGACTCTTGACCGAGTGGAAAATAGGTATTTCCACTAGTCCATGAAGTGTCGCAGTATAGAGGAAGCACGCCTCAGCAGATAGTTGTATTTACGACCCCTGCAGGGACCAAGTCGTCTCAATGGGTTTCGGCCAAGACCGTTGTGTGCCGCTAGCTTTACACCTGCTGGATGGGCAAGCTAAAAATAAAGCAATATTTAGCATGTGCGACTTAAGCCAAGGGTTGCCAGTTGGACCAGGCCCTCGGGCCGATGCAGTCCAACTCGTGACCCAGTGCACGGGCTCAGCCTCGTCGGTCTAACAGACGCTTAACCTTCGAGCTCTGCGAGGTCATGGTGTATTTGTCAAGATCGCCTTTTTTAACCGGCGTGATCTGAACCTTAAGGCTGAGCACCTCTTTCATTCGTCGTTCAAGATCTTCGCGCAAGTTTGCTAAGTCGGCGCTTGGATCAATGACCTCAACCCACACATCCATGTGGTCAGTCAACGCTTCGCCCACCCGATCGACAAAGCAAAAGTACTCACCATTCAAGCGCTTATCTTCGAGTACTGCGGCGCCTACGGCCTCGGGAAACACATTGACTCCACGCAATTTCACCATATTGTCGTTACGACCAAAAATACGTTTTAGGCGTCGCGAGGTATTGCCGCAGGGGCAGGCGGTTGTGTGAAAGGCCGAAATATCGTTGACGTTGAAACGAATCTGCGGCGCGCCGTACTTATAGAGCGTCGTGATGTAGGTGGTGCCTTTCTCGCCATCAGGCAAAATTTTTCCGGTCTCTGGATCTGCCATCTCTAAAATAAAAGCATCCTCCATCACGTGCATACCCGTTTGGTGTTCGCATTCGGCTGCAAGCATGCCGCTTTCGTGGGTGCCGTACATGTCAAAGGCCTTAGCGCCCCAAAGGTCTTCGAGCAACTCGCGGTTCTCCATCCCTAAGTGGGTGCCTAGCAAACGAACCCCTAAAGATTTTGGGTCGATGCCTAATTCGTCGCGCGCCACAATTGCCATGTGCCGCAGGTATGCCGGAAACCCTAAAATGACTTTGATACCCCACGCTTTGATGATCTCAATCTGGCGGCGGGTAGGCGTATTAGCGCCACTACCCGTCATCACCGGCACGGCGCCGGTGTAACGCCAAAGCGCTTCGCGCGGCGCCATGCCGCCGTTGCCTAGCCCAAGCGATAGGGTGACTAGCACCATGTCGCCAGGCTTAATCCCGTGCATCGCCATGCGGCGTCCGCCTAAAATCGCCATGGTCTCGCGGTCTTGCGGCGAGTACAGCATCGGGCGCGGTAAACCGGTGGTGCCGCCGCTGGTTTGCAACACTAAGGGCATGTGTTTGCCACTTTCAGGTGAGATCCCCATGAAGTCGCCAAAGGGCGGATTGCGTTCAATACTCTTGCGGATATCGTTGACATCGTAGACCGGAATCTTGGTCAAATCATCGAGTGTACGAATATCAGTGGGTACCAGACCGTGTGCGGTCCAATGGCGCTTGAAGAACTCGATCTCCCAGCCGCGTGCAACGGTTTTTAAAAATCGTTGCTCTTGCAGCGCACGCATTTCGTCACGCGACAACTTTGCTGTGGTGTGAAAGTAGGTCGGTGGCGGTGGATAGTCGCGCCACAGTTGTTCAAAATCAAGCGAGCGAAAATACCACGGCACGAAGTCAGGTGAGTCGGGCGAATTGGTGATGTCTTGGTTGTTTGAGTTCATTTTTCTAGTTTTGTACAAAAAGGTTTAGATCAAGCTACCAAGTCGGCCGCCATCAACGTGTTGCACGGTGCCTGTCATATAAGCCCCCCAGGGCGAACATAGAAAGGCCACCAGTCCCGCGATCTCGTTGGGTTCGCCCACTCGTCCCATTGGGATCAGTTTGGTAATTTGGGCGAGCTGTTCTTGTTCAAGTTGCCCGGGCGTGCCGTTACCAAACACGGTGGCGAGTCGCCCGGTTGCGATGCGGCCGGGGCAGATGGTGTTGATGGTGACCCCTTGCGCTGCGATTTCAAGGGAAAGCGTTTTTGCATAGCCTAGTACCCCCGCCCAAGTTGCGACTGAGAGCCCAAAGCGCGCGATCGGTTGAATCGCAGATAGTGCAGTAATGTTGACGATACGACCCCAGCCTTGTTGTTTCATCGAGGGCAGGGCGCCGCGACACAGTCGCACCACGCTCATGAGATTTTGTTCAATCGCTTTTTGCCAGGCAACGTCATCAAAACTCTCAAGCTCACCCAAAGGCGGCGCCCCATCGTTATTAATCAAGATATCGATGCGCTCGAATTCGTCTAAGGCCTGAGAAATAATTCTTTCGCAATCAGCGCCCTTGCGGATGTCAGCCGGTATTGCAAAGGTCTTAGCGCCGGTTTCGGCTGCGATCCTTGCGCAGGCCTCGTTCAGGGGTTCTTCTTTGCGCGCCACCATCGCAACACTCGCTCCTTCTGACGCCAAAAGATGAGCAATGGCGTAGCCGATTCCTTGGCTTGCGCCGCCGACTACGGCGATTTTACCGGTCAGTGACAAATCCATTACTTAGCCTCGGTGATGCCAAACAAACGCTCAGCATTGCGATGAAACACGCGTTCAAGAATGTCATCGGTATAGCCCAGGTCTTTCCAGTCTTGCACCAGACGCTCGTAGCGAAACAGCGGGTAATCAGCACCAAACATCACGCGATCTTTCAAGCGCGAACGAATCTCTTTTTTAAACGGATCGGTAAAGTATTTAGGTGACCAGCCGTGCACTTCACTCCAGACATTAGGCTTGTGGATCATGATTGAAATCATGTCATCTTGCCAAGGCCAGGCGGGGCGACCACTAATAATTTGCAAATCCGGAAAATCAATCGCCAATTCATCGATATAGCGGGGGTGGCAGAGGTCAAGCTTGATGCCTGCCCCACCGCGCAACCCAGCGCCTGCCCCGGTATGTCCCACCAGCACCAAGGCTGGGCGATTGTGAGCTTGCAAAACCTCGTAAATGGGGTGATAGATCGGGTCGCTTGCGGCAAAGCCCGTGCCCGAGCCTGACACGCAAAAGCCAACGAAGCCTTTGCTCAGTTTGATGCAGCGGTCGAGTTCATCGGCCGCAGCCTGACCTAAACGTGGATCCATCTGCAGCCAATTACCAAAAATGCAATCTGAAAACTTAGCCTGAGTCTCGATGGCATAGTCGTGCAGAGGTTTGACCTCTTCAATCGATAGATTCTTGGTAAACCCAAAATCCAAAATAGTCTTGACCTGATTGGCGCGCAGGTAAGCTGCCATTTGTTCTTCGGTGTCGTACGTTGGGGTTGAATTCCAGGTACTTTTTTGTTGTGCCAGTGCGTCAGCCGAGCGTAGTACGTAGCCACGCTCTGTGCCCCAGTGTGAATGTAAGTCAACGATCCGCATAGTGTCTCCTAATCGCCTACGATAGTAGAAACTTGCTTGGGTGCTGTCAACGCAGGTATGCCACAAGGTGCGTGTTCTCAAACACGAGGCCGCGGGAAGAAGACAGAAGACGACGAACCTTGCTAAGCTTGTGTATTAGGTATTCGTCAGTTTCAATCATTTCCTGCGGGGCAAACTCTTGAAAAATCAAAAATTACTGACATTTGTGCAAGATCTAAGCGGTTTGCTCACGCGCGAGCGGGCTGAACCAGAATTGCTCAAACAAGGCGCGGCCTTGTTGGCGACGCTAGTTGCGCAAGACGATTGGTTGCCAGAACAATTCACCGTGCCTCACCCCGAGTTTTATCGGCAGTATTTGCTATACGCAGATCCGCTTGAGCGGTTTTCAGTAGTTAGCTTCGTGTGGGGTGCTGGGCAGAAGACCCCTGTACACGACCATATGACTTGGGGCCTGATTGGGATGTTGCGCGGTCAAGAGATCGATACACACTACTTTAAGCAAGCCGATGGCAGTTACCTGCGAGGTGAGAGTCATGTGCTCAAACCGGGTGATGTAGGCAGCGTGTCACCTGCTACGCATGATGTGCACGAGGTTGCTAATTTTCATGCAGATCAGACCTCAATCAGTATCCATGTCTATGGTGGCAATATCGGCCGTATCAGCCGGCATGTGTTTGACCCTGTAACAGGCGCAGAGAAAACTTTTATCTCTGGCTACAACAGTGATGTTGTCCCTAATCTCTGGAATTAATCACCGTGTTTAAACCTAGTCCGATCGATGTTGTGCAGGTATGCGAGTACCAAGACGTTCGTAGTGCTCTGCTTGAAAAACGCGAGATCGCGTTTTTAGATGTGCGTGAAGAAGATCCGCACGCTCAGTCTCATCCTTTGTTCGCCGCAAATTTCCCCTTGTCGCGTGTCGAGCTGGATGCCTACTCGAAGTTGCCGCGTCGCGATGTGCAGATTGTGACGCTTGATGAAGGCGATGTCGATTTATTAGAGTCTGATGCGATGCTCGCGGCACGTCGGTTGGTAGCGTTGGGCTTTAGTCGCGTAGCGGTGTTTGCAGGGGGCGTACGCGCTTGGCAAGCGGCCGGTGGTGAGTTGTTTCGCGATGTGAATGTTCCAAGTAAGTCTTTTGGCGAGCTGGTTGAGGCCAAGAGGCACACCCCGTCGCTCTCAGCGCCCGAGGTGAAGGCCTTGATCGATCAACAGGCCGATGTAGTGATTGTTGATGCGCGTCGTTACGACGAGTACAACACCATGAGCATTCCAACTGCGACCAGTTGTCCGGGTGCAGAGTTGGTGTTGCGTATCGCTGAATTGGCCCCGCGACCAGAAACACAAGTCATCGTCAACTGCGCGGGCCGCACGCGTAGCATCATCGGCACGCAGTCGTTGATTAATGCCGGTATTCCCAATAAAGTCTCGGCCTTGCGAAATGGCACGATTGGCTGGACACTCGCAGGGCAGGCGCTAGACAAGGGCGAGACCCGGAAATTTAAAGACGTGTCTGAGCAAACGATGCAGAACGCAGCGGCGCGTGCGCGCAGTGTTGCAGAGCGTGCGGGGGTTAAATCTATAACGTGGTCCGATGCACAGGCTTGGCAATCGCAGGCCGAGCGTACAACCTATTTTTTTGATGCTCGTACCCCTGAAGAATTTGCTGTGGGCCACATCGCAGGATTTCGCTCAACGCCTGGCGGGCAGTTGGTGCAAGAGACAGAAATGGTTGCGCCGGTGCGCGGTGCACGTATCGTGTTGGTGGATACTGACGGCGTACGCGCCAATATGACTGCCTCGTGGCTGGCTCAGATGGCGTGGGATGTTTATGTCTTGGCCGAGTTGCCAGTCGGGGCCTTTTCCGAAACGGGCCCTTGGGTTGCTGAGTGTGCAAAGCTGCCCATTGTTCAAGCGATGACAGTGGCAGAGTTAGCGGCTGCGTCAGTGGGTGATGCCGCGCATGATGTAGCAGCTAAAAAAATTCTTGTGATTGATCTAAGCAAGCATGCTCAGTATGTGCAAGCCCATATACCGGGCGCGCAGTATGTGTTGCGCTCACAGTTCAAGCAGGCACTTAGCGTGTTACCGCAGGCCTCAGCGTATGTGTTGGTGTGTCCAGATGGCCTGCTTTCGGGCTATGCGCATGCTGAGATCGCCGCGTTGTTGAGCGTACCTGTTTCAGTGTTGGCTGGCGGCATGCAAGCCTGGAAAGCCGCCGGGCTGGCGCTTGAAAAAGGTGCCACTGCGTTACTGTCAGAGCCGATCGATCGCTACAAACGACCTTATGAAGGTACCGATGCACCGCGTGAGGCGATGCAGGCTTACCTCGACTGGGAATTCAGTTTAGTCGCGCAATTAGGCGTTGATGGCACGCACCACTTTGAGGTAGTGTGATACAAAGCTTTTGCGATGCTATTGCGCGTGCCTGAAAGCGAAATAGCTCAACCATTACTGCTTTTACATAGGCAACGTTTTTAAAAACTCTGCCAGTTGTTTGTTCCACCACTTCGCTTGCCCAGTCGTACCGTGCCCTGAGGTATCTGGGCTGGCAGGGATCAAGAGAAGTTGGCTGTTTGGGATGCGTTTTAATGCTTGCTCGATTACACCAAACTCTGGTGGATTACGTTCGTCATCGGCCGAATTGATGACCAGCACGCGCGCCTGAATTTTTTCGAGATCACGCGACGGATCGTAGTCGCGTGATGAATCCCATTGATAGAGGTTGTCGTTGGCGTCGGCTTTGAACGCAGCTTTTAAGCGCTTGTCGAGCAGTTGATCCGCGAGCTCGCGGCTTGGGGCAAGTTTTTGCAACCCCATATTGCCGCCACTAGTGCTGATTTGAAAGAACACCGAAGCAAACTGCAAGCTGGGCGGCTGTTGTGTGTAGTTGCCGTTTTGCCAGGCAGGGTCGTTGCGGATCGAATCAATAATCAGACGGCGCGTCAGCCAATTACGCCCAGACATCGCTGCAGGCATCGATGCCATTGGCACGAGCGCATCCATGAAGGTAGGGTGCGTGATGCCCCAAAGCCAGGTTTGCATGCCACCCATCGAGTTGCCTAAGACCAGATGCAGATGCTTGAGCCCTAAGCCTTCGGTGACAAGGCGATACTGGCCCGACACCATATCGTCGTAGTTGTATTGCGGAAATTTTGCACGTAACCCATCAGAAGGTTTGCTTGAGGCGCCCATCCCGATGGCATCGGGCAAAATAATAAAATATTTGTTGGCATCAAGAGCCTGACCTGGGCCAAACAACTGACCACCAAAGGCGGGGTTGAGCATGCCAGCGCCGGTACCTGCCGTGCCATGCAAAATCAGAACCGGTATGCCCGTAGGTTCGCCTAAAGTGGTGTAACCAAGCTTGACTTCGCTTAACACTTCACCCGTATGAAATTTAAAATCTTTGGCAACCCAAGTTGCTTGTTTGGGAGTGTGCGTTGTCTGAGCCATCGAGTGAGCCGTTAAAAGGGTTAACAAAATAAGACCGAAGAATTTTAAA
>JARXAG010000046.1 GCA_029866055.1 Burkholderiaceae bacterium
CCTGCGGTGGCCGCCCGCGCAGGAAAATATCCTGCGATCGCGCCAACAGCTAAGGACAGCAACCAAAATCCTAGCAACACCCAAATATCAATATCCAGAGGCGGTACGGTCGTTGAAAAATAGCCTGCACCAAGATCGCCGCCCATCACACGCAGCAAGACCCAGGCAACGCCCAAGCCCAAACCAATTCCCAGCAAGCCACCGAGCGCGGCCACCAACAAGGCCTGCGTCAAGACTAAACCAAACAACCACGTGCGAGCGGCACCCAGTACGCTTAAGAGCGCGAGTTCAGACTGCTGGCGCAACACAGAAAAACTAATCGTCGTAAACACCAGAAACGCACCAGTAAATAACGCGACCAAGGCGAGTACACTCAAATTCACACGGTAGGCGCGCGATAAATTAGACATCCTGCGATCACGGTCCTCAGCAGTCACCAGAGTGAGTCCCAAGTTTAAATTTTTAAGCGCCACGGCCAAGTCTTTCGCGCTGCCACCATCAACCAGTTGAATATCCAACCGACTGAGCATGCCAAGCCCGCCGAGGCGCCACTGCGCGACACCCAAATCCATCACCGCCAAACTCTGCCCTGCGACACCTGGTACAAGACCCGCGACCTTAAACGTTTGCGTTTTACCGCCAAACGAAAGGATAAGGTCGTCGCTCACAGCGACCGCCAACTCCTTTAGCGCCGTTGCTGACAGAAAGATCGCATTCTCATCAAACACCTGCATACGCCGATCGTCAGAAACTGACGGAAGCAAAGCAGAGGTCACGCGGCCCGCTTGAAAAATATCGAGGCCAAGCACCCGCAGGGGTTGCGTTGCGCGCTCAAGTACGGGGCTAACTGCACGTATGCCTAACTCTTTTTGACGAGACACCACTGCGTCTAGCAACTCGTCTGAGAAGTCGCCTGAGGTTGCGACGAGTTGTGCCGAGGCCTGACCATTCACCGTATCCAGTGCACGGCTAAATTCACTTAAGGCAGAACGATTGACGGTATGAATGGCTACGGCTAAGCCAATACCCAGCCCGACGGTGAGCCCAGCGATCAGCCAACGGCCAGGTTGCGCCCGAAAGGCAGAGGTCAAGAGCCAAAAGAACAGCATCAGCCGGTTAAAACAAAAGTTCGATCGAGCCTGGCTGCAGATTCAGCTGAATGCGTCACCATCAGTAACGCCGCACCTTGCTCGCGACAGGTACTACAAAGAAGACTCAGGGCTTTGTGTGCCGTTTCAGGATCAAGATTGCCGGTGGGTTCATCGGCCAAGACAACTTCAGGGCGATGTACCAGCGCTCGCGCCAACGCTACGCGTTGCTGTTCGCCGCCGGATAAAACCGAGGGAAAAGATTGCGCAACACCCGTGAGCTCGAGTGCTTCGAGTAAACGCTCAGCACGTTCTTTCGCCTGCGCGAAGGCTAAGCCCGCCAACAAACAGGGCACCATCACATTTTGTAAAGCATTGAGGTGCGGCATTAAATGAAATGCCTGAAACACAAAACCAAAGGTCACGCGACGCAAAGCTAGCTGTTCACTCTTGGTCATATCAGCCAGACTCTGACCTTTTAAAAGCACACGCCCCTCGTCGGGAAGATCAAGCCCAGCCATCAGGTTAAGAAGCGTCGATTTGCCCACCCCTGAAGCACCTCGAAGTGCAAGTTGTTCACCTGGCACCACAGAAACATTCAGGTTTCGAAACAGCCAACGTTCAGGCGAAACCCTTTTTGACAGACCTTCGGCTTGAAGTAAAACGGGGGTGTTGAGAGGCATCTTTTCATCTTACCAACGCGGATATTTGTACTTTTGACCGCTATTTACTGTCAAGTTTCACTGCGAACTCAGTGGTTTCAATATTAGCTCAAGATAACTTCAGACAAGTGACCACACCCACCAACTTGCGCAACCAAGTACGAGCAAAACTGCCCACACACGCTGCTCGGCACGCACAAGGTCTGGCCCAGGGCCTGGAATCTGGCCAGTGAGCATGGGCAAGGCCATATTGCGCCGTCGAACAATGCTAATCAATACGATCAGTCCTAAGTGAATCAAAACGCTCCAGAGATACAGTTCACCAAAAAACTCATGAGTACTTTCTATGAATTTGCCGCCAAGATCGTTATTCAACAAATAACCCGACCCCACCAAGGGCACCACCAGTATCAGCAGGCTCAGCACGGCAAGCGCCATCAACAAATTCTGTCCTTGCTTCCAGCCAATTGCTTGAAGGCTAGACGCATTGCGCGTGGCAACCACCCAGGCGCGTAAGCCCGATAACTTTCCAAACAGTAATTTGAAACGCGCATGCTTTGGCCCAACCAGCCCCCAGACAATGCGAAACGCTAACAGGCCAAGCATCGTGTAGCCGAGGCTCACGTGCACACCACGCAACCGTTCAAAGTCTGCAGTCAGATAGGCGCCTAAAAAAGAGAAGGCAAACAGCCAGTGAAAGCTGCGTGTCGCCAAGTCGTTGACGCGCCTTGTGGCAACGGTTGCAGTCGTCTTTAGGGTTGTCGGATTAAGCATTGTGTTCATTTCGGTATCCTCACAAAATCATCGTTGTAGTTGCCCTGCTCTGCTGTGGTGTGGCAGGCCGCACAATTTGCCGCACTCTTGATGCTCGAGCGTAGCCAAACCTCAGCCTCGATCTTGCGGTGTTCGCGCACAAACCAGGCCGCCTTAGTAATACGATCGTCTTGCGGCTCTTCGCGCACTTTTTTATAGGTGCCAGCCAAAGGTTCTAACCATTTAGAAATCTCTAAGACCTCAGCAGGCTCGAGCGAGGCGTCTACGCCGTAATGCTTGTCTAAACTTCCAAGCAAACGTCGCCAAGAGGCTAAAGGCAGCAAGGCTGGCGGGTACGCCAAATGACAAGAGGCACATTCGCTGCGATATTTTTCAGACATCACGAGTGGTTGAAAATCTTTCGACCCACCCGCTACGGCTGTGCCTGCGCCAATACCCAAGGCCGCGAGCAAACACAGAATAAACGTGTTGAGTTGGCTTCGGGTACTTGGTGTGCTTACGCTACTTCGTGTGCTTGGCGTGCTTGGTGCGCGCTTCATGGCTTGAGCGCCAACAAAAATGCTATGACATCAGACTTTTCATCCGCAGTACATTCGCGCGACAACACATCTTTACAGTTGCGTCGAAACCACTTATCAACGCGAGCGGCATCAGTGAACGCGTCGGGGTTCGCAGCCGGTGCCAGTGGATCAATCGCTTTGCCCGTGCTCGCATGTTTAGACACCTTAGTGGGCGACTCACCATGACAGGAGGCACAAGTCCACTTAGACCCGTGCGTCGAGGTAAAGAAGATGCGGCCATTCTCTGCGCTAGCTGGCCGACCAGCGGCGGCTTCGAACCGTTGCAATTGTGCCGCTGGTGTTGTGTCGCCTGCGTGCGCAGTGGCTGCGACACCAAGCAACACGGCTAGAAAAAGCTGCTGCAAGTTCTGCTTAAACATATATTGACCTCTCATGACGTAGCGAATGTAGTCATGATGCAGCAGCGACCTTGTACGTTATCTGAATCAGTCGTTCAGATTCGGTTCATGTATTGGGGTGCAAAATATAAGTGTTGCTGACACCGGAAGAACAAGATGAAGCTCAACTCGCAGAAAACTATCCCTACCGTCACCGCTGTGTTGATGGTCATACTGACCTGTTCGCTTCCGGCGACAAGTGCCTTGGCTACCTCAACCGATCAAGAGCGAGCCACCCAAGCCGTTCAAGCTGGTGAAATTCTCAGTTTGAGGGTCATTCTCGAACGCCTCGAAAAAACTCAGCCCGGCCAGGTGCTTGACGTTGAATTTGAGCAAAAAAAGGGTGTTTGGATCTATGAGCTTAAAATCCTCAAAACTGGTGGCCGTTTGCAAAAACTAAAGATCGATGCAAAGACGGGTGAAATCATCTCAAACAAAGAGCGCTAAACGATGCCACTATTTACGGAGCGCTAAACAATGCGGCTATTGGTCGTCGAGGATGATGCCACCCTACAGCGCCAGCTTTCAGACGCGTTGACGGCCAATGGCTATGCCGTGGATGTGGCCTCAGATGGGCGCGAAGCGCTTTATCTTGGCCAAGAGCAGTCCTACGACGCCGTGATTTTGGACGTGGGCTTACCGCTCATGGATGGCATCTCGGTCTTGCGAAAGTGGCGTGCCGAGCAACGCACTATGCCGGTGCTGATTCTCACAGCACGCGACGATTGGCATGACAAGGTTGCCGGCATTGACGCCGGCGCCGACGACTACGTCACCAAGCCTTTTCATATGCAAGAAATACTAGCTCGCATTCGTGCACTCATCCGACGCGCCAGCGGCGGCGCCGACTCCATCCTGCGTTGCGGTCAGCTTGAACTCGATACGCGCACGAGTCGCGCCTCGTGCGAAAACGAGCTCATCTCGCTCACGAGTCATGAGTTCAAAATTTTGTCGTATCTCATGCATCATCTTGACGAAGTGGTCTCACGTAGCGAACTCACTGAACACATTTACGCGCAAGACTTTGATCGTGACTCGAATACCATTGAAGTCATGATTGGACGCTTGCGAAAAAAGATACCTGACGGCATGATACAAACAGTGCGAGGCATGGGTTACCGACTTGCCAAGGCTGACTGTTAGCCATGCTGAACAACAGCGTTCGTAGCTGGCGTGGATCACTTAGGTTACGTCTGTTCGGCGGTACCGCTCTCTGGATTGCACTCGCGCTAGGCTTGACAACCCTTGCTTTGGACGGGCTCTTTAAAGATCAGGCCACACGTCAGTTCGAGCAACAACTGCAATCCTATCTGTATCAGATCGTGGTGGCGTTTGACGTTGATGCGCAAGGCAACCCGCTTATGCAGACCGCTGGCGCAGATCCCCGCTTTAACCGACCCGAGTCTGGACTGTATTGGCAGATCAACGACCATAGCGGTACTGTCTTGTTAAAGTCACGCTCACTTTGGGACACCAAACTGAACGTTGCAAATGATGCGCTTAAAAGCGGCGACATCCATTTTCACAATCTCACTGGGCCGGCTTCACAAGCGCTGATTGTTGCCGAACAAAACGTCTTGCTAGAGGGACTAGGTAGCAAACAGTTTCGGGTAATAGTCGGTTCTGACATTCAAGCACTCACGCGCGCGATTCAAACGTGGCAGCGCTCACTCTGGCTATTTGTGGGTATCCTCTTTCTGAGTCTGCTTGTTGCAGCGAGCGCGCAAGTGGCGTTTGGGCTGCGACCGCTTCGGCAACTACAACGCTCACTCAAAGCGTTGCGCGAAGGGGATGGCACACGCATCGTCGGTGCGTTTCCGACTGAACTCAAGCCGCTCATCGAAGACTTCAATGCGGTCATTGATACCAATGAAAAAATCATTGAGCGTGCTCGCAATCAAGCAGGTGACCTTGCCCACTCGATTAAGACACCCATCTCTGCCATGAGTAACGCCTTGCGGCTCGAACAGTCTCGCAACCACCACGATCCAGCACTGGTGGCTTCACTTCAAGAGCAGTTGCAACAACTGCAGCAACAGGTGCAGTGGCGACTCAAGCGCGCTCGCATTGCAGCCAGTGCCGGGGTGCCTCATGCGCGCACGCCAGTCAAAACCACCGTCGAACAATTGACGCGTGTGATGAAAAAAGTGCATGCCGAAAAAACAATTCAGGTCACAGTCTCTGACATACCCGCTGATCTTTACTTTGCGGGCGAGTTACAAGATCTGCAAGAAATTTTAGGTAATCTTTTGGATAATGCCTACAAATGGGCAGCGCGCACGATCGCGGTTAACAGCGCTTATGCGGATGGTAAGTTACGCCTCACCATTCAAGATGATGGGCCGGGCTGCCTGAACCTGACAGAATCAACGCAACCACCACCCCGTGGCCAGCGCGCCGACGAGTCAATTCCAGGGAGCGGACTGGGCCTGAGCATCGCGCGTGACTTGGTGGGTCTGTATGGCGGCGAGCTTTTGTTTCAAGCGGGTAACCCTAACGGATTACGTATTATCTTGACCCTGCCAGGTGACTTGCGTTGAGTCGTGCGTCAGACTCGGCCAACGTTCAGACGAAATGCGCTTTGAGAGGCCTTCGGCTTGACGTCAAACAGGCTGGTTAAGCGGCATTGATGTGTATTTCGATCGTTTAAACCATACTAATTCAGAGTTGAACTCTGGATTAGTATGGTTTAAACTCAACAAATGATACCGCGACACCTCCAACCCGAGCTGCAAACACAGCTAAGTGAGTACCCGATCGTTACCATTCTTGGTCCGCGCCAATCCGGCAAAACCACCTTGGTCAAAGCGGTGCTGCCTGATTACCAGTACGTGAACCTAGAGAATCCTGAAACTCGTCAATTTGCTACCGATGACCCTAAAGCGTTTCTCAAACAGTACTCTGAACGCACCATCTTCGATGAAATACAGCGCGCGCCTCATCTACTAAGCTATTTGCAAGACATCGTCGATCAAAACAAGGTGAATGGGCAATTTGTGCTGACGGGCTCGCATCAATTACTGCTGCGCGAGGCTGTCACGCAATCGCTCGCGGGCCGCACCGGGATGTTGCACCTGCTACCTCTTTCGATCGCAGAATTACACCAAGCCAAGATTGATTTTGACGCGCCAAGTGAATACATCTTTCAAGGTTTTTTACCCCGCATCTACGATCAGCAGCAACGGCCACACACAGCGTACGCAAACTACTTTCAAACCTATGTTGAGCGGGATGTCAGGCTACTGATCAAACTCAAAGACGTGGTTCTTTTTGAAAAGTTTATGAAACTTCTGGCGGGCCGTGTTGGCCAAATCATCAACTATCAGTCGCTGTCGAGCGATGTCGGTGTGGATGGCATGACCATCAAGGCCTGGCTGTCGATTCTAGAGGCTTCATTCGTCATTTTTCGTCTACCGCCCTACTTCGAAAATTTTGGCAAACGCGTGATCAAAACACCGAAGATTTATTTTACCGACACGGGATTGCTCTGCTATCTACTGGGGATTGAGCGCGTCGACCAAGTTGGGCGCGATCCACTAATCGGTAACATGTTTGAAAATCTCGTTGTACTTGAGGCGCTCAAGGCACGCTACAACCAAGGTCTCACGCCTAATCTCTATTTTTATAGAGACAATCAAGGCCATGAAATCGATCTGTTACACAAGCAGGGCAGCGAACTTTTAGGGATCGAGATCAAATCCGCTAGCACCTGGAATGCAAGTTTTAAAAAAGCATTGCAACACTTTGACCAAAAACTAAAACCGCTGGCAAAGCGTGCAGTCGTTTACAGCGGCCAGGCAATTGAATTTACAGATGGCGTGCAAGCCATATCTTATAAAGATGTGGGGCAGTTATTGGCACCAATCTTTGAAAGCAATTCTCGAACGCCTTGAACAAACTCAGCCCGGTCAGGTGCTAGACGTTGAGGTGGCCTAGTTTGACCCAGGATAGTGCGCCACTTCGCGCTTCAGTCATCGGCAAATCCAGCGCCATTGCTGAAAATACTGGCAAAAGATCACAAAGAGTATTTGTTTTTACTGACGCGAAACGGCGTTGGCAATATTATTCTTAGGCTAGTAGGTACCAATCGGCCTCAAACTAAATCTTTAAAAAAACTTTTCCATCGCTAGAAATTGAAAAAGTACTTAGGTCGAACATCCCGTTCTCTTATATTTTTTGCTGCAACCATCAATAGAATTTAGTTTTTAAATCACACTGCGTGAACGTTTTCTACACCCGTTCGCGGGACTGCTAAGAGAAAATTATGGCGATCGATTCGAAATTAACTACAGCACTGAAACATCAAGGTACCGTGCTCTCAGAGTCCATTGATTCAGTGACTGAAAGCGAGACAAACCACTTGATGGTCGACCCGTCTCAGTGGAGCCCAACGGCATCTTTCTCGAGTTTTTCTGCCACAACCGGTTCCGCTTTTTCCTCATCTACCGCCCGAACAGTCTTGGTACAGTTTCACACGGGCTCGACTGCAGCGGCGCAGGCGCAAGTGCTGGATTCTGTTCAGGGTCAAACGCTTGAAGTGATTCGTGCAGCTGAAACCAATTCTTCTGGCGATAGCTTGATACTTGTAAAAATTGGAGACAATCTCAGCGTTCAAGATGCGCTTAAGATTATTTCTAGTCATGAATCGGTTCGCTTTGCTGAACCCAATGGTGTGGTGACGATATTGCCACAACCAGAGCAGACTGTTTCACCGCAACCTGACGGCTCAACGCAACCAGACACTTCAATTCAAGAGCCCCAAACAGAGATCGGCGCACAGTCGAGTGACTCGGAACAGAGCCCAGATGGTGAATTAGATATGAGCGTGACGCAAGCTCAGGATCTGATCGGCGTCCAGGAAGACTCCAAACAAGCCTCATCTGCTCTGACGGCCTCTGAGTCTCTGCTGGTCGCTGAGCCTTGGGAGGCCTCAGATGCCTTCGGTATCGATGCCGATGTATCAGTATCGGATGATTCGCAAGCAGATCAATCGAATGCCGCGCAAGCCGTGTCAGATGAAGACTCACTAGTTTCTATTATGGCTATTAGTAACGATCCCGGTTACACCCAAGGAAGTTTGTGGGGAATGTATGGCGATCAAACTGCGACGGTCAATCAATTTGGGAGCCAGGCGGGCGAAGCCTGGGCAGCCGGATTTGTTGGCTCTACCAAAACAGTGATCGGAGTCATTGATACGGGTATCGACTACACACACAAAGATCTTTATCAGAATATTTGGCTGAATCAAAAAGAGATACCAACTACGATTTACTCAGTTCTTAAAGACATTGATCAAGATGGATTGATTACGTTCGGTGATTTAAATGCAACGGCTAACCAAGCGTTCGTCGTTGATAAAAATGCGAACAGTTATATCGACGCGGCAGACTTGTTAAGTGACTCGCGTTGGGCGAATGGTATTGACGAGGGTGGCAACGGTTATATCGACGATTTAGTGGGTTGGGACTTTGCCAGTAACGACAACAACCCCTTCGATGACAACGGTCACGGCACGCATGTCGCGGGCACCATTGGCGCAATGGGAGGGAATAACGTTGGCGTAGCAGGCGTGTCCTGGAACGTTGGGCTTGTCGGTCTCAAATTCTTGGATGCCGGCGGTTCTGGCTCAACAGCCAACGCCGTGAAAGCGATCGATTACTTTACCGCGGCCTCGAAAATGGCGATCAGCGGCGAAAATTTTGTTGCGACCAACAATTCGTGGGGTGGAGGTGGTGCTTCAAATGCGCTGCAAGATGCGATTAACCGATCGGCTCAGAGCGATATCTTGTTTAGTGCCGCCGCAGGTAATTCTTCTTCGAATAACGATGTGACTGCGAATTATCCTTCCAACTACAACACGACGGCCGCTGCGGGTTACGACTCGGTCATTGCTGTGGCCTCGTTAACCAGTACGGGTGCTCTGTCATCATTTTCAAGTTACGGTGCAACGCAAGTTGATCTCGCGGCTCCGGGTTCATCGGTGTATTCCACGCTGCCCGGAAACTCGTATGGAACCTTCAGCGGCACGTCAATGGCCACACCTCACGTCGCAGGGGCTGTGGCACTCTATGCGTCTGCAAATCCCAATGCGACCGCAGCAGAAATTCGGACTGCCTTGCTAAGCTCGACAGACGCAACAGCCTCGTTAGTTGGCAAAACGGTGACGGGCGGTCGTCTAGATGTCGCAGATATGTTGAACATAGGGGTGGTGCCACCACCACCGGTTGCTGACTTGAACTTAGTTGGTACCTCGGGTAGGGATACGCTGACGGGCGGCGCTGGAAACGACACACTGACAGGTAAGGCAGGTAATGACACCCTGACTGGTGGCTTGGGTGTTGACAAATTTGTTGTAGATGCGGGTACCGACACGATTCAAGACCTGGGTAGTGGTGGGGCTGATTCAATGGTCGTAGCCGTGGGTGCCAAGGCGAGAGCGACTGCCGTCAACGACTGGACCGCGACGAGTCAGACTAGCAACACGGGGACCGCCACCGTTGCCAGCGGCGGTTTCAACCTGAATCTTGCTGCAGCCACCGGCTCAAATGGCTGGCAACTTAGCAACTCAGGTAGTGCCCAACAAGTCACCTTGATTGGCTCTGCGCAAGCGGATTCGCTCGTTGGTGGCACTGCCGCGGATACGTTATCGGCTGGCGCGGGCAACGATACGTTGACCGGAGGCGCTGGCGCAGATCTTCTAACAGGTGGTACGGGGGTCGACAAGTTTGTGATTGATTCAGGTGCTGATACGGTGACCGATTTGGGTGTGGGTGGTGCAGACTCGATTGTGGTGTCCACCGGAGCGAGGGTGAATGCGACATTAGCCACGACCTGGACCGCCTCAACGACAACAACGAATTCAGGTACCGCAAATTTAAACGCAGCCGGCAATCATGTGAATTTGAATGCCGCCTCGGGTGCTTATGGCTGGACCGTCAGCAATGCCTCAAGCGCTGTGGCCGTTACGGTTATTGGATCGGTACGGTCTGACACCTTGATTGGTGGTAGCAGCGCGGACTCACTCAACGGTGGGCTAGGCAACGACCTGCTTCGCGGTGGCGCCGGTAATGACACTTTAGTGGGCGGCGGTGACGTTGATCGCTTTGAGGTCGACTTTGGTACCGATACGATTTCAGATCTTGGCTTGGGCGGTGCAGATCAAGTGGCCATCAGCACTGGCGCTGCAGCCAATATAGCGATCGCTCAAGCTTGGACAGCTAACTCCTCAACAAGCAACTCAGGCCGAGCGAGCATTCAAACGGCTGGATTTAACGTGAACCTCGCTGCAGCGACTGGTTCGAGTGGTTGGCTTGTCAACAATGCCAATAGTTCAACTGCAGTGACGCTCACGGGTTCTTCAAATACCGATACCTTAGTAGGAGGCAGAGGCGTTGATACCCTTAAAGGCGGACTCGGTAACGATGTTTTGATGGGCGGTCTTGGGGCCGACAAACTTACGGGCGGGCTGGGTAACGACACCTTTGTCTTATCGAGGGGAGATGGCGGTACCGTGGTGGCACAGGCGGATACTGTGCTTGACTTTACCGATGGTGCAGATGTCTTTGGCTTATCTGGTGCGCTCACTTTCAAAGACCTCGTGATTAGCCAAGGTAACGGCACGAACACCGCAAAAGCCAATGCCGTGATACAGAGCGTCTCGGGTGAATTCTTAGCTGTGGTTGCAAATACAACGATCGCGAAGTTAACGTCTGCTGATTTTGTCACGACAACAGTGAGCCTGGCTCCTGTTTCTGCAGCAGCAGTCTCGCCAAGCGCGAGCAGCAGCAAAACCGGCAGTTCAACGGTCTCGGCAAGCGACGTCAGCACCACGAACGCGTTAGGGTCTGACACAACCACCGTCAGCACCACGAAGGCGTTAGTGTCTGACACCACGTCTGTCAATACAGCGCCTGGCTCGACGACGATCAACGCTTCAGCAACAAGCAGCAGCAAAACCGGCAGTGCAACGCTCTCGGTAAGCGACGTTAGCACCACGAACGCGTTAGTGTCTGACTCAACCACCGTCAACGCTACGACTAACGCTGCGTCTGGCTCTACGTCTGGCCCTGCGACTAACTCGACGACGATCAACGCTTCAGCGCCTGCGCTCGATTCCTCTCTTGAAGCTAAATTATCGACGGCTGCGAGCCCGTTGGCCGCTGCTGACGCTGGCACGAGCGCTACTGTGTCGGGTAGTTCAGTACAAAAAAATGATTCCCCTGAGTCGATTAGCAAGACTATTGCAACCTCGGCAAGTTCGACGAGTTCGACGAGTTCGGCAAGTTCGACAAGTTCAGTTTCAAGTGACCAATCTGAGACGGCAAGTCCAGCTGCCTTGCCCGTTGCGGCGCCTGTCACTGTTTCAGCTTACGTACCACCGGTCGCGGCTTACGTACCCGAGGTGGATCACACTGCAGGGCTTCTGGCTGTTTGAAAAAGGAGCCAATTGTTGTGTGAACACCCGCGAGCGCTGGTTGGTCGTCCCCTGCCATCAACGCTCGCGTAAGGCCTCGCTCAAGGCTTTGATGGGGCCAATCAGATAGTCTAAGACCGTTTTCTGTCCGGTGCGCAACTCGACCATTGCGGTCATGCCTGGCAAGAGGGTCATGACCATTCCTTTGCGGCTGAGGTCAGGATCCGTTATCCGCACCAAGATCCGATAATAGGCTTCGTCCAGATCGACGGGAGGCGCTCCAGGGCGCCTAGGTTTACTTTCATCGCGCATGGTATTTGGACTGAGATGTTCAAGGACACCAGCTAAACCCCCATACTTATTGTAGTCATACGCGCTCAGCTTGACGGTTGCTGCTTGACCGGGTTTTAGAAATGCGATCTCTGAAGGTTTGACAAAGGCCTCGACGATCGGTTGCTCATCGAGCGGTACGATTTCAACAATGTTTTGACCAGCCTGAATCACCCCGCCAATTGTGTTGACCAAAACATTTTTTACAATACCGCGCATCGGTGAAACGATCGTCGAACGATTAAAGGCATCCGCCCGGGCGCGCATATTTTCTCGAGATTGGGCAAGCTCGGATTCTATCCGAACGAGTTCATTCGCAGCCTCGCTCAGATAACGATTTAATCGTTCGGCAATACCGCCTTCTAGGTCTGCTTTTTGCCGCTGCAACCGAAGCAAATCGACTTCAGACACAACTTTTTGTTTGACTAAAGGGCTCACTAACGTCATCTCTCGATCAATCGTGGCGAGCGATCGCTTCATGGCTGCGATTTGATCGGTCAGTGTTCGTTTGCGAATTTCAAAGGTGTGCTGCTCACGCGCTGCGATCTCTGGCTCTTGCAACACGTCTTTCGAAAATTCAATCGGACGATCGTTTGCCTCGGCTCGGAGTCTGGCCGCTTGTGCAGAAAGGGCGAGCCATTTCTCTCTGGCCTCTTGATAAATAGGGTGACTTCTCGAATCATCTAGCCTTAGAAGAGGCTGGTTTTTTTCAACGGTCTGACCTTCTTGCACGTACATTTTTTCTAAAATGCCCGAGTCTAAGCTCTGTATCAGTTGCTCGCGACTCGAGGGGATCACTTTGCCCTGTCCTGTTGTGACTTCATCTAACTGAAACAAAGCAGCCCAACTCAACGCAACAATTAAAGTCAAGAAACATACCAACAGCAAAGTGCGGCTTGCGCTTTTCTCGTCGGAGTCAGAAATTTGCATAGTTATTTTTTTAACTGCCAATTGATCGTGTAGCGAGCGTTTGGTACTTGTTGTGCGGCGACGGTTGAAGTGACTTTGGGCTCTTTATTCGCGCTACGCTCTGCGCGCAAAGAACGCACAAAATCATCTCTGCTGCCATCTGCGAGGATACGACCTCGCTCGAACACAACGACGCGGTTGACGAGCCTCAACAGCTGGGTACGATGCGATGAGAGCAAAACTGTTCGACCGTTTAGCCAGGGCTCAAGCGCAGAGAGAACAAGTGCTTCAGTCTGCGCATCCATATGCGACGTCGGCTCATCCATAAAAACGTAGACTGGGTCTCGCAGCATCAAACGCGCGATCGCGACCAACTGTTGTTGGCCCCCAGAAATCCCCCCCCCAGCCTCGGATAAATGCATATCTAAGCCTCGGGGATGTTTGGCGACCAACTCGTATAGCCCGATTGTCTTTAACACTTCAAGAACCGTGCTATCGGTGATTGAGAGGTTCGACAGCATCAGGTTTTGCCTGAGAGTTCCAAAAAATAGTTGCGTGTCCTGTCCGATGTATCCGATCCGCTGACGCAAGGTGGCTGGGTTGATTTGCGACATATTGATGCCGTCGACTCTGACCTCACCGGCCAGCGGGGTATACAAGCCCGACATCGTACGCAAAAAAGTGCTTTTGCCGCTTCCGACGGCACCAACAAGAGCAACACGTTCGCCTGGCTGCAGTCGCACTGAGACTTGCTTTAGCACGGGCACATTCAGGGCGCTTGGATAAGAAAATTGTAGCTCTCGCGCTTCGAGCGCACCCGTAAAATGAGTCAAACTTGCGTATTGCATGGTTGGATCAAAATCGCGAGGTCGTTTCATGAGCCCGCTTAGCGTGTCCAAAGCGCTGAGGGCTTGTTGAAACCGTGTGGCCAGTGACATCACGTTACTGAGGGGTGCGAGCGCCCGGCCCGCGAGCAACACACACGCGATGAGCGCTCCCAAACTCAAGTCTCTTTCGTGTATGAGGTATACGCCGTACACCACCATACCGATCGTAGTCAGCTGCTGCAGCATGACCGTCAAGCCGGTCATCATGTTAGAAATCGACCGCAAGTCTTTGTAAGACTCTGCGCTGGCTAGATTGGCGCGCTCCCAGCGCGCTTGCAAATAGCCCTGCTCGTTATGAGCCTTGAGCAGCTCAAGATTGAGTACAGATTCAACTAGGACACTTTGTCGATCGCCAGCCTCTTTCATGTTTTGACGGATGGCGCGAGTCAATCCCGGCTGTGCAATCAACCCTACTAGCAATAAGATCGGGATCATCAACGCAGGAATCAGCACAAGTGGTCCGCCTAATATCCCGATCAAAAATAAAAATAAAAAAACAAACGGTAGATCGGTGACGAGTACCAAAGAGGCCGAAGAGAAAAAATCTCTGAGTGCATCGAAATCGCGCATCGAACTAGCGAAGACGCCGACAGAATCCGGTCCATGCTCAAGTCGAATCGTCATAATTTCTTGCAGAAGCGTTGCGTTGATCTCAAGGTCGGCTTTTTTGCCACCGATATCGATCAGACGGGCTTTGAACCAGCGCATCAGAAATTCAAAAAAAATCGCGAGCGTTGTGCCAATTGCGAGCGTCCATAAAGACGCGTACGCCTGAGTTGGCACGATCCGGTTGTAGACGTTCATTGTAAAAAATATCGATGCCAAGGTCAGCACATTCGCCATGATGGTGGCGAGCATTGAGTCGATATAAAAACTACGAAAACGCCATAACGTCCCCCCAAACCAGTGGACGGCATCTGCTTGCGATGGTGCTGGTTGCGTATTTGAAGTATTCAAGATCTAGACATATCAAACATTAAGACTCGTTTTTGGCTGAGAACAATGGAAGAGTCGTACTTCAGGGGATATTTTAGTGAACGGTTGCTATCGAACGGCGCGGGGTTCTGCCTTGTGCATCAACAAGCTGTAGTCGCTCGCCAGACGACCAAGATTGGCTAAGACAGCAACTCGAAAATTAAGAACGTCGAAGCGAGCAGAAATTTTATTGACTTGAAACGTGAATAATTCATTTTGAATATTTAGAAGTTCATGTATTTGACGACGGCTGACCTGATATTGTTGCCAGTAGCCAGCGAGTGTTTTAGCGCCGTGGGAAACCTGTTGGTCGGCGACTTTCAAGCGCTCTTGAGCACTCATCCAGTTGATCCAATTAGTTCGAAGGCTTTCTTGAAGCATGATGCGTGTGTCTTTCAAACTATACTCAGCCGCCTCGAGCTGAGCGATCGCTGACTGTGTTGCACCGTAGGCAGAGCCCCCTTGAAAAATCGGTACAGTCAGCATGACTTGAGCGACATAGTCACCTTGAGCCGTTCCTTGAAACGTTTGTTTTCCATAGGTCGCATTGATCTGTGGGGCGTGCTGCGAGTTGGCACTCGCTAAATTAGCCCGTGCGACGGCGAGTGTCGTTAACTGCCGTGCAATGATGGGATTAGTGTCGCCCAGATACGTCAGTGCGACCTCTAACGAAACGGGCATTTGAGCAGGCAAAATGTCAAGCCCTGAAGGCTCGCGCGGCACGACACCTAAGAGCATTCTTCGAACGCGTTCTGCCGCAATAGCAAGCCCCGCTTTATTTTGTTCGAGCGTTAATTGAGCGCCGGCAAGTCGTGCGCGGACTTGTTCAAGGTCGACACTGCGCCCCTGATCGACCTCAGCCATTTTTGAAACGAGGGCGTTCAGTCGTTGGTGCGCTAGCAAATTTTCTCGGGCACTTCGCTCTAACTCTTGGCTACGCGCCCAGTTTAAATAGCCCTGTACTGCAAGTTGGGCTACCTGATCGCGCGTGATAGTCACCGAATGCCTATTCGCCTCAACTTGAGCACGCGCGCGATCTACGTCGGCTTGAATGCGTCCACCCGACCAAAGATTGAGGCTCACACTGGGGGATTGAATCCATGTGCTTGGGACGGTACCGGTATTGTAGTAAGAGTAAGTACCCGTCCAGCTTACCTGCGGCCAATATGCGCCTTGCGCACGGGTCACCTCATGTTCTGCGGCTTGTTGGTTCGCTTGGGCAGCCAAGATTGTGGGATATTGAGAGAGCGCGATTGAGACGGCCTCTGGCAGACTTTGTGCATGCACCCAGCCAGACTCGAACACACTTAACAGGGCAGTCAGGCTTAGATGAACCAGTCTCATAAGCTAGGTAAATAGTTGTTGTAATAGGATGTTGCTGCTCTGAGTTGACTGGTCAGTCGTATGTTGCAATCCCTGAATCGCTATGACGCATAAAGGCTCACCCCTACAGCATTAGCGCTGTGGAATATTACCAATCCGAACCTTGCCCGGCTGATCGAGCAGTGCCGCAGCAATCGTGCGACGATGCTCTGCAGCAGTACCACCACGCAGGCTCCACGAGCCCACTCGACGATACCAAAGGTTCAGGTCAAAGTCACGAATAAAGCCCATGCCGCCGTGAATTTGCTGTGCCGAGCGCACCACCATCATGCATTGTTCATTACCAAACGATTTTGCCTGAGCCACGTTAACCCGATAGGGTAGCTTTTGATCCATGCGCCATAGTGCCTCGCGCGCCAGCATCGTGGTGCCATCTATGGCATTGACCATATTGGCACATAAGTGTTGAATCGCTTGAAACGCCCCGATTGGCTGCCCAAAGGCTTCGCGCTGCTTAGCATGTGCAACGGCCATGTCAAGAGTTCTGCGACCTGCACCCGCCATCATTGAAGCGTACAACACTGCAGAAAAATCCATCACCTCAAGTGCGATTGCGTTACCTTGCTCTGTCGAGCCCACGCGAGCGTTCAACGGCACCCTAACGTTATTGAACTGCACGTTGGCTTCGCCATCTTTTGCCATCGACACCAAAGCATCGCTGCTTAAGCCCGTTGCGTCAGTCGGCACCAGCACAACACCCAAGTTGTGAGGAGCAGTCGCCTCGCGATACACCACCAAGCATTGCTTTGAGGCACGATAACTACCCACAAAGCTTTTTGTGCCGTTGAGCACAAGCCCATTACCTTCGACTCGACCTTCGAGCTTGATTGACTCGGGGGTCCAACGACCATTAGCCTCGGTCACGGCATGACTCAAAATCAGTTCACCGCTCAGCACTGACTGCAAGAGTTGCTGCTGCTCTGCATTGCCATAGCGATCGATAATCATGGCTGGCACCATGGTCGAATGCAAGGGAATTGGCGCAATGTGATAGCCGGCTAATTCAAACAGTAAGGCAAGATACGTTAAGGGTAATTCTTGACCACCGTTTTTATCTGACAGGCAAAGTTGCAACCAGCCGTTTTCAGCGAACTTTTCCCATAACGCTGGCGAATACTGCAACGGGTCGGTTTCAATCTTACGCACCAACGCAGACGTACATTCACCAGCCAAAAACTCTGAGGCTGCTTCTCGGATTTGTACTTCTTGGTCGTCAAGCAAAATATCCATGATTCAATTTACCTTTGTTCTTATTTTGCCGCGCGCGGCAGGCCCAGGCCAATACGCGCCACTTGATCGCGCATCACCTGAACGCTACCGTGGTTGATCGTTGACTGATAGGCACCCAAGATATTGTGGGCAAAAACGCCCTTTTCAATTGCAGTGGGCGACCCTTGCATCAACTGCGCAAATGGCCCCAGGATCTGACTGATGGCTTCGGTCGTACGCACGCTGTGCTCGGGCGCAAAGACTTTTTCGGCCGAACCTTCGTACGTAAATTTGCCGCCGCTTTGCTCGATGCAAATACTGCGCATCGTCATCAACCTGCAGACTTCAGCTTCGGTCCACATCTCGGCGATTTTGTCGCGTACTTGCGCGTCTTCGCGCAACGATTCTTGCAACTCGCCCTCGCCATGCAGCCAGTTCACGATATCTTCATCACGCATCACAGAAATCAAGTAGCGCCAGGCGCCCACGCGATCTAAATTCAAACCACGCCGAGCAACTTCCCAACCACCACCCTCTTCGCCCAACAAGCAAGATACAGGCACCTCGACATCGTCGAAAAATACTTCGTTGGTCCGCTCTTCACCATAAGTGGTGCCAAAGGGTGCTGGCGGATCGTTTTGCACTGTCCACAGCGGGCGAACGGTTAAACCGGGCATGTCCATCGGTACGAGCAAAATCGATAAACCGCGATGACGGACTGAGTCGGGATCCGTGCGACACATCAAGTAGATGTGCGTCGCATTTTGCGCGTTGGTAGTGTAAATTTTTTGGCCCGTGATAATGTATTTGTCACCGACACGTTTCGCACGGCAGCGAATGCCGGCCAAGTCAGTGCCACAGCCAGGTTCGCTATACCCCTGGCAAAAAATGATTTCACGCTTAATGGCGCCCGGCACAAATTCTTCTTTTTGTGCAGCGGTACCAGCAGACAAGATCGCCGGTGCACCGGTACCACCACCCAAGGTAATACCGGTGGCTCGATAAAACTCTTCTTCGATGACAAACTGCGCAGTACGATCGCCACCGGCACCGCCGAATTCGGCTGGCCAACTCCAGGCAAACCAACGCTTTTCATTGACGGTATCAAAGAAGCCGCGAATCGCTGGCCCCCAACCTTCGCCACGCTTACCCGCGTTATTTTCGGCACGCACTTCGTCAGTGAAATGCTCGGCTAAAAACTCGCGTACGGTTGAACGTAGTTTTTCTTCTTCAGCACTGAACAAAAAATTCATTGTTGTCTCTTTAGTTATTCAGATAAACCAATTGGCTCAACGTTACTCTTTAAGGGCTCTAGGCGCAACGCAGGCACCCTCGGCTACGCCACAAGTGCCTATAGCACCTCGTAGACGTCATAAATTGGGCCAGCAGCTTCACGGCGGCCGGTAGCCACACAGATGATTTTATTGAGCCAACTATACTTGTCTGAGCCTGTTTCAAGCACCGGAGTGGTGCGAAAGTAATACTCAGCTGGATCAACCTTTTCGCCTTTGTTCAAGCGGGCCATCACGTCTTTGGGGCCATGGCGCAAACCACGATAACTCATATAAATCAGCTGATTGTCATCGGTTTCAAGAATCAGGCGTACATCCAAGGTCAACACATCGTCTGGGCGCATCAGCAACCAGTCGCCCCCGGGGGCAGCCTTGACCGTACCGCGAATACGATCGCCCTCGAACGTGCCACCCGTAACATTGGCAATCTTTCGCCCCCCCACAGGGGTCTGACCGAGGTCAACAATATTGGGGACTGTTAGAACGATTTGAAAAATATGGCGTGTCTGAATCATATTGGTCTCTTCTTTTTAGGGATGTGTACATTCATGTTGCGAACGACTATTTTCTTGAGGCAACCATCAGTGCGTAGTTGCCGTCTTTGAAATAGCCGAATCTAAAATTCAATGGTTTGGTGTCATCTCTTCGGGCGAAGGCTTTTGCAAGGTCAACGTGATAACTTGGAAAAGAGTGATGGGCAACGACAAATTTGCCAAACAACGCCACTTGGTGTGCGCGAATCAGAGTCGAATAACTCAAACCCGTTTCATCTTGCACGATCAAAGGAGAATTCGCTAGCACTTGATTGGCGATCATATTAAAGCCAACATTTTGTGGCAAATGCGAGGCGGCCTTGAACAACACCGGGTATTTCGTGAGGGTAGAGATCAGAGCAAGATTTTGTGGTGCGGCCTGAAGACCTGGGTTTGACAGATCAATTTTCAGATAATCGATCACAATCGATTTACCCTGCTTGCTGGCCTGTATGCGCACCGAACGCCAACGCGGTGTATCCGTCGAGAGCTCTTGCAACGAGCCGTCTGCAGCAACTTGTATCGGTACCACACGTTCAATCTCAAAGCCCTGCAACGTCAAAAAACTCACAATAAACGTACTGGCACCGATGTTGGCACGGGTTGAATACAAATACTTTTCGAGATATGAAGTCACATAAAAACCATTCTCGCCAAAGTGTTGCCAGGCTGAGGTCAGCACAGCAAGACTTGGGTCGATGAGATCGGGGGCAAGGTTTGCCAAATCCAACGGACGTTCAGCGTTTTGCATAGCGATCATGACGTAGCGCTGCGCCGACGGAAAGAGCTGATGCACCGTAATAAAGTCTGGGCCAGAAAAAGGATAAAACACCGTGTCGGGCGCTACAGGCAACTCAGCCAAGGCCCACTGAGACATCGGGTCTGCAATCCTTTGGCTGTAGCGTGCCCAATTTGCAGTCACCTCTTTAGAAAAAGCGGCCCAACGAGGGCTTTGCGCAAGTGCCCGCGGCAAACCGGTGACTGGCTCTTGACCCGCCAACAGGATTGCGGCAGTGCGCACCGAAGCTACCGTATCTTTCATCTCAACAGCAACAGGTAGAACAACAGAAGTACTTGGCAGCAGGGTTGGCTGCGCAACCGCAACAGCATTGCGCAGCGGCTCAGCAGGCTGAGGAGCTGTGGCTGGTTGCGGCGCCATCGAGTGGCTAGGCGCTGTGGCTGTCTGTGGCGCCGTTGCAGGGCTAGGCGACGGCTCGGTCGCCTGCACCCCTACGGCGGGGCTGCGCGCCGGCTCGGTCGTCTGTATCCCAGCAGCGGGGCTGCTAGGCGACTCGGTCGTCTGAGCGCAGCCGATACCGACCAGCAAGACTCCTGCAGCTGTTGCCAGACGGATGAACCTTTGAAATTCACGCATAATTTTTCTTTAAGTAGATTAGGGCTGCAACTAAGATATTGAGCTAAATTGGCGATGAAGTTTAATCCAAGTCACACATTTTCGGCATAAACACTATGTACACCACCTACTTTCGCGCTCGGTTTTGGTTTTTGGCTTGTGCTCTCGGGGCGCTAGGGCTTGGGTCAGCCCATGCCCAGAACCAGTCCTACCCTAACCGCCCCATCAAAGTGGTTGTGCCCTATCCAGCCGCAGGCAATGCCGACATTACTGGGCGAGTCATTGCCAAAAAGATGGGCGCGCTGCTCAACACGACGGTGATTGTTGAAAATCGCAGCGGTGCTAACGGCATGATCGGTACCGATGCCGTGGTTAAAGCACCAGCTGATGGCTACACGCTGCTGATGGCCGCAAGCGGTCCGATTGTGATCAACCCAGTCCTGTATGCCAAGGTGCCCTACGATCCAATCAAAGACTTGCAACCAATTAGTCAGATCTTGTCGTTTCAGTATGTACTGGTCGTCTCTGCAGCCTCATCGATCAATACGCTGAACGATGCGGTGCTGCAGGGCAAAGCGCAGCCTGGCAAGCTTAGTTTCGGCTCAACCGGCATCGGCGGCGGGGGCCATTTGGCCGGCGAAATGTTTTCGATATTAAGTGGTGCACAATTCAATCATGTCCCCTATAAAGGCAGCGCGCCAGCTCTCGTGGATCTGCTAGGCGGACAACTCGCTTTTACGTTTGATACCGTGTTAACCGCCTCGCCTTTAATACAAGAGAAGCGGTTAAAGGCCTTCGCGGTGTCAGGGCCTACCCGCGCGCGTTCGCTACCCAATATCCCCACCATGCAAGAGGCGGGCTTTAAGGATTTTGATATTACGCAATTTATAGGTTTACTTGCTCCAGCCGGTACCGATCCAGCCATCATCGAACGGCTCAATGCTGCTAGCGTTCAGGCGGTAAAAGACCCCGAGGTCATTGAGGCTTTGCAGACCAAGGGAGGCAATGATCTGGTGGGTAGCTCTTCAGCTGAGTTTGCAGAGCTTATTAAACGCGAGCTTGCGATGTACAGCGCCTTAATTAAGCGCGCCGAAATCAAAGCAGAATAACGCTGTCAGTATCCGTCTACAAAAAAGTTAGCCCAACAGACTAGATTGTTGTTGAATGGCAGCGCGTTTGTAACCACCATAAGGGCTTTCGCGCGAAGGCCGTTCGACTCTTGTAACCTGCGCGACACCTTACTGATAACGGCGGTTGACGACATGCACTCTTTGGGTTCGAGTTATCGAGCAATCGTCATTGGCTCATCGGGCACGATTGGTGCGGGTTTTGTTGCTGCGCTCAGGCAAGATCCGAACTGCGCGCTCGTCGTTGAAGTCTCAAGACATGACGTGCCTGGGTTTGCGCTTGAGGATGAGGTTAGCCTCGCGGCAGCCGCGACCTCGTGCGCCCCACAAGGGCCCTTTCATTTGATCGTTGATGCAACGGGCGCCCTGACGATTGATGGCAAAGGTCCTGAAAAGCACTTAGGCGCTTTAGACGCAGCACGCCTGCTGCGCAGCTTTCAAGTCAATGCGATCGGCCCTGCCTTATTACTCAAATATTTTTTACCGCTGCTCGCAAAAGAACGGGTCATTTACGCTAAGCTGTCGGCCCGCGTCGGAAGCATCAGTGACAATTCAAAGGGTGGCTGGTACGGCTACCGAGCCTCAAAGGCCGCAATCAATATGTTTTTACAAACGGCCGCGATCGAGTTTGCGCGTAAAAATCCACAAGCGATTTTGGCTGCGTTGCAACCGGGTACCGTTGCGTCGCCTTTATCTCAACCCTTTGCGACTCCTGATCACTGCACCCCAGTGGGTGAATCAGTCGACGGTTTGCTTGAGGCGCTCGATGCGTTGGCGCCTAAATCGTCTGCGCACTTTGTCGATTTCAAGGGTGAATCGATCGGTTGGTGACGCATCTGTTGGCCATCCCATTGTTGACCGCACCAACAGAGCCCTTCAAGGTTAATGATGCAAGTCCCTGAACCACAACATCTAAGATCTTCGCTCATGTCATCACCCAAGTCATACTGTTAAGCCTTTTTTGTTCGGCGCCGTGTCGTTGGTCAGGCTGTGTGCCGCCTTGCTAGAACTTCGCAGGGCTTGATGTTTAGTCAGGCGCCCATTCATTCTCTTGCGCCACATCCTAAACGAACTCTTTTTCATGTTGCTACGCATAAAGTCAATCACCGAGGCCTCAGTGAGGCCATACTGCAAACGAATCATTTCGAAAGGCGTTCGATCATCCCACGCCATCTCGATGAGTCGTGACCGCTCAGCCTCGGTGAGTGGCTCTATCAGGCCCATGCAAGGGCGCCCGAACTCGCACTCATACTCGTACTAGAACTCGAACTCACCCCAGCAATTTGATCAATAATTTTTTGTGAAGCCAAAAAATCCTTCAACATTTCACAATAGGTATTTTCGTATTCGTAAGACACAGTGTCTTTTTCTTTAGCATTTTGAGCAACCGGTGGATGCGGATCGTCAAAAATCTGCACAACATCCCAAGCCGTCATTGTGGCTGGATCGGCTTTGATCTCGTATCGCTTTTCAGCACCCCTGAACGAACGAACAATGCCGTGATCGTCAAGCAACTTGAGCATGCCGTGTAAAGACGATACCGACAAACCTAAGGCCGCTGATAATTCACGGGTGGTTGGCGGGTGTTGATGCCCTTTTGCCGCAATGAAAACAGTGGCGTTTAAAGCACATAAAGCTCTATTCGACAGCATGGCGACCTCCAAATCTATTTCGATGAGTAGAAATTAACACTTTTATAGCAATTTTCTAGCAATAAATCAAATTATGAGTAGTTTTTTAAGGATTTTAATCAAATATATTTGCTATAATCTACTCAAATACTATTCAAATTAAATTTTACTTACATTTATGTCCTCTATTGCCCCACCTCTGTTTTATCGTATCGGCGCGGTGTCGAAGCTCGCAAATGTGCCAGTCACTACCCTGCGAATCTGGGAGACCCGTTATCGGGCATTTACGCCTACTAAAACCCACGGGCAGCACCGGCTCTATGGGCAAGATGATGTGTTGCGTGCCACGTTGCTCAAACAACTTAGTGAGCAAGGCCACGCCGTCAGTGGCATTGCCTTGCTTGACAGCACGCAATTGCGACTCTTGCATACCCAAGGGCTCTCGGCTTCAGCCCTGCAGCGGGTCGTCACACAAGCGCCACCGCTCAGCGCGTGTGTGGTCGGCACAGGATTCGCACAACGGTTAGCGTCAAATCGCCACAAACTTGGGCTCTTTGCAGAACACAGCGAACGCGCCAAAGTTTTCTCAGATCTGGCCACTGCATGCGCAGCGACCGAACGCACTCCAACCGACCTGCTCTTGATTCGCCTGAACACGATTCAAGACAGCACCGTTTCAGAACTACTTGAGTTTGTACGAAGAAGCCGCGCAACCCATACTTTGCTGTTATATGTGTACGGCGCCAGCAGCAATCTGCAAACACTCAGCAATGCCGGCATTACCGTGCGCAAAGACTCGATCTCAGACGCAGAGCTCAGCGAATGGGTTCGCAACGCCAGTCTTGAGCAGGCTTTGCGAAGGGCTAGCGCACCGACGACAGGCCGCAAGGCAACTCCAAAAAAATACTCTGATGAAACACTGTCGCGGGTGGCAAATATTTCAACTGCAGTCTTGTGCGAGTGCCCACGCCACGTGGCTGAACTACTGACGCAGTTGTCGAGCTTTGAGCAATACAGCCAAGAGTGCTTAAACAAAAATTCAGCAGATCAACAGTTGCATGAGCACTTAGCCGAAGTGTCGGGTCAGGCACGCGCACTGTTCGAGCACGCACTTGAACTCATCGCAGCGCACGAGGGGATCGCGCTGTGAAGCGCCTGATGAGCGAGTGATCAACCGCCCACGAGCGCGTACTCTTGTAACTGCTCAAGCGTGACAAACTCAAGGGCTTTGGCGTGAGTGCTTTCAAGAATCACAAACGGCGCCACACCGGCATGTAACGCTTCTTTCCAGCGCAGGGCGCACAGACACCATCGGTCGCCCTCTTGCAAACCGGCAAAGCGATACTCGGGGCGCGGTGTCGACAAATCATTGCCGCGACTTGCCGAAAACTCTAAAAACTCTTGTGTGACCTTGGTACAAACGACGTGGCTACCCAAATCCTGCATATCGGTGTTGCAGCAGCCGTCGCGGTAAAAACCTGTCAACGGGTCGTAAGAACAAGGCATTAGTTCAGTGCCCAACACATTCAAGGCATTTGCAGTCATTTTCGACCCTTTAAACCAAAAAAACAGAGTAAATTTCAAACACTAAGGTTAAACCTTTTGACCCAACCGTGGGCAGCTAAATACTTCATGTCTAACACCAATTTACCCGCAGCTCACACTTCAATCATCGTTCAGTTCGATTCGCTCAAAGACTTTATTTCGCGCGCCTTGCAAGCCAACGGCCTGTCGTCTGCGCACGCCAACAAAGTCGCCTTACTGATGGCACAGGCCGATCTGCAAGGCTCAGACGGTCACGGCGTGATTCGCTTACCGCAATACGTCAAACGTATTCGTGCAGGGGGGATCAACGTCAATCCACAAATCAAAGTCGTGCAAGATAAGGCCGCGATGGCCGTGGTGGATGGCGACAATGGGATGGGACACCTGGTGGTATCGCACGCAGTTGAGCTCGCGATCAAAAAAGCTGCCGACGCTGGCGTCGCTTGGGTGGGCACACGCAATAGCAATCATGCAGGCCCGGCCTCGCTTTATGCGCGCATGCCAATCGAGCACGACATGATTGGTTTGTATTTTGCAGTGGGCAATGCCAACCATTTACCGCCTTGGGGCGGAATGGATATGCTGCTCTCCACCAATCCAATCGCGGCCGGCATCCCTGCAGGAAGCGAGCCTGCCGTCGTGCTAGACATGGCAACAACCGTGGCGGCTTACGGCAAAGTCAAAGCCAAAGCCAAGCGTGGTGAAACCATGCCAGAAGGCTGGATGATCGATCGCCAGGGCCGCCCCCTCACCGACCCGAACCGTGCCGATGAAGGCTTTTTATTGCCAATTGGCGGGCACAAGGGTTATGGTCTAGCCTTGATCGTTGGGTTGCTGGCCGGCACGCTGCAAGGTGCCTCAATGGGCAAAGACGTCGTTGACTTCAATAAAGATCACGTCACGCCCACCAATACCGGCCAAGCGATTTTAGTGATTGATTTAAAAGCCTTTGGCGAACCCGGTTTCTTTAAAGGCGCGGTTGATCAACTGGTGAAAGATCTACGTGCTAGCGAACGCCTGCCCGGTGTTGACAGAGTGTGGCTACCTGGCGAGCAGAGCCATGCAAAACGTTTAGCGTACAAAGAGCAAGGGATCCCTCTTGCGCCGGTTCTCGTTGCTGATTTAAATGCCTTGGCAACTGAACTTGGTATCGCGGCACTCACTGTTTAATTTTCAGAGGTTTTTCATGACCCATCGTATTCGTTCAGCAGGTTGGCTAGCAGTTAACGCCTTTTCAACAAAGAGCTTGCTCGGCGCTCCCTTCTCAGCTAGCAGGTTAAAAAGTCTGGCGCTTGCAATGCTAGTCTTCGCGTCTCTCGGCGTTGCACAAGCGCAAGACAGCTACCCCACTAAACCCATCCGCATGATTGTGCCTCTGGCCGCTGGCAGCGCCGTGGATGGTGCGGCGCGCCTCTTAACCGCCAAGATGTCGCAGAACATGGGGCAACCCATCGTGATTGAAAATATCACTGGGTCATCGGGGCTCATTGGAGCAGATCGTCTCGCCAAGGCAGCGCCCGATGGCTATACGATTGGCGGGGTCAACGACAGCATCTTGACGATGCTGCCGCACATTTATTCGAACATCCCCTGGAATGCGCTGAAAGACTTTGAGCCGATTTCATTGGTCGCGACGATTGAATGGGGCATCGTGGTAGCGGACCAATCGCCTTATAAGACTCTCAATGATTTCATTGCGGCGGCCAAGGCAAATCCAGGCAAAATTAATTATGGTTCAGGCGGTAGTGGCAGCCCTCAGCATATCGCCATGGCACTGTTTGCTCAACGTACTGGTATCGATTTGGTGCATGTCCCTTACAAGGGCGCCACACCCGCAGCTGTTGCGGCCGCCGCAGGGCAAGTTGAGGTGTCCTATCAAGGATTAGGCACAGTCACCTCACTGATTCAGGGTGGTAAGTTACGCCTGCTGGCGGTCTCGACACCCGAGCGCCTTGCACAATATCCGGATGTTCCAACCGTTGTGCAGGCCGGTGTCAGCGATTTTTTCTTTAACTCGTGGTTTGCGATGATTGCCCCTGTTGGTACACCCAAACCTATCATCGAGAAATTAAACGCCGAAATGCAAAAAGCCCTCGCTGATTCGCAAACCCGTGAACGCTTAGTCGCCTTAGGCTTGACCATACGTGGCACAAGCGCTGCAGAGTTTGGTCAGGCTACACAAAAGCAATATGCCTTGTATGGCAAGCTGATTAAAGACAACAAGATTCAAGCAGATTGAAGCAAGATGCAAGCGCATTGAAACAAGCGTCGCCAGTGACTCAACGCTTTGGCTATATCGATGCACAACGCGGACTTGCGGCCTTGTTGGTGATTTGGCTGCACGCCACAGAAGTTTTCGTGCAATTGCCGACGTCACCAGCTGGAGTTTTGCTGTATGAGCTTTCAGCGACGATAAACACTGGACGCATTGGGGTTGTGCTGTTTTTTGCCATTAGCGGCTTTGTGATTCCATCCAGCTTACGGGCTGTTGGTCATCAAACCACTCTAGACGCATTGCGGGTATTTTTCATTCGTAGAGTGTTCAGACTGTATCCAGCCTGTTGGATTTCGGTCTTCGGCGCAGCCCTGCTTGGGCTGTACTTGATGACGCCTTTTTCCCTGCAGACCGTGTTGCTAAACCTCACGATGATTCAGAGCATGTTCGGCGCACCAGACGTTTTGGGGCTGTACTGGACCCTGCGTATTGAGTTAATTTTTTATGTTGCTTGTGCGCTTCTGTTTACGCTACGGGCGCTACACCAACCCCGCTGGTTAGTGATCGGCATGCTCGGAGGACCCATCGTTTTTTCAATTCTTCCACGAGCCATACATTGGCTGAATCCCAATTGGTTTGATCCGGGTAGCACAGGAGAATTACGAAACTATCTCTATGTGTACGGGCTATTTATTTCAATTATGTTTTGGGGGGCTCTTTTTCGTTGTTGGCATGATCGTGACCGAGCGAGCGGCGCCAAGCCTTTTTCTCGAACTGTTCAAACATTTTTTATTTTGTTTCCGCTAGGCGTGTGCGCCTCACCATTGCTGGTTTGGATGTTTTACGCCCAACTTCCAAGCGCGTATGCGTCAAAAATACTGGTACTCGCGGTGCCATTGTCTCTAGGGCTTGGACTGTTTATCTTATTGTCGACGAAACTACAGATCAACAATCGTTTCACCACTTGGTTAGGCGAAATTAGCTATTCGATGTATTTACTTCATCCCATTGTGGTTTACACCCTGTTTGTGCTGCTACGTGACCAGCGTATGCCTTGGCTGGCCAACGCCCACCTTTCGGTGTATCTCCTGCTATCTATGCTTGGCTCTGTCGCGATCGCCGCCATTATTTATTATGGTGTTGAAAAGCCTATGATCCGACTGGGGCGCCGGCTTTCCACGAATTGAACTAGGATCTAGGGCAGCCACTGAGCTTCACAAACGCCAAGTGTCTGTCAGCAAAATATCCTCTTTGGGTCAGAGTGTCGGCATACTTCTTGCTTGAGGTTTATGATGTCGTTTCACTTTTCGGGAAAAACATCATGCGCTTGAATCGTTACTTAAACTCCTTTTTAGCGATCTTGGCTCTTGGCGCGGGCGTGTCCGCCCCCACCCTGGCACAAGACTCGTATCCATCCAAGCCTCTTAAAGTCGTTGTGCCGTTTCCGGCTGGCGGGGCCACTGATATTTTGACGCGCGCCATTACAGAAAAACTGGCTGTGAAGCTTGGGCAGTCTGTGGTGATCGAGAACAGACCAGGCGCGGGTGCCAATATCGGTGCGGCCTACGTCTCGAAGGCGGCGCCCGACGGATATACCATCCTGATGGGCTCGATTGGTTCACACTCGATAGCCGTCAGTTATTACAAAGACCCTGGTTACAACTTCAAGAGGGATCTCACTGCGATTTCGATGGCAGGCACCTTGAGCAATATCGTGGTCGTCAGCAACGAGTTACCCGTCAAGAATTTGGCCGAACTCGTGGCTCTGGCTAAAAAAGAGCCAGGCAAACTCACCTGTGGTTCGTCAGGTACGGGCGGCTTGATTCACTTAACGTGTGAAATGTTCAAAGTTGCCGCAGGCATTGACGTCTTGCATATCCCCTACAAGGGCACGTCGCTTTTAATGCCTGATCTTATTTCAGGGCGAGTCACGATGGCGCTTGATACCTTGCCACCCTATTTGCCCATGCTCAAAGACGGTAAAGTGCGCGCACTTGCAATCACCACTTCCAAACGCTCGGCTCTGATGCCCAATTTACCCACCATAGCCGAGTCGGGCTATCCAGGGTTTAAATCGATTGCAAGTTACGGCTTTTTTGCGCCGACTGGCACATCGCCTGCCATCATCGAGCGCTTAAATCGCGATATCAATGCGGTACTGATTGACCCTGAACTCAAGGCAAAGTTGGTGCAGCAGGCAATTGAGCTTGAGGGGAGTACACCCCAAGCGCTGGCTGCCTTTGTGGATGGTGAAATCGCTAAATGGGCGACCGTCATCAAGGCCAGCAACATTCAGCGCGAATGATTGAACCGACCTGAGCGCAGCCCCTAAGCTACGTCGGCTTCGGGGCAGTGCTCGGCACCGTATTGCGTAACAACAGCAGCGGGGGCAACACCAGCAGCCACGCGATACGGGCTTGATACCGATGGTGGGGTTTAGAGAGTGCTCCGGTTGCGAAGGCGTTTGCCACAACGCCTAGCCAAAGTATCAAAATAAAACTCACCACTAATTTGGTGTGGTCGCGCTCAAACGTTGCGTGAGTGTGATTTAGCTGCGTGGTGCGCTTGCGCCACGCCACGAACAGCACATACAGGCCAAATACTGCCGCACAATAAAACACCCCGACATTCAGACGACTGAACCAGACAGCATCTGCGACAAGCGTGTTGTTCATTTGCCGAGAACCGTTCATGCTCTTAAGCTCTGCTGCTGCAAAATGCTCGCGCACACTTTTGGCTACCGTCACGTCCAGATGATCAGAATGCAAGGTGTCGCCCAATTGAATCATCCACAACTGCTGGGCCATATTGTTTAGGCCAGAGAGCAAGACGGGCCAAGGCCTTGTACGCAGTACGTAGGACACGATCTCTGAGGCCTCTGGTGCCAAGCCAATTGGGCCACCAGGATGGCTCCAGACAGGACCCTTGCCATTCCATAAAAACTCATCACTATCCGTAGGCAAACGGTCGACCCATGCGCAGAGATACCAGTTTTTTTGTGCACAGTATTTTTCTAGTATCTCTTTGGTGTTGCCATCGCCCGACAAACGAGCAAGCATAAAGACTGAACCATGTGGAGAGATCGCCGCGTTTTGAAACGCATACAAGTTGGTGCCAAGCAAAAGTGCAATGGCGCAAGCCAAGGGCAACACCGCGAGTGCTAGACGACGCCAACCAAGACAGAGCACGCCAAGCAAACAGGCCGCAGCAATCACAAGATGCGACAGATGAACCGAGATCGCCAAGGCACCAAGCACGACCAACCACACCACTTCAACACGATTCAAACGCGTCGAAAAACCTAACAAAAAAATACACAGCACCGCGATTGCCGCAAAAATATCAGGCATTAGAAAACTCACGAACCAGGGGGCTGTACTTGCTAACGCGAGTGCCCCACAGACAAACAGATGACGCTTGGCGACAGGCCAGGTAACCGAGACCAGACTTGGGCTGGGTGATACCGCCTGAGCGGCCTTTGGCTCAGGCGTCAAGGTAACAATCACCAACCAAAGCAAATGCGACACAAGCAACGCCTGTGCAATCACCACTAACCAAAGCGTTTGCCACGCATGAAATAAAAGAATCAGAGGCCCATAGATATAAGGCTTGTCCCAATTCATAAAGCCGGCCACAGGCTGCGAGATAAAGACATGCGAGTCGCTGTAGAGCAGTGGATAGTCGTTATAGATCGCAGGCCAGAGCAACAACAAACCGCCAATCACGATACAACCAAACTGGATAATTTTTGAATTCATCAATATTTTCAATACGTTGAATAGAACTATTCGATTAAGATGTACTGTATAAATAAAAAAATGTACTAACTTACTTTGCTAAGATATACTATGTTGCATTGAGGTGACTTGTAGATGCCACTCCCACGTTCAATCCCTGCAGGCCAGACGCAGTTCACGGCGCAACGGTATCGAGCCTTGCTCGAGCAACGTGGGCACCGCGTGCCCGCCAGTTTAAAAAAACTCACCACTCAGGATGATGCTCAACCTGAATTAATGCTCGAGCAAATCCAACAGCTTGAACGCGCAAAACTCACCACCCAAGCTGATTACCTCACTATCCGCACTGCGGCAAGACTCAGGGTTCTGCGGGGCTCGGGGCGAACCGAGGCACGAACCGCCTACGGCACAGTCGAAGCCGATCGACAACGCCTCAAACGCACTCAACAAAAGCTTCAGCATACACAGGCGCACGAACAGGCGATTCAAGCCTGGGTAAATGGTGGGCGCTTTGCGGTGTATTCAGCTGTCATGAAAGAGTTACCCGCCGATCAAGTTATCTTGGCCGATCAGCTTTTAATGGACTTAATGAACAAGCAGCCCTACCTTGAGGCCGAGCAATATCAGCTCATGCTTTCGCTAGCACTCAAATCAACCTGAGTTGCCGCGAGCCCTGAAACGAAGCCGTTATACCAAACGCTGCATCCAACCATGTCGGTCGGGTGCGCGCCCCGACTGAATATCAGTCAGCTCTTGACGTAAGGACATAGTGAGTTTGCCGGCTGGCGCATGTTCGTCACCTGCAATAAAGCCACGCCCTTTGAGCGCCGCGATCGGTGTCACCACCGCTGCTGTTCCACAGGCAAAGGCCTCGGTGATCTCACCTGAGGCGATCCCCTCACGCCACTCATGAACGGTAACTTTGCGCTCTTGAACCTGGTGACCACGATCGCGAGCAAGTTGGATAATGCTCATACGCGTGACACCTTCAAGAATGCTGCCCGTCAACTCTGGCGTGACTAGCGTGCCATCTTTCAGCACCAAAAATACGTTCATGCCACCGAGCTCTTCGATGTACTTGCCTTCTTGCGAATCTAAAAACAACACTTGCGGGCAACCGTTTTCGTAGGCCTCTTGCTGAGGCAACAGAGAGGCCGCATAGTTACCACCACACTTAGCAGCACCCGTGCCACCATAGGCTGCACGCGAATGATCTTCAGCCAGCCAGATCATCACAGGCGCCACACCTTTGGCAAAGTAAGGGCCTGCCGGGCTTGCGATCACGTAGTAGGCCGCACGGTGCGCCGAGCGCACACCCAAAAAGCTTTCGTTCGCAATCATGAAAGGCCGAATATACAAACTCATTTCGCCCGAGCCTGGCACCCAAGCGGCGTCTGCGGCAACAAGCTGCTTAATCGACTCAAGAAACAAATCAGTTGGCAGAGGCGGCAAGGCGAGCCGCGTGGCCGAGCGTTGCATACGGGCAGCATTTTGTTCAGGACGAAACGTCCAGATTGAACCATCGGGGTGACGGTAGGCTTTCAGGCCTTCAAAAATCTCTTGGGCATAGTGCAAGACCGACGAAGCCGGATCAAGCATTAAGGGGCCGTAAGGCTTGAGCGCAGCGTCGTGCCAACCTTGATCTAAGGTCCAGTCAATCGACACCATATGATCGGTAAAGTACTTGCCAAAACCGGGGTTTGCGACGATCGCTTCGCGCTCGGCTTGAGGCGTAGGATGAGTAGACTTGAGCGATCGAAAGGCGAGAGTAGATTGTGCAGTCATGGCAAGGTTCAAGTGATTAGATATATTTGCACTTGATTATAGCCATGTGCTTGACGATTACCTCAATCGCGCTCTTGCAGGCGAAGCCTGCGCTCTTGCTCTTCGCGGCGGGTGTCTTCGATTTCTTGCAGCAAACCAGCCATATCAACGGGTGTCGTGTCGGCCGCCACAAAGCCCGTTAAGGCGGTTTCGGGCGTTAAGGTCCCAGCCACATAGTGTTGCCAAATTTCTTTGGCATAGGCCATTGTCAGTAATTGAGGGGCAAACTGACCAAAATAAACGGCCAGATTTTGCACATCACGCGACAGCATCGCAGCAGCCTCGTTATTACCTGCAGCGTCAACAGCCTGCGGCAAATCAATAATCACGGGCCCGCTAGCCGCCATCAAAATATTGTATTCAGACAGGTCGCCATGGATCACCCCAGCACACAGCATCCGGACGACCTGGTTAATCAAATACGCATGATGCTCAAGCGCCAACTCTGGGGTGAGCTCGACATCATTGAGGCGGGGCGCCACTTGGCCGTCAGCATCTGTGACGAGCTCCATCAGCAAGACACCATCCGTGCAAATGTAGGGCTGGGGCACCCGCACCCCCGCGTTTGCCAAGCGAAATAACGCATCGACCTCAGCGTTTTGCCACGCTTCTTCTTGCATTTGTCTGCCGTAGCGCGTGCCTTTTTCCATGGCGCGCGCCTGACGACTATTTTTGACTTTACGCCCTTCGGTGTAGGACACCGCGTTTTTGAAGCTGCGTTGCTTGGCGTCTTTGTACACCTTGGCACACCGCACCGAGTCGCCACAACGCACCACGTAAACGGTGGCTTCTTTGCCGCTCATCAGTTGACTGAGAACTTCGTCGACTAAACCTTCTTCGACAAGCGGCGCGAGACGCTGCGGGACTTTCAATGGCTGCTCCGTGTAAGCTTGCCGCTCAGTGGGACGAGCTCGTTAAGTGGGCTCTAAACTGGGCAAGTGCCGACACTTTACAGGTTTGTGAGCCAAAGCGTGCGCCTTTGTCAGGCATAGCACCTACCCACGCCAGCGAGGATGCCTCCAATGCCTATGGCCAGGGTACCTCTGGGGGTACCTCACCACTGGCACCACGACCCGTGGAACAGGCGCGACGTACACCGGCGTGTACGAATAACTGGATCCATACCCATACCCATAACCGTACCCCGCAGGTTGTGGGCCATAGGCAACACAGCCCGTTAGCAAGGCAAACACCCCTACGACCATAACGCGCAAGGCTCTCATTGGCTGGCTCCTCTGTTTAGTTGAACTGAGGCCTAGCTTAGAGAGGTTCTTGAGCCCAGGTAAGGGGTCCAAGCCATGCAACCTGTTTCGATCGATTTCAGAGGCTTTCAGCGCGTTTTTTCACCCGTCTTTCTCACCAACGACGAATGAGCTTGCTGGCCTGTTTTACCCTTTACAACCTAGCTGCTTGACTAGCGCGAAGCCAAAGCCGCCTCAACAGCCAACGCGACTGCAGCAAGCGCCGCATCATCACCCCTCACCGACGACAGCATCAACCCCACCGCTTGCTCGCCGGCAATGTGGCAAGGCAAGCTAAACGAGCAGCCATCCAAAAAGTTAAAGGCAAACGTGTTGCGCAACATCTGGCCATTTGCCTTAAAAAATGCTTCATCAGAGGCCTCAAGCGTGGCAATCTCTGGCGCAATAATCGGCGTGGTCGGGCAAAGCACTGCATCAAATCCCTCGATCGCATGCTCAACTCTGGCAATCCAATCTAAGCGGTTGTCGAGCATTGCAAGGTACTGTTGTGCCGTCACCGGTGCCCCTAACGCAACGCGTGCAGCCACACGGTGATCAAAGCCCTCTTTGGATTTAGCCAAACGGGCATGATGCACAGCATAGGCCTCGATCGGCGATAGGCCACCAGGCGCATTGAGTTTAGGGATCTCAGCCAGCTCTGTTAATGGGATCTCAACGATCTGCGCGCCAGCAGCCGCCAACATCGACACACTGCGCGCAAAGGCCTTAGATACCGTCGCGTCTAACCCCTCTAACAGAGTCGTTTGAGGTAATGCAAAGCGCATACCAGACAAGGGACGGCGCTTGACTTTCAGCATTGCGCCTGACAACACACCGTCGACGGTCAAGCAATCTTGGACGCTACGCGTCATCGCGCATGCGGTGTCGAGCGAACGGGCAAGCTCCATCGCCCCAGTCAGTGGCACACGAAACTGAGAGCTTTTAAAACCGACGATTCCACATAGCGCGGCTGGCACACGAATCGAACCACCAGTGTCCGAACCCAATCCTGCCACGGCCAACCCTAACGCGACCGAAACGGCCGCCCCCGATGACGAGCCACCTGGCACGCGCGCAGCCTTGGTGTCTGTCGGATTAACCGGAGTCCCGTAATGGGGGTTGATACCGATCCCTGAAAAAGCGAATTCGGTCATATTCGTTTTGCCAATAATTGCCGAACCAGCCGCACGCAGTCGCGCAACGACGGGGGCATCATGCGTTTGCACCGGCTCACCCTTGCATACGATTGAGCCTGACATCGTGGTTTCGCCAGCTACGCCATAGAGGTCTTTGATAGAGACTGGCAAGCCGGCTAAAGCCGGTTGCTCAAGCCCCGCTGCCTGAGCCGCATCGGCTTGACGCGCCACCGCTAGTGCCGCCTCTGGATACAGCATCGTGAAGACACTGTTAGCCGATGCCTTGGTCGCATTTTCTAAGGCTTGCGAGACAAGGGCTTCGCGTGTCGTTTCACCACGTGCGAGACGGGCGTTGAGCTGATCGATAGTTTGGGTGATGTGGGTCATGATGAATAATGAAAAATGAGAAAAACGTTTGTTTGAAAAGATACTTAAGTCAGACTAGAGCCCATTGATTAAGGGCGGGCCACCGTTTTGACAAGATACTTCACTCAGACTAGAGCCCATTTGTTGAGAGTGAGCCGTCGTTTTAAAAAGATGCTTAACTCAGACTAGAAACCCTTCATTGAGAGTGGACCGTCAGATTGCTTCGCCTCGATCAAGATACGAGCGGCAAGACTTCAACCGAGTAGCGATGCTTGATGCTACGTTTGCGCCGAGGGTCACGGATTTCAAGTTCCATTTGAGTCGCTGCCCGAATGCCCTCACCCTTAGCATTGGGGATGGCACCAAGGGTACCGCACGACACAAAGCTACCTTCGTCAATGTGCGGGCCCGCGAAGCAGCCGTTGCGCAAGGATTCAAGCGGTCGGATCGCGCCGAACGCGCCCTTCTGATAGTCAACCCACTTACCATCCTCAAAAATGCGTGAGATCAGCTCGAGTTCGTCTTGATATGCCGAGACGTCAGACCACCGCCAAGCCGAAGTGCCGGTCGGTTTAGGACACAACTGCTTAGATACAGCAATCGAATACGTTTCAACACGCCGGTCGGTGTGATCAGAGCCAACGGTCAGCCACCATTCACCACCGGTGTAAAACAAAACTGGCTCGACCTCGCCTGAACTATCTGGCCCCACAACCTGTATCGTTTCGGTTTGGGTGAGTAACAAGGCACTGCCGCGGTAGTAAAGCGGCACGGTAGAAGGCGCGGGCACACCGATCAAGCCGAGTTCATGAATGTGGTGTTCGATCGCCGCCGCATCACGCCCTGTCCAACCGGCAATCACATAATGTCTGGGGGCAACAGCGGCTAGCGTTGTGGTAATCGTGCCATCAGCACCAACCGCTTCGCAAGAAAAATACAGGTGAGATTTCATCATGATGATTTGAAAAATAAGAAAGTAAAAAGTTGAACGACATGTGCGAAAATCTGCCCCCTTCAGGCTGGGAAAGAGGTCAAGACAAAACCGCTGGCAACCATAACGCGATCGACGGAAACACCATCAGAATAATAATTGCCAACATGTAGACAAACATAAAGGGCATCACACCCGAAAAGACATCGGTGATTGGCCCAGGCTGTCGTCGCATGCCTTGCAAGACGTAAAGCACCGTGCCATCCGGCGGGCTAATCATTGCGATCTCTACCAGCATTGTGATCACGACGCCGAACCAGATCGGATCGTAGCCAAGCGCGGTGACCACTGGAAACAGCAACGGGACGGTGCAAATCACCATCGACAGGCCTTCCATGAAGGTGCCAAGGGCTAAATAAAAGCCAATAATCACTAACATGATCGCCCAACCTGGCAGGGGCAAACCTGTTAAAAACTTTGCCAACATTTGCGGCACACCTAACGACGACAGAATGTAGTTCAACACGTAGGCGCCAAACAAAATCAGCGCAATCATCGAAGTGGTGCGCGCCGTGGCATGCAACGACTCAGAGATCATTTTCCAGTTGAGTTTGCGATCAACCAACGCCAAGATCAAGCTGCCCGCCACGCCAAGTGCCGCAGATTCGGTTGGCGTGGCTAGGCCCGCGTAAATGGTCCCCAACACGAGCCCAATTAACAAGGTCGTTGGCAACAAGTCTGACAAGCTTGCGACCTTGTGTCGCCAGGTGACACCCATCGCGTTGGGGTCAGCCCGTAACTTGAGTTTGTAGCTGTAGTAAAGAATCACCAACACAAATAAGAGCACCACCAAAATACTCGGGCCAATGGCAGCGATGTAGAGCGCACCGACTGAAGTTTCGGTGATCAAACCGTAAATAATGAACGTGATGCCTGGCGGGATCAGGTTGCCTAAAGCCCCACCCGCAGCAAGCGAACCCAGCACTAATTTTGGTGGGTAATGACTTTTTTCAAAATACGGCAAGGCGACCGAGCCCATCGTTGCCGCCGTTGCCACGCTTGAACCCGCCACCGCAGAAAAGACCCCGCAGGCCAAAATATTGGTGTGTAACAAGCCTCCCGGCAACCGACCCATCCAGACATTCAAGCCACGATACAAACGCTCAGACAAACCGGCGCGCAACATGATCTCGCCCATCAGCAAAAAGAGCGGCACTGATACCAAGACAAAGTTGGTGGACGGCGCCCAAATCATCTCGCCAAGAAAATTCCAAAACGGGCGATCTGACAACGAAAAGCCCGCCAAGAGCGCAAGCGATGAGAGCGCGGCACCGACGTAGATACCACCCGCAAAAAAACCGGCAAACGCCCCTAATACCGCCAATAACGCCCACCACGGCACCGTTGTAGCGGATAAGGCCGCGGCACTATCCGCACCGCCAAATAAGCTGGCACCACCAATCACGATCGCCATGATCACAATGAATACGATCGCAATCATTGACTGCCCTGTTTATGAGTAGACGAAACGCTAGGGGTCTGCAGAGGTGTCTGTGGCTCAGCAACCACCTCAGTAGACGAATAGCCTGGCGCCTGCATATGTGCTTGTGCCTCGGCAACCGCTTCGAGTGTTTCGGCCGCTTCGTCTTCGTAAGTACGCGCCATTAAGGCACGATCCATGGCGATAAGATCGCCATGCATTAACTGCCCGACTGAACGCAGCGCCAGAGCAAGCGCTGCCAGAAATAACAACACAAAGCCTGCTGCCCACAAACCCTGCGGTAACACCAACGGTGTGCGCAAGGTGGTGAGATCCGTGGCGTTAAATGCAAACGAATCGTTGGCGATTGAAACTGCTCCGTACACATAAAATCCGGTCGACACCAACAAGGCCAACAACGAAGCTAAATGTAACCACACGCGCACACGCAGGGGCATGCGCTGCACCAAGACATCGATGCGCACATGACCGCGCTCAAACAGTGTGCCCGCCAATCCCCAGCTCATCCCAACCGCCATCAGATAGCCGGTTAGTTCGGTGGTGGATTCGGTTGAAAAACCCAGAAACTTTCGAGCAAAGATATCAAAACAGATCAGCACCGTGATCAGTAGATAGCAAAAGCCTGCTATCCACATCGCACGGCGACTGAGCCATTCAAGACCGTGATGCATACTTACTTACCAGCGGTGTATTTCACCCCAGTAATCGGTGCGATCACCTCGTTGTAAACCACACCGCAGCGGTCACCGCAGCGTTTGACCCAGGCGGGCAAGACTGTGTCAGCCAGACTTGCCTGAATCAAGCTTGCCTCATTTGGCTGAGCCTTAACTTCTGCCATAGGCTTTTTGACCAGCGTTGCCAATTTACCCGAGCATCCCTCTGCACGGCCAACGTTACACGCCACACCATCGGCGGTTGCCTCTTCGCCAAGTTTCCACTGGGCATTTTCAATTGCGGCAAACGTCTTTTCGAACTGAGCACGAATCGAAGGATCAAGCTTGTTCCACCAAGCCAAATTCACAAAGTAACCAGCGGTCGACCAGGATAAAGATAATGTGTGAAGGTGTGTTGTCACTTCTGGCCATTTCACGCCATTGCCCGAACCCGAACCTGTGATGCCACAATCAACGGTGCCACGCTCAAGCGCTGTGTAGACTTCACCGAAGGCAAGTGAAACAGGCTGTCCGCCCAACGCTTTGACTAGATCACCCGCCGAAGGCCCGTTGATTCGAACTTTCAGACCTTTCAAGTCAGCTAACGACGCAATTGGCTTACGGCAGAACAGCATCTGGCCCGAGAACGGGTACGTTGCCACAAGTTTGATGCCTAGTTTTTCGAGCTCTTTATTGGCAACCGGCATCATCGCGTCTGCCACTTTGCGCGCTTGAGCAATGCCAGGATTCAAGCCTGCCAAGTCAATGCCGTCGAGCATCGGCACGTCGCCCGAGACTGTTGTGAGCGGGCCCGCTGCAATGTCAACTTGACCCGAACGCACCAAGCGCAGCACTTCAGGACCATTGACGTTGCGCTCTGGCCAAGACGAGAGCGTGATTTCAACCCGACCGTTGGTGGCTGCCTTCAGACCATCGCGCAACATAGGTTGATCCACCTGGGTGTACTGCGGAATCGTTGGCGACACCTGCGTAATGGCTTGCACCGAAATCTTGGGGCCCGTTGCAGCTGTTTGAGCCGACACACTTGATAACTGCATTGCAGCAAACAGGGCTGTGACCATCACAGATCGATTTAACACGTTCATCTATAAGCTCCTAAAGTATGACAAGACAACAAAGAAATGACTGGCCCACGCTGATCCATCGGGACTTTGCTTTGGCGGGCATTACGTGATGCTAATAAAGAGTACCAAACAACGACTAAAAACTTGCCAGACTATTATTAGTTAAATCGGTCACAAGCATTGAGCCTGGTGCATGCGTTAAACAGAAAGCAGGCTTCATCGCCATCGCCACAGATTGCGGCGTGACGCCACAGGCCCAAAACACGGGCATCTCATCATCATGGATGGTGATCGATTCACCAAAATCGGGTTTGTTGATATCTTGGATCCCAATCAAGTGCGGCATGCCGATATGAACCGGCGCGCCGTGCACGCTTGGAAACCGCGAAGTCACCTGCACAGCTCGCACAATATCGGCTGGGCGCATTGGACGCATAGACACCACCATCGGACCGTGAAACACGCCCGCTGGCGTCGTTGCGATATTGGTTCGATACATCGGCACGGTGCGCTGCTCTTCGATATGCCGTAAAGGGATACCCGCTTCAACCAAGGCTTGCTCAAACGAAAAAGAGCAACCTAATACAAAGCTCACTAGATCGTCGCGCCATTGACTTGCAATATCGTAGGGTTCGTCAACCAACACACCGTCTTTGTAGACACGATAACGCGGGATATCGTAACGAATATCAACGTCTTCACCGAGGCTGGGCAGCATCGGGTTGCCCGGCTCGGATACGGCCAAAATTGGACAGGGACGAGGATTACGCTGACAAAAAAGCAAAAAATCACTTGCCAGGTCTTTGGGCAAGACCATCAAATTGCCTTGCACATTGCCCGGAGCCACACCTGCGGTATGACCGCGAGCCTCGCCGTTGCGGCTACGCAAACGGGCTTGGTGGCCAAGGTTGATGGTTTGCGCAGACAGCGCCGCTTGGCTAACCGCTTTTGGCAGACTGAGGTCGTTCATCGAGGCACCTTCTGGTAAATGAGAATCACTCGCAACATCCATCAAAATACGTAAATAGGAAACGCTCGAAGCATCCATCGTGACACTCTTTACACACTCGGCTGCGAAGTGCTGAGTTTGGCTTGCTCGGAGAACCGCGTCAAGTCTTTACTGACTCGACGGCAGCGCTACCAGCCTAGCATGCTAACAATTAACCCTCAGGGCGAAGCAACCTCCTCTTCGTGAGCAGGCAACAGTTGCGTCATGACCTGCTACGATAAGCACTCAATTTTTTGAGGCATTTCGACATGGCAAACTCTAAACCCGCAAAGCTGCACGAACGTCTGAAACAACCCGGTCTGGTCACCGCACCCGGCGTCTACGATATGGTGTCACTGCGACTGGCAGACAGCTTTGGCTTTGATGCCCTGTACATGACCGGCTTTGGTGCCGTGGCGTCGCATCTGGGTTTACCGGATGCCGGCCTCGCGACCTATAGCGATATGGTCGGCCGAGTAGGAGCCATGGCAAAAATGGCGCGAACGCCCTTAATCGCCGATGGCGACACGGGGTACGGCGGCTTGTTAAACGTACGTCACACCGTGCAGGGCTACGAACTAGCCGGCGCCTCGGCGATTCAACTCGAAGACCAAGAGTTTCCTAAAAAGTGTGGCCATACTCCCGGCCGGCGCGTGATTCCGATGGCGGATATGGTCAAAAAGATCAAAGTCGCTGCCGAAGCCCGTCAGTCAAAAGATTTTTTGATTATTGCGCGCACTGATTCGCGCACCACGCTTGGGTTGGATGAAGCACTGCGACGCGCAGAGGCCTATGCCAAAGCCGGCGCAGACATTTTGTTTGTCGAATCACCCGAAACCGAAGAAGAAATGCGCAAGATTGGCGCATCATTTGATTTGCCGTTGTTGGCGAATATGGTTGAAAAAGGTCGCACGCCTGTCTTAAGCAAGGCTGACCTTGAAGCACTAGGTTTTAAGTTAGCGATATTTCCGGTGACAGCGCTGTTAGCAGGCGT